>CAMWSU010000015.1 GCA_947176965.1 uncultured Lachnospiraceae bacterium | reverse complement strand
AATAACACCTTCGTCAATCTTATACATTATCATACTTGCAAACATGAGCTGACGCATTGCATCATCTTGGGACATGTTTAGATTTTCATGTGCAACAGGATTTCTTAAAGCAATCATGGCACCTTCTGCCATTTTCATAAAACCTAATTGGGTATTTTGTCCACTCTCGGTGTGTCTATCACAAAATTCTACAATAGGATTGTTTGAAGAATATACTTTTGTCATAGCAGCGGCACCATCTGGAATAGGAGTATTTGGACACGCATTTGCATATATGCGTTTTGTCCGTGCGTTGATTTCTTTAAAAGCATTTTCGGCAGCGTCAGCATAAAATCCAGAGAGATATTGTCCTTTGGAAACCTTTTGGATTTTGGGGTGAATATAATCCCATATATCATTGAAAGGCTGTTTTTGTTTTTCATATAAGGAAGTAATATAACCAAATGTCATCCCATGAATAGCAGGATTTACACCGAATGAATTAAATAAACGGTCTTTTAGACGCATAAATTCTTTGCTGTAAAAGGGGTCAGTCTGGCTTATATCTTGGCTTAATTGATTCAGTTCTTGCTTTACATTAATAACGGTTAACAGAGAAAATTGTTGATTAGGAAACTGAGGGTGACTATCAGCTTCTGAAAACCAATTATAAAGAAAATTTAAATGCTCATTCATATGTTTATACCCATAACGAAATATAATGTTATCCTTTCCAAATTTATTTAGTGATTTAAATATTATGTTTTGCTATTTAATATCTTTTAAGTCAGTAGCTCTTTCAAGAGAAGTATGATTCTTTTAACACTTCTGTATATTCAAACAGATCACGTCGTGTAGTGTCATCTAGCACATATAAATCAGCAATCAACTCATCAACCATAGGCAACTCTGTGTAATCAAATTTTTTGTAGAATGCAGGCGATACGGTCTGATATGTAATTATTTTTATGGCTGTCAATATTCCGCTTTTCAATGTCAGATGGAAGTGCCGGTAAAGTCTCAATATCGTCATATGGATTATCCTTGCAGATAGAACTGATAGGAATATCCAATATATTAGATATTCTAATCGCAGTGTCAAAACGAATAGAGGCATCTCTTTGAATAATGGAATAAGGCGTTGTTGATGCAATTTTTGCCTTTAGTATAAGTTCTTTTACTGTCATGCCCTTGCAATCTAAAATGTTTTTAAGGTTTTGAACATAACCCATAAATCCATGTTTCTTTATGCTAAATGCTATTTAGTCCATTTTTACAAAAGTGTTTTTACGATAAATGGGAATTATCATCTTCCTTTGCTAGATATAATACCAATCTAGTATATCATAGTAAGTTCTATGTTTAAAATTTAATGCAAATTAAGAATCGTTATCACTGCTCAGTTATTGCAATTGAAAGTATTTTTTCACGATTAGCGAATTCTCATAAGATCATTCTATCTAGAGATAATATTGCTAATTTATATTTTCTATTATTTATTCATTATCTCTATGGTTTTTAAAAGTCGTCTTTTAAATTCCGAATGAATATGTGGCAAAATATTATTGACTTTTATTCCAGAAGCAAAAAAATGTTTTCTATTTTTTGCAGTCGATAAATGTCCCTGTGTCATATCTGGAAATAACATAAATCGTTCTTGAACCAGTCCATTTTCAAATCTAATAAATTTTTTAGGATTTAGTTCCCAAGTACCATTGTGGACTAATTCATTGCGTAAAGATTCAATTGTACTTATAAAATCACACTTTTCGAACAATGTATTAGATGTTCCGTTTATTGCCAATTTCTTTCTGGCTCCCCACAATATATCTGCACAGTTTGTCTTTTTATATGCACTAAAATCTTCACGTTTAAACTGGATTTCATAGCAGATTTTACATATTATATCCAAAATTGAGTAGGCCTTTGTAAAATACATTTCAATCATAGAAGATGCACGTGTAGAACTTTGTGAAAGCACAAAAATTGTCCCATTGGGATCCGTTAAAGCTTCATACTTTTCTTCTTTTTCCGAAATAGCAATCGATTTATAGTATCTAATAAATGCATCTTCCATTGCGCATAGCAAATTCTGTATGGTTCCAACTAAGAACTGGCAATCTATCAGATATAAATGCTTATACAAATTGGGTATGTCACTATCGCTTACCAACTCATTAAACATATCTACGCTTATATCACAATCAGAGTTTTGTCCAGCCTCATGAACCCATATGGGTAATATTTTCAACTCTTGATAATATTTTTCTGTATCCTCAAAAACCATATCTCTTAATGTATCATATAATCTGCAGAGTTCCTCATCTAGAGTATAGTTGATAGAGTTTCCAGGATATATAAAACTATTTAGTGTTTTGTTCTCTAGTTCTTGAATCTGAAATTCATCAGTTTTATCTATAAAATAAGGAACATCCTTTACTATACCATTCTTAAAATATGTTTTCATTTTTCTTAACCTCAATTAGTATAGCGATTAGTAACAAACTCATGTATCAAATTTTTTTCTCAACAATATCCCTAAATAAATTTTACCCGCCTATAAATACCGATTCGAAATATATGAGTGAAGGTTCCAATAGCCTGCTCTTTTCTTTGTTATGAAGGTGATTGGCTGACGGAATATCGAATTGGGACATCGCGCCCGTATAGAAATTTGTTAACCAGTTTTCAATTTCCTTTATTCGATACAGCAAGTTGGGACAGCTCCATACTTTCTGTTTAACAAAAAAATATGAGTGGATTCTGAAGTGTTGAAGCCGATACCTCCCATTATACCAAATAAAGAAATACTTATGATTGCTATTGGAATTGATATTTCCAAATCTAAAAGCAAAGTAGCTGTCCTGAACAGCGACAGCAATGTCCGTGCAAAACTATTTGATGTTCACCATAATCGTCAGGAACTTGATGCACTTGTTGCTTACATTAAAGAAACTGGGGAACAGCCCTTGATTGTTAAGGAACTGACAAGGCATTATCATTATCCCGTACTGAAAGCGTTACAGGATGTCACTCTCCAGGTTTACCTTTTCTGTTCAAAAAGGAACAGGAAAACATAAACGTAGCAAAAATGGCAGGTGTTAATAAGTTCCTCCGGATTTATTATGCCCGTGCAATGGGACTATGTAAGTAAATCTGCTTACATTATCACACTTTTCTAAAAAATTTGCAATAACAGGCTTTATTAAGGCTGCTTTTTTATGTTATATATTTATTTAAATATCAAAAGTCTGCTTGACAAACAATAACAAGATTCTTAAATATGTAAAACAGTATATGTAAAACAGAAAATACCGAAAGGGATAAGAGAAAGCAAAAGATTAGGATGTTTATTTTCGAAATCATGAAACATAGATAATCCTGTTTGAAGAGACTAAAAATATGCTAAGGCGGTAAGGAGTAAGAATATATTCCTTGGATGTGGAAAAGATGCAGGCGGAATATGATGCAATGGTAGCATGAAAAGCAAAGTTGAAGAAACATACCAGACAGAAGAAAAAGGGGCGGTTGAAGCGGATAAGCAGTTGAAGAGCATAAGACAGTATTTAGGGATTGGGGCATGGAGAAGTAGAGCAGCATAAAACAAGATGTGAGTTTATAAAAAAGAAAGTGAGAGTTGAAAAAGTTTGGTTTGATGAGAAAACCTTATTTGGAAAACCATGGGAGAGGTATATACTCGGGCTTGCTGTTATCCGATGAATTAAAGAAGCATCTGTTTATGATACAGGTACAGGCAGAGGAAAGATTTGAGTTGCTTGTAGAGTAGATGGCAAAGCAAAAGTAAGTGGCAGAACAGATCAAGGAACTGGACCAGATGTTTTGAGTACGAAAAATGAATAATATCAGAGCGAGAGGGAAAAGATTGTGAGGGAGGAAGTTATATTAGTATTATAAGGATGGAGTTGTCGGTAATGTGCATCAGCAGCTGCTATTATCTTAAAATAATATAGCGCTACTGTCATGAATTGTATTGTGTTTTCATTATAAATCATTTATTATAGATACATGGGAAATATATTTCATATTTGAGTAACTTGGTATGGAAAAACAAATAGATTTTGAATGCTGTTCGGTAAAGAAAGTATTAAAGCATTATCGAAGGATAAATCAACAAAAAAGAATAAAATATGGGCAACAGATCCACCAGATTAGTCGGAATTGAGAACTCGGATTTAAGTCAAATTACAATAAATCAGATTACATCTTCTCTAGAGGTGATTCAGTCAAGAATTAGTAAATTTTCAGAAGAACAACAGGAACGAACAAAAAAGAAAGGAAAAGTTTTTACAATAGCATATATGTAATTTGATGAACAATTTGCGTGACGAAGAGTGGATTGGAAAGAAAAATGTATTTTATCAGTAGGAAGATAGGATGTGGATTGCCAATAAGTAAAAAATTGTGTTCCCAGAAGCAAAGAATTGGATGCGATATGTAGATTCAAGGAGATTAGAGATTACATATAGTGAAGCACCATATTTGGTATCCAGATATGATGCATCGATAGGAGATTACATTAAACCACACAATCACATTGGAATATTAGATTGTAAAGTGTGTATAGTTACGAAGATGCAGAGGATAAAAGTGAGTGGTTGAAATCGACCATAAGAGCATTTCAAAGTGTATATGAATATGAGTATTAGGGAGATAGTTTATTACTTGCGAGGGTAAATCTCCTGCTGAATTTTGTAGGTTATTATTATGAACTATAGAAGAAAGAGTCAGTGGAAAAAGAAATATTGAGTATTGCTAATATTATGGCGAAGAATATATGGCAAATGGATGGGGTGAAGGACACAGCTCCTTTCGGAAAGCAATATGAGGAGTTTCGCTAGATAACATTGTTTGAGTTATATGGAGAACAGGAAAAAGGGGAGCAGGAAGCCGTACCATGCAGAGTTTATGATTGGCGAGCAGATAGGTCTATATTATTTATATTGTTAAAGTAAGAAGGAAAATGATATGGAATATGATTTTGTTATAGGGAATCCGCTGTATTAAGATTAGTCGAATAGAGAAAAGCGAAACTATGCGCCACAGGGATAATTTGTTTTTGATGAGGCATATGCGGTAGCAGATGTAAGGTAATAGAAAAAGAGCGACAAGAGCAGCTTAAAAATTGTGTAAGGAATCTACTGAATGTTATACGACAAACACGGAAAGTACAATTATAGGGCGTATTTTCCAATATAGGTAGATGCATTACAATGTGAAAAGAAGGAACCTTGAAACTGAAATTATTGGAGCTTTATGGGGGGGTGAAGTAATGGCAAGGGCAAAAAAGGATAATGTGCCGGTTAGTGTACGGTTGGAAAAAGGAATCTTCGTGAAATTAAGCAAGTTTTGTGAAGATTCTGGACAGCCCAAGACTGTAGCGGTGGAGAGGGCGCTGGAAATGTATATTGATGACTATTATGAGAAGATGGGGAATAGCATAAATCCATGATATTATTTGTTGTTGTACAGTCCTTTATATTGGACCGGAAATGAGGATAATCAATATGAAGTAGATGGATTTAAATGATTAGCATCTTTAATGATATGGGAAAGCAAAGAAATATAATATATTATGAGAATATAAAGAAAGTTGGCTAAATATGGATTATAAAAGCATTGAAGAAATTGATAAAAGTACAAATTCGTTGGATTCGCTTGCGCCTTATGTAGGGAAAATGCGTCCAGAGTTAGTAAATTGGCTGATAAAGAAATTTGCATATTCTCAAGGTACAATATATGATCCGTTTTCTGGCTCGGGCACAGTATTGCTTGAAGGGTGGAAAAATGGATATCATGTAATAGGAAGTGATTTAAATGAGTATGCTGTTGTGTTGTCAAAAGGTAAGATGAATCCATATATAAATGAACAGGTCGCGCTAGAAAAATTGACAATATATAAAACGAGAGTAAAGCGATGGCTGAATAGGAACGGAGAAATTCAAGTTCCAGAATGGGTAAGCGAATTTTATCACCCTAATACATTAAATGAAATATGTGCATGGATGCAAGTGTTAAAACATAATAAAGAGTGGTTTATTTTGGCTTGTTTATTGGGAATATTGCATCATCAAAGACCGGGATTCTTATCATATCCCTCAAGTCACGGTGCACCATATCTTAGAACTAACAAGTATCCAAAAGCAGAGTATCCAGATATGTATGAATATAGGGAAGTATTTCCTAGGTTGGAAGCAAAAATCTCTCGTGTATATAAAAAAATCCCAAAACTTGATTATAGTATAGAACGAGAAGTATATAAAAAGGATGCGACAAAGATAAGACTGATAGGAGAATCAATCGAAACGATTATTACAAGCCCACCATATATGAAATCTTTAACATATGCAAGAGACAATAGGCTTAGGTTATGGTTTTTAGGAATAGCAGATTGGCAGAGGTTGGATAAAAGAATTTCACCTGATAGGAACTATTTTTATAAGGAAATGATGTGTTGTTTCAAAAATTGGTACAAAATGCAGCCGCCTGAAGGAAAGTGTATTTTAGTAGTTGGAAATTTGGAAACAAAGTATAAAGGAGAGAAGTATAACATACCGGATGCATTAGTTGAAATTGCAAGACCATATTATTGTTTGGTAGATTCTTATATTGATCCAATACCAGAAAAAAGAAAAATTGTGAAAGGAAATTCGAAAGTAAAACAAGAAGTAGTTCTTGTTTTTAGAAGGAGATAAGTAAATATGGAGCAGGATAAATTTGTAAATTTAATGATTGATAAAAGATATAAGGTTATGCGGAAGATTAATTCAGGAAATGTTGGGTCTGTTTATTATGCTGAGGATACATCTATTCGAGATGTAAAGGCTATTAAATTTATTCCCAAAGTACGAATTGAACTTAATAAGAATTGGAAGCAGGAGATTATAAAAGTAAATCAGCTAGCGTATCAACCAGGAATAGTGAAATTTCATAAATTTGATGAAACAATAATTGAAAACGAACAATACATTTACATAATATGGGATTACATTCCAGGAAAAAGTTTGCGTCAATTGATTGAAAATAAAGAAGTAACTATGCAATTGTTAATAAATGTTATTGAAACTGCGTTAAAAGTTTTTTTTGCATGTGGACAGTTGGGAATACAGCATGGTGATTTTCATGCGGGTAATATTTTAATACAAGATGTTAATGAATTATCATTCGTTCCTAATGCCAGAGAAGTTTGGATAACTGATTTTGGATATGGGACATTTTCAAATGAGATACCTCCAATGGATGATTATAAAGGATTGGCAAGGATTATTCAGCAATCACTTGAAGTTATAGATGTTCACTCATTGGAAAAGGAAGATAGGATAAAGTATATAGCACTAAAAAATGAATTTCCAAAATATTTGTTAGAAGAGAATGGAGTAGAAGAAGAGTATGCGCGTAATCCTCGCAGGTTGCATGAGAAGATGTTGCAAATGTTTATTGAACAACCGGATTTATCTGGGGAGGAAAAAAATGTTGGTGATTATCTGGCAGCAGAACTAATTGGAGATCGATATGACGAATGGGATGCGCTTTTTGTACCTAAATTTTTGGCAGTAGATGATTTGTTAGATAGAAATATATGTGTGTTGACGGGATTGCGGGGATGTGGGAAAACTATGATGTTTCGTAGACTGAGTTTTGATTTTCAATCAAAGTTAGGGAATTCTGGAATAAGAGGCGAAGATGGTTTTGTCGGTTTTTATTTAAATGCTAGAACAATTGCAGAAGCATTTCCGTGGTTGCCAGATAGAAAAGAAAGTGATGCTAGAAAACAAGTGATAAATTT
Organism: uncultured Lachnospiraceae bacterium; assembly: GCA_947176965.1. Classification (GTDB taxonomy): domain Bacteria; phylum Bacillota; class Clostridia; order Lachnospirales; family Lachnospiraceae; genus DLAJ01. Next base: position 35,905 of record CAMWSU010000015.1, on the reverse strand, counting down.
TTTTCATCTAAAATGTATTATTGAAGTATTATCTTGGCTAAAATTGTATGTAAAAGAGGAATTAGATTGGGCATGGCTATATCAGTATTTTTCAGCATTTTATGACACTACATTATTTATCACAAAAACAGTAGAAGCATCGGTTAATAGTATCTTAGAGTGTTGTAATAATGAACTGCAACGGAGTAAATTAGATGATAAATATGAAAATCGCGGATGGCATTTTACGGATTATGATTGTTTAGAACGGTTCATGGGGATAATACAAAAAAATTGCCCGTTTGCGTTTGGAAAGTCGTTTTATTTTTTCTTAGATGATTATTCAACGCCATTAGTTACCGAAGCAACGCAACATATAATTAATCCTGTTATTTTTCGAAGAAATTCTGTGGTATATTTTAAGATATCGACAGAAAGTACGGAAAGTATTGAAAAGGTAGGATTAAATGGAAAAATACTAGAGGATGGGGCTGATTATAAGTTAATAGAATTGGGAATGGCATCATTAACACAGAAAGTAGAGGATGTTAGTGATATTATAAGCGCTATTTTTGAGAAACGGATTAAACGCAGTTACATTTTTTCTGATTTTGAATTAAGACTGCAAAACTTTTTAGGAAATACGCCTCTTAGTAATAACGATCGTGCAAATATGATTAGAAAAAATGACAGACAAACTTTATATTATGGAGTTGAAGATTTTTGCGCCATTTGGTCTAGTGATATTAGAGAACTGATAAAGATATTTGCAGAAATGGTTTCAACACAAGGGGAATCTTCAATTGAAATGAAAAAGCAAAAAAAATTTTCAGAGGATTGTCAACCTATAATTGATATTAAAACTCAGGATAGAGTATTAAGAGAAGCAGGAGGACACTTTGTCGATGCATTACCCACAGCGGTAAATCCATCTAGGAGAAAAGAATATAAGAAGGAAAAGAAATATGGTGAACATTTATATGATATTGTTATGGCAATACAAGAGATAACTTATTTTGAATTGCAGAATAAGGACTCTAAAAATCAAGATATAAAACCACCTAAGCAGGCAAGAAAAATTGAACTAACATCTGCTAATGGTAAACTTTCAGAGGAGGCAAGAGATTACTATAGGGGATTGATAAGATATGGTGTATTTGTTCAAGATTATCGTGCAAAAAGTGTTAGGGGAACAGTGGCAACTAGATTGTATTTACGAAGCCTGTTAATACCTTATTTTAGGATAACATTTTCTAAGAGGGATTGTATAACATTAGATTGGGAAGATTTTGAAAAGTTACTCATGATGCCAAATGAATTTAAAATAGAATACAAGAAAAAAAATAGGAGAAATAAAGAAACAATAGAAGGTCAGATGTCATTTGGATTATAGAGAGAGGTGAATTATGTTACCATTAGTAAAAGAATATAACGCTATAAGTATTTCGGGAACTAAGCTTTTGATTGTTGCAGGAGGGTTTGAGACTAGAACATTAGCATGGCTTAATAGATTAGAAGAGGCAACAATGTTTGATAAAGCAATTATTTGCCAATATGGTCCTGAAAAAGAATCAAGATATTCAGATGTCTTAAAACTAGTAGAAAAGCATACAAAAACACATCCAACCAGTTTAAAATATAATAGATTTGAACCAACTGCTTTTGAAACTCAATTACGGACATATTTTTTGAATGCAGATAAGTATGATGATATATATGTTGATATAACAGTAATGTCAAAATTATTGATTATGATAATAATAAATGAGTTGCGGAAATATAAGAATAATTTACATCTTATTTATTCAGAACCAGTAAAATGGGGACCAAGTGAGCAACAATATAAAGAGGCAATGGGAAAAAGAAAAAATGGAAGCGTTATATGTTTATCCTCTGTTGGCGTGGGAGATATTGTTAGAACACCAGCTTTATCAAGTGTTGTTATGCAAAAGAATCCTGTTGTTTTAGTTGCGGGATTATCATTTAATGAGCAAATAGTCAACATTTTGGTAAATGATATTAATCCAGAAAAACTTTTTCTCATAAATCAAGGATGTCAAAGGGATATTTGGAGAGAGAATGCAATAGAGGAGATTCATCGTAGTATATTGGATGAATATAGTTATCAAAAGAATGTTGTGTCTAAATTTTTACTGATAGAGTATGATAAAGTTTTTGAATTTCTTGTAAAACTTTATAAAAAATTTTGGCTAACAAATAGAATTATTTTATCCCCTACTGGATATAAGATGCATGCAATTTCTTTTGCAATAATGAAAATATTGTGCCCTGATATTCACATAGAATATCCTACACCGGAAAGCTATTTGTTTGAAGGATATTCTTATGATGAGATAAAATCTATTCATGAATTAGAATTTAAAAATTTTGAGAAGAGTTTGTCAGAATTATATGAACAGTATAAATTAGGTGGATGATAGAATATAGAAAGTGTCACTAAAATGCCTCAAAATTATTTATGTTAAAAGAGTGTCTAAGGGTATAGTGTAAACATGCAAGGGGTAAAGAATACAGTTGAATAGTGATGATGATATTTTAAAGTCGCAAAATAGTTTAGATATGCTGATTGTAGATTCTGTTGAATTGATCCGGTATGCAAGGAAGATTAATGCAAAGCAGGTAAATCTGATGCAGTTAATGACGTATTATACACCTAGTAAATGGATTGTTGAGGAACAGCAAGAAAGGAAAGAACGGACAAAATATGAAAAGAGGTTTTGAAAAATTTATTAGAAAGCCTTACGAAAAATTTGGATAGGGATTTTCTGAAACGAACTTGGATTATGTCAGAAATTTTATTTTACATATACAAATCAAATTTTCCGGGCGCTGTTTGAGGAATTGGATAGGGACAACCTTTTAGAGTGTCATGGTCGCACTATTTGTAGCTCATGTGGATAGAAAATACGGATGAATGAAAAATCTGATTGGGGAATACATAACTTGATGAGGTCGCACGAATATATTATAATATTTCCTGTTTAAAATTTCGTCTGGGAAAGAAAACGATTGTATCGATCAATCTGCAAGAGGATCATTATGATATCGTAAGTTCATTTAGTTACATGGGGTGATAAGATGGGGATTTCGCAGCCGATCATTAGAAAAATCGAAGATAATTGGAAGGCATTGGATTATTTTGAGTCGGTATCGCTTCTTTTCCAACAGTGTATATTCACAATTGGAAAGATACCGGTGCCTACGAGGTATATATTGGAGAGTCAAATAATATTTTTGCGCGTACTCGTCAGCATTATGATGAAGGGATTAGGGATAATACATCATGGCGGAGAAATGCTTGATAAGCCTGCAAGCTTGTATATTATTGGACATGAACATTTTAACAAGTCGATGACACTTGACGTTGAGAATAGATTGATGCACTATCTGCTTAGTGTTCCAATTGTGCGAAAGGTGCACAATTTGCGCGGGAATCCCCAAAATAAATATTACCCTATAGAGGAATCGGATATTATATTTTCAAAAATATGGAGTGAACTTAGAAAAGATAACAATGAACTTTTTCCAAAGGAAAGCTCCATAAAAGATTCGGCTGTTTTTAAAGCATCGCCATTACATAAGCTTACAAATGATCAGATTGAAGCCAGAGATATGATTATTGATAGAGTAAAAAATGCATTGCAGAATGATCAGACTGGTCAAATTATTTTTATAGAAGGCGAGGCAGGAACAGGAAAGACGGTTTTAAACAGCAGTACATTTTATGAGATTTTTTGTCTTGCAGAGGAACATGATAAGCATGATATAAGATGTAATCTGATTGTAAATCATAAAGAACAGAAAACAGTATATGAGCAGATTGCTTCAAAACTGGGACTGACAGACAAATATGGTGAAGTAGTTTACAGACCCCCTAGATTTATTAATAAGCATTCAAAAGATGATCCAATAGATGTTGCTTTTATAGATGAAGCGCATCTCTTGTGGACGCAGGGGGGACAACCATATAGAGGAGGTAACCAGCTTCAGGATATTCTGGATCGAGCCAAGGTGACGGTTGTAATGTTTGATGAAAACCAAATATTAACAACGGAGCAGTTTTGGGAGGCAGAACTGCTTGAAAAATACAGAAAACGGGCTAAGGAAGCAAATAATTATTTAACACTTAAGAACCAGATGAGAATGCATGCGGATCAAAAGACATTAGAGTGGATAGATTCCTTCACAAAAGACGGGAAGATTCAAAAAATACCGAATTCTTCTTCAGATTACGAAATCAGAGTTTTTGATTCACCTGAGGATATGGATCAGGAGATCCAAAGAAAAGCGAGTTCTGCTCAGACAGCTCTGTCAAGAATCATTGCAACTTTTGATTGGGATTATAATTCAAGTTCAAGGCAGACAGATAGGGTGATAAATTATTGGGAGGTTATCATCGATCGATGGCATAAGCCATGGAACAGGCAATTAGAACAAAATCTTAGCAATAAAGAGAAGAGAGCCATTAGGAATTTGTCGTGGGCGGAGCAGCCGCAGACAATAAATGAAGTAGGGTCAACATTTACGATACAGGGATTTGATTTAAATTATGCCGGTGTAATACTTGGCCCATCTGTAAAATTTCGAGATGGTCGTATTGTTTTTGATCCGAAGGCGAGTTTCAATAAAAAAGCAGTTAGGAACAGAACTCTATCCGATGGAACAAAAAGAAAATTTGGAGAAATACTGTTGCAGCATGAGGTAAGAGTTCTTATGACACGAGGCGTAAACGGATTATATATTTATGCGTGTGACGAAGAACTTAGAAATGCATTGTATCAGGCAGCCAGATAAGGAGCAGACATGAATCAAAAGACAATTGATAGAATTAGGAGATTTACAGAAGACCGGGATTGGGATCAGTTCCATTCTCCGGCTAATCTGGCAAAATCCATTGTGATAGAGGCTGGCGAATTACTGGAGTGTTTTCAGTGGAGTGATGATGCTTTTGATATAGAGCATGTAAAAGAGGAGCTTGCAGACGTTTTGGTGTATTGTCAAAATATGTTGGATAAATTGGGACTGGATGCGGATGAAATAGTGAACAATAAAATGGATAAGAATGAGATGAAATATCCTATTGAGAAGGCAAAGGGAAACGCAACCAAGTATAATGAGCTTTGACAATATTAAGAAGTGGGTAGTAATCCGTTTGGAAGTGTGAAACAGAAACCATGTATATCACTAAGGAGAGCCAAATAATAAAAATGAGCACCGCAATTCTTTGAGAAATTAAAGGGTTGCGGTTTATGTAACGGCAAAGATCCTGATAAAGGAGTATTCATGAAAGATAGGTCAGAAAAGACGGCAATTATTTTTATCGGTATTCAGGCGAGTGGGAAATCGACCTTTTACCATGAACGATTTGAGGACTATGTTCATATCAATTTGGATACCTTACATACACGAAATAAAGAGAAGATGCTATTACAGGAATGTGTGGAAAACGGGAACTCTTTTGTGGTGGATAATACCAATCCAACGAGGGCAGACAGAGAGAAGTACATTCGGGTGGCAAGGGATCATGGTTATCGTATTCATGGCTATTACTTTCAGTCCCGCGTATCCGATTGCATTGCAAGAAATCGAAAACGGGAAGGGAAAGCAAGGATACCGGATCATGCCGTGGCAAGTACGCATCATAAACTGGAACTTCCGGAGTACGGGGAAGGTTTCGACGAACTATTCTATGTGTGTTTAAAAGACGGAAGCTTTATGATAGATGAGTGGAGTGAAATAAAAGAACAGGAGGAAACATCATGAAGTTTGACAATTTCGATAAAGAAATGCGTATTTATGAGGAATCAATTGACCAGTATATTTTACCTGACATGTATATGGTTGCACGGCTGGATGGCAGATCGTTTACCAGGCTGACTAAGGAAATTTGCAAATTCGAGGCACCATTCGATATCAAATTCAGAGATATGATGATAGAAACCGTGAAAGCTATGATGAATGTCGGATTTCGTATTGTATACGGTTATACTGAAAGCGATGAGATTTCGCTTTTGTTTCATCCTGAAGACCATACATTCGGCAGAAAGGTCCGCAAAATTAATACGACATTGGCAGGAGAAGCTAGTGCAGCGTTCTCGTTGGCGCTAGGGAAAATAGCAACATTTGACTGTCGCGTGGTTCCGCTGCCCAATAAGAAAAGGGTCGCAGACTACTTTGTGTGGCGGCAGGAGGACTCGCATCGGAATTCCTTAAATGGTCACTGTTATTGGGCGCTTCGCAAAGAAGGGGAAAGCCAGAATGCTGCTACAATGGAATTAGAAGGGAAGAGTGTGGCGTATAAGAATGAGCTGCTGTTTCAGAAGGGTATCAATTATAATGAGCTTCCGTCATGGCAGAAGAGAGGGATTGGTGTTTATTTTACGGATGTACAAAAAGACGGGTACAATCCGGTGAAAAAAGAAAAGGTCATGACTCAGAGAAGGGAGCTGTTCGTGGATTATGAGATTCCCCTTGGTGAAGATTACAGGGAATTTGTATTGCAGTTTCTTGATGCGGATTGACAGCGTAGGCAGCATAATTCCAATGCGGATTTGTGCGCATCCACCGGAGAGGCTAAGGAAAACACGGATTGAATCCGTGTTTTCCTTAAAAATGGTAGAATCGGATTACCGGAAAACCGCCCCGACAAAAGAGAGCAAACAATGTCGGGACGTGAGATGATCCCAATGGTATATTGTAATCACAGCGAAGGAGACGGATAGCCGTGGAATGGACAGAAGCGGTAAGGGAAGCAATCGGCTATATGGAAAAGCATATAACCGACGATATTACAATGCATGATGTGGCCGATCATGTTCATGTTTCTCCGTTTTATTTTCATAAGGGGTTTCAAATCTTATGTGGATATTCTGTAACGGAATATATCAGAAACCGCAGATTGTCACTTGCCGGACAGGAATTGCTTACGAATGATCTCACAGTTCTGGAGCTTGCAATGAAATATGGATATGACTCGCCTGACAGTTTTACGAAGGCGTTTACCCGTTTTCATGGACATTCCCCCTCGGATGTGCGCAGGAATAAGTCAATGATCAAGGATTTTGCACCACTGGAATTAACAATATCATTAAAAGGTGGCTATACCATGGATTACCGAATTGCCAAAAAAGAAGCGTTTACGGTTTTGGCAGTATCCAAGGAGTTTCGTTATAAAAATGCGAAACAGGATATTCCCTTGTTTTGGCAGGAACATTTTGCGTCAGAAAACGGGAAATACGTCTGCGGAATGTTTGGCATCAATATTGATCCGCAAATGGATGATGAGCGGTTTGAGTATTTGATTGCGGACATTTATAATCCAACGGCAGATGTTCTGGAGGGATTGGTGGTAAAAACAATTCCGGCCTTTACATGGGCAGTTTTTCCGTGTAAAGGTGCACTTTCGCAGTCCTTGCAAACGGTAAATACGCGGATATTTTCGGAATGGCTTCCGGCGCAGCAGGACTATGAGTTCGCGGCGGGATATTGTGTTGAGATGTATGATGCAGCAGATAAATATCCGGACGGAACCGGTGACGAGAATTATTATGCGGAAATTTGGATTCCGATCAAGAAGAAAAATGAAGACTCGTTTTGGTCATAGCAAAATCTTGCTCAGATTGGGCAGGAATAGCGAATGCTGACGATGATGACATTGACAGAACTTTGTATGAATAGCGAAAGCTTGAAATATCATATGCAAGAATGGGAGGTATGATCATGGAAATAAATAAGTGTGTGAAAGAATCTTTTGTAGTAATCGGTAAGGAAGGCTCCACATTAGATGGTGAGGGTTTTATTCAAAAGTTATGGGATGATGCAAATTCTCATTTTGAAGAGGTCAGCCATTTGGCAAAGAAAGATGAAAACGGAAATATCGGCGGAATATGGGGCGCAATGTCTGATTTTTCCCATTCCTTTCAGCCGTGGGAGGATTTTAGCAAGGGACTTTATCTTGCGGGTGTGGAATGTAATGATGACGCAGAAGCTCCTGTTGGTTGGACAAAGTGGATCATTCCCGGACAGGAATATCTTTATGTAGAATGTGAAAATGATGATACATTTCCGAAGGTCATAGAGTATATGAAAGAGAACGACATTCCATTAGTTGGTGCAGTTCATGATTTTACCTGCCCGCAGACAGGGAAAGATTATATGTTTTTTCCGATCAGAAAGCTATAAAATGGAATCAAAAAAATGATAGAGATCGAATAAAAAAGAGTGTGGATAATGAACAGGGGGTATGGTAGTATAGATGTGATCAGGAGGCTGGAGGGACCGTTATGGATAAGAATTATGAAGATTTGGACCCCGTTGATCAGATGGATGACCTGTGCAAATTATTGACAGGAATAGAATATGAAGTCCATCGGCACGATGAAGGTGAATATCGCTATCTGAAAGAGGAGGCTATCTGTATTACAGCCATTAATCCATATACCGGGCAGAAAATGTACATAGATCTGGAAGAAGAATTTACAGTCACTTTTGATGCCTATCATGCACATTACGATCCTGACTCCTATGAGTATGGATTGCTCGTTCAATTCATAAAACAGCTTTTGAATAATGAACTCTGTGTGGTGACTCTTTATTGCCAAAAAGATCGAGAATGGCTTGGCAGTACGACATGCAGCAGAGAAGAAGCACAAAGAATGCCAATCAAACAGCTTTTTTCGCATGTTTATAAGACTCGTGAATTTAAAGACAAACTGACTGCCAACGGAGGAACAGTAGAGTTTGTTTTTTGGAATCCGCAGGATAATGTGGTAAAAGTAGTAGAGGCAAGACAAGAAAAAGAAGATATATTCTGATCAGAGGTATCAGATATAGAGCCGGATTGACGGAAGGGCGTGGCGGTTGCCATGCCCTATCTTTTTAAGTGGTAAACGAGGATGGGAAGTGGTATAATCACAAAGGGAAATAGGAGTTTGAACTTTGGAGGTAATCATGTACGAAAGGATGCTGAATAAACAAATTGTGCCAACGATAGAAGATATGGCAGCGTACTGTGCAGAAGGTGCACAACGCTTTTCTGAAATAAATGATTGGCTGACAACCGCTTTCAGCACAGAACGGAAAGTGGTTTTTCCTTATGGGAATAAATACGGTTGGGGAATAGGGCACTATAAAAAGAAACAGCTTATATGTAATATTTTTGCGGAATCCGGCTCTTTTACAGTTATGATCAGATTAACCAATACACAATATGAATCGATTTATAAGGAGTTAAAGAAATACACGCAAGAATATATTGATAATAAATATCCCTGTGGTGATGGTGGCTGGATTCATTATCGAGTGACGTGCCAAGAGCATCTTGAGGATATAAAAAAACTGTTAAAGGTCAAATGTTCGTAATGCTTAACTCTATAAATTAAAATTTGCAGAGGTGAATGGTTATGAATAAACAAGAGAGTATATCATTATTAAACAGTATGTATCCGAATTTCTTTGAAAGAGACAATGTCCGCAGTATTCCGGACGAATGGATTTGTGATGAGATGATTCTATCACTAGATACATTTGAACCACATAAATATGATAAAAAGTTAGAGGACAATATATCATTTGGATATTACGAGGGAGATCTTGATGAACTAAAGAAAGCGGTAGAAAGAGTTGTTGAATATTGGGCTCAATCTTACAATGAAGAGCAAAGAATCTATTGCGGCTATATAAATGATAAAATAGCAAGTTTCTGTCTTATTGAGGATAAGGGTGTTTATAACATGAATGGGCGGGAGGTGAAAATTGGCGGGCCGGGGTGTGTAGGAACACTTCCGGAATATCGAAACAGAGGAATAGGACTAACAATGGTTAAACATGTAACTCAGATATTAAAAGAAGAAGGATATGATTATAGTTATATACATTTTACAGGTGTTGCACCGTGGTATGAAAAGCTCGGATACAAGACTTCTGTCAAATGGACAAAGAATGGCGTTTTGTAGCAAATAAAATTCGCAGGTTAAGTAAGAAAGGGGCATTCCTATGAAATTTTCACAGTGGAATTATGTAAGACCTGATTATTCAGAAGTTAAGAAAAAAATAAACGCCTGCAAAAATAATATGCAGAGCGCTGCGTCCTATCAGGCGTTCCGCGATGCATGGCTGGATGTAAAAAAAGAAATTGAATATATGGTATATCAGGAAGAAATCATCTACATACGCCATCTGTGCGGAATCGATTATCAATACAGTCTGGAAGAGGTCGAAATACAAAACCGGGAGGAGCCTCCGGTGTATGCGCTGCGTGATGAATGCGACAGGATAGCAGCAGCTTCTCCCTACCATAACGAATTGGAGCAGGAATTTGGGAAACAGATTTTTGCACAGATTGATCCGCATAAGGCTTCCGAAAATTCGGACAGTTTGAGATTGCAGGCGGAAGAATCCGAATTAAAAATGCAGTACAGAAAGTTGATGGTAAAGGATAACCGTGATGAGGAAGCGCTGTATCAAGTGTTCCGAAAACTGATAGAGACCCGTTGTGAACTGGCAGACAGCCTCGACTATAACAGCTACATCGATCTTGGATACCTCATTGAGGGACGGCATGATTACGGAACAAAAGAGATCGCAGAGTTCCGCAGCAATATCCAAAAACAGGTTACGCCCGCAGTGGCGGAAATCAAAGCAAAGGGAATTGATTTTTGTTATCCTCCTGCAGTCGCTGCAAACTCGGGGGAGCTGATTTCCACGATTGCCGCCATGTTTAAGGATCTGTCTTATGAAGCGGGAAGTTATTTTGAGGAGATGACACAGAAAGAACTGTACGATCTGGAAACAAGGGAGAATAAGCGAGGGAACCTGTTTACATGCTGTATGCTGCCATACGAAAAGCTTCCTTTCATCATCGGAAATTATACGGGTGATGGAATGGAAACCGGATATGCCGTCCATGAATTCGGTCACGGGTTCGCTTTTTATACTGCGGCGAGAAAGCAGGCATTATATGAATTCCATCGTTCTTCCCCGGCTGTGAACGAAATCCATTCCAAAACGATGGAACACTTTATGTTTCCCTATTTAGATCTGTTTGTAGGGGAGCATAAAAAAGAGTATCTGCGAAATCATTTCATGCAGCAGCTTGAAAATCTGGCATATCGGTGCGCCATAGATGAATTTGAGCATCTGATGTATGACAGAAAGCTGTCGAGGGTACAGCTTTGTGAATTGTGGGCTGATATTTCAAACAAATACATTCCTTGGAACAGGATAGCTTCGGAAGAAATTCATCAGGGAAAATGCTGGCCGCGCCAAACGCATATTGTGGAAAGGCCGTTTTATTATATCCAATATGATATTGCGCAAGTCAGTACGTATGAGTTTTATCTGAAGATGAAAAACAACCATGAGCGGGCATGGGCAGACTATATGAGGCTGTGTAGTGCAGGCGGAAGTAAATCCTATCTGGAATTATTGGAAACCGCTCATTTATCCAATCCATTTACCGGAAGTACATTAGAGGATATCTGCCGCCCGATTGTTGATGAGCTGTATGGCCTTTTATAATGTGGTGCCGTATCATGTAGGATGATACGCAAAATACAGGATAAGATGAAGAACAACATGTGCATATATTGGAAATGAAAAATGTCTTGCATAAGAGCAAGAAAAGGAGAGGAAAGGTAAAAAGCAAAGTCGTGCACCCATCGGGTGCACGCTCCTATTTCTTGGCAATAATCTGCTCAATGTTATAAACCAGATCCACGTTATAATTATTATACATCCGGGAATAATTGGCAATGATCCGCTCTGCAATCATATGCCCGTTTTCCTGGTTGCTGTCGATCATGATGACTACCTGCTGGGAACTGCTGTAGCGGGAGGTAACATCCCCTTTTCTTAAGGATCCTACGATACAGCGCTCAAGAACATTCATCGCTTCATTCAGGTCACTGATATCCATCGTTCCGTGGATGTTTTCGGTAATGGAAAAAAGTATGATCTGAGCGTCCTTCTTTTCCCGGCTCAGGCTTCGGGCAATCAGACGGTAAATCTTTTCAAAGTTTCCGTAATCCACGGAGTAGGCGCCTAACGCCGGAGCCTCTTCGGTCAGGCGGCTCTTTAACTGCGCCATGTCGATCTGAAAGCCTTTACTTTGGCTCTCATTGAAGTCGTTGGAACTGCGCTGCAGGATCTGATAAGAATTTTTACCGTTGTTCTTTACATAGTAAAGCGCTTTGTCACACTGCTGCAGTAGATCCTTGCATCGCTCCAACGGATTTTTGGAGCAGGAGATTCCGATGGAAATCGAAAGCATATGATCTGTATCAATATCGGAAACTGCTTTCGGAAAGTCTGCAAGCATCGATTCCGCCACTTCCCGAATCCATTCCTCCGACCGCCCATCCTGATAAAATATGGCAAATTCATCTCCGCTCACACGGCACACGTAAGAATCTGCTTCTATGTAAGTGCGAACAATGTCTGCCAGTCGGCAGACAATATGATCTCCTGCAATATGTCCATAGTTTTTATTAACATACAAAAAATTATCGACATCCATTAAAAACATGGTTCCGCGATTCGAAGGATTATCCAGATAGGCGTTCACACTGTTCTCAAAAGATTTGCGAATCGGGAATCCGGTCAGGGAATCCACGTCTTCCGCCTTATGGACATCCTTCTCTGTCTTCTGACAAACCTGTACGATGAAGGAATCCGTCTCGTTCCCGTCTTCCCTTTCCGCTTCAAATTCAAACTGGGGAGTCTCTGTAAATTCAAAGCCGGACTCAATGATTTCCAGCATAACATCCGTAAGATACGGATCAAACTGCGCACCGCGGCCCTTTTTCAATTCATTTACGGCATAATCCGTAACCCGGGCTTTTTCGTATATACGGTTAGAGGTAATCGCATCGTAAGCATCGGCAATTCCGATAATGCGAGCAGCATAAGGAATCTCGTCACCCTTCAATCCGAAAGGATATCCCTTGCCGTCATAGCGCTCATGATGATATTTTGCGCCGTCGCATATCTGTGGAACCATCGTGATCGGCTGCAAAATGTTGGCACCCATAATGGTATGATTGCGTATCAGGCGGTATTCCTCATCTGTTAATTTGACCGGCTTGTTCAGAATGCTGTCCGGAATGCCGATTTTGCCGATATCATGCAGCAGTGCCGTATAATACAGATTCAGACAGTCCTGCTTGGACCAGGAAAGCTTTTTCGCAATGGCGAGACAGTACTGAGCGACCCGAACCGAATGTCCTTTGGTGTAGCGGTCCTTTGCATCCACCGCGTAGGTGATCGTAGTAATGGACTGGATAAAAATTTTCTGGATCTCATCCGCTTTTGCATCGACAAGCTGCTCTAAGTGTTTGCGCAAATCGTCCAACTCCAAAATGCGGGCAATGCGGCTTTGCATAACCATGGGAGCAAACGGCTTTGTAATATAATCCATGGCTCCCATTTCGAGTCCCATAATTTCACTTTCCTGCTTTGTGTCCGCAGTAAGGAAAATGACGGGAACCTTCTTTAATTCGGCGCTGTCCTTCATGCGCTGGAAAACGGCATATCCGTCCAGCTCCGGCATATTGATATCCAAAAGTACAAGATCAGGAAGTGTCGCGCGCATCTGATCGAGTGCTTCCTGACCCGATTGAAACAGGGCAACCCGGTAGGACCCGATCAAGACACCCTCGGCAAATTTTAATATGGTTTTGGAATCGTCTACAATATAGATAAGTTTTTTATCCATAAAGCCCCCAATCCGTCTATGCAGAAGACGCAATAAAAATCCAAGCTGCTGTGTGTATATTCTATTCTATTATATTAGAAAGCAGGACTTTTTTCAATCCTAACTGCAGTATTGAAAAAAATAAAAGGCAGGTGAGGAAAAAATCCCTCACCTGTTATATTTCCAGTCGATTATTTTGAAGTCTACGTTTCAGCTTACGCTCAGTTGCCGGGAATTTTCAGCACCTGACCGATATTCAGGATGTCGCTGCTCAACCCGTTCAGGTTTTTGATCGCGCTGACCGTCGTGCCATATCTTTGCGCTAACAGCCAAAGCGTATCTCCGGAGCGGACGGTATACTCAAAATAGGGGGCAGGTGTCGCTCCGGCAGAAGGAATTTTGAGTACCTGCCCAATATTCAGATTACTGCCGGAAAGACCATTCAGGTTTTGGATCGCGTCAACCGTTGTATTATATCTCTGAGCCAGCTGCCAAAGCGTATCCCCCGAACGGACAGTGTATTCAAAATACGATCCGCCTGATGTCCCGGCTGTCGGAATCCTCAGTACCTGACCGATACTCAGATTGTCGCCGGTCAGCCCGTTCAGACTCTTGATCGCGTCAACAGTCGTATTAAATCTCTGCGCCAGCCGCCAAAGCGTATCGCCGGAACGGACAACATATTCCGTGAAACCGGCATCCGTGCCGGGCGGAATGACATTGTCTGCGCCTAGATACGTATTGTACAGCGCCCGCCATGTGAGCGGGCCTACCATGCCGTCCGGCTCAAGCCCCGCCGCGCGCTGAAAAGCCGTAACCGACTGCTGCGTTTCTCTTCCGAAATTTCCATCCTGTGCCGGAGCCGGAATGGTAGAGTTAAATTCGGCTGCCACATTCAGAAGGTACTGCAGAGTAATGACATCCTGCCCCGATGAACCAAGACGCAGAACGGTACTTGGCGGAACCGTTCCGATACCGAGAGAAGTTCCTTCACTGTCCAGCTCGGCAAGCCTGGTTACGGAAGTATATAGATAGGAAAGCTTATTCCAGGTGGCTTTTCCGACCATGCCATCGGATACCAGATTGAAAATACTCTGGAACCTGGCAACCGCCGCTCTTGTGCTCTCTCCGAATACGCCCGCTTCATCCGTGATCGCAGGAATTGCGGGGTAATTGCGCCGAATCCGTTCTAGATAAGTCTGGATCGTCTGTACGTCAAGTCCTGTGCTCCCTACCTTAAGCGCAGTACCGGGATAGGAGGACAGAATGCCGGTAATAATGTTCGTTTCCGCAATCTCCACATCCCTCGGGTAATAGGAACGCAGTATCTGCAGAGGGTCCTGCCCCTGATTTGCCAGCGTAACCGTCCCCCACTGGGACAGACCTGCGCAGGTCGCGGTGGTTCCGTTGCAGAACGATGTAAAATAAGGCGCAGTCTGCCCCTGCCTGCGGACATATTCATTGAAGATTTCGTCTACGATCCGGCTGATGGATTCATAGATATTGCGCCCATATACAAAATATTGATCATAGGCAGTACTGTTTGTTATGTCAAAGTTGTAGCCGCGGCTCCTGTACCATTCGGTATAAATCCTGTTCAGCGCAAAAGTGATGATCGCATAAATATTTGCCCGCAGGGATGCATCCGGCCATGTAGGATAGACTTCGCTGCTGGCAACATTTTTTACGTAATCGGGAAAAGACACCTGAACATCGGACGCGGACGCGTTGGGGCTGCCTAAGTGTATCGTAATCGGATTCGGAATGACCACTTGGCGGAGTACACGCGGCTCCGTATCGGGTCCTTCCTGATCACGATCCCCCGTCATGGAGACGGCAGGTGCGCCGATTTGAATTTCCGTCACGGTCGGGGTGCGCTGCGTGTTCTGCATCGGTACAAATTCAATCGGCTGAATGGCAGTCTCCCCGTCTAAAATCGGAATGCCGACAATATGAACCGTATTAAAGCCGTCCGCAAGCGCAAGTACATCATAACTGATAAAAGGTGTTCCGGTAAAAGTCGGATCCAGAGACAGGGATCTGTCCAACGTTTCTAACGCAATCTTCGCCGTTTCCCCGCTTTCGTCCGTTATTACATGATAAACACGCCTCTCCTGATCATCCATAATCCAAATCTGTACTCCTTTGAGCGGAAGTGCGTCGTGCGCCGCTCGTGCCTGTATAATTAAATACCCGGTAGCCATAAATGATAGATTCCTCCTTCAAATCATTTCGGGAAACTGTTTTTGAGACAGGCAGGGCACGCTGCCATTTCAGTGCCGCAGGCTTTACGGCATCATTTCCCATACAATATAAGTATGAAGAAAGGGCGATTACAGTTACTTCATTTTGGAAAGTTGTCGGTACAGCGCAGGCGTCATGTCCTTTCTTTTTTAGTAGTAAGGGGAAAGTGGAAGTGGTATAATCAAGTCGGAACACGATTATGATGATTGAATCGAAAAGGAGACGGTTTTATCATTCGGGCGGAGGGCAGCTATGGGAAACGCAACAAGACAAAAGTTGGCAGCGATCGCGAGGGAAAAAGCGCAAAAGCCTTTTCATGGATATATTGAGGGTAAAGAATCAAATATTGCACCGATCATCAAATATTTTCCTAAATGGAATCTCAGAGATGCGGATAAATTATGGTGCGCGGCATTTGTTTATTACTGTTGCGTTGAGGCAGGGTTTGTAATTCCGTATAGACCAAATGAATGTGTGACATGCAACTTAGCAGGCTGTGTTGCATGGGAAGAATACGCGATTGGGGATCGTCGAATAGAGTACCATAAGCGTGATGAGAATTTTCTTCCGGAAGCAGGAGATATTGTTCTTTTTGATCGGGTATTTATTGGTCAGGAGCATGACCATATCGGTATTATTTTAGAGGTTAAAGATGACGAGATTATCACAGCGGAGGGAAATACCTTCAGCGATAATATATCAAGGGTTCTTCATCGGCCGATAGATGATCATATACGGGCATATATTAGAATACCTGATGGTTATAGATATTGATGAACTGTATAACGATCGGTTTATCTGTTAGTGATAATAGAAATTTGAAGTTTATTGGGGAGGGAATTGCTTTGAAGAAATGGTATGATGAAGAATTTGAATGGGAAATAGAAGTGATAGGATTTAATAAAGATAATGAGGAAACAGAAAGATTTTGCCGGAACGGGGAGGAGATTGGAGATAAATATACCTGCACTTATGGCTGCCCAGTTAATTCACAGGGACAGGGTATCTGCTCTAAAGTAATGATGATGATGTACCCTATCATGGAAGCGGTCAGAAGCGGTGGCAATTTAGAAAATATAGGCGGGGACAGTAAATACAGTAAGGTTATTATGTGCCCGGATGGGTGCGTTTTGTTTCGACTTACGGCAAAACCATTAGGTAACAAGAATTTTTATGAGGGAAAGTTTTTTGATTGAATCGGAATTTGTTGAGATTTAATTGTGACATAAAGAGTTTGATCGAGGAAAATGGCAATATAATGAAATACGAAATTGACAGCGAATTAACAAAGATTGCAAGGCAGAAAGCCCCATCTAATATATACCTATATCCGATTGTGAATATGGTAATGAAATTATCTACATGTACATCAGATGATAAGGTTGTCGTTAAAAAATATGTAACGCCTGGATATGAGAACGGAAAACTTTCTACGTTTGTTATTGAACCACGGAAGCATAGTGGTATTCTTCCGTGTATTATATTTTACCATGGTGGAGGATTCTTACTAAAAGCGTCAAAGGCGCATTATCAGATTGCAAAATGGTATGCGGAAATGGCGAAATGTAAGGTGGTTTTCACGGTTTACAGACTATTACCCCAAAATAGATTTCCTGTTCCTGTTGAAGATTGCTACTGCACCTATAAATGGATTCTTAATTATGCTGATATGTTAGAAATCAATAGGAATAAAATAATTGTGGCAGGCGATAGTGCTGGAGGAAATCTTGCCGCTGCGGTTACGCTGATGCTATGGGATAGAATGCAGATTTCACCTTTGGGGGCAATGCTAATATATCCTGCCACAGATAGGCGTATGATAACGGAATCAATGAAGAAATTCACGGATACGCCTGTTTGGGATGCAAAGCGAACAGCAATGTTCTGGAAAGCGTATTTAGGAAATCAAGAGCCTGAACAGATTCAATATGCATCGCCTATAGAAGCAGAATCATTGGAACATTTTCCAAATGTTTATATTGAAGTAGCTGAGTTTGATTGCCTTCGTGATGAGGGAATAGCCTTTGCAGAAAGGTTACGGTCAGAAGGCGTTTTTACAGAGCTTCATGAAGTAAAAAGTGCGTGTCATGGATTTGAAACAGCACTTGAAAGTAGAATTGTAGAAAAATCCATGCAGAGAAGAATTCAGTGGATTCAATCTATTTTGAATAAGTAATGTATCGGTATATACCCTGTGGCGCTTGTAATGTTGGCGTGGTTAAAACACCCTTTATACATTGTATCTCATAGGGTAAAATGGTATTATCAGAGAAGAAAAATTCCATTTTAGGGGACAAACAATCATGAACATCGAGGTAAAAAAGCTTGACAGCAATATGGCAGACGAGTATCTTACTTTTTTTGATCAAAGAGCATTTTCTGACGGGAGTGCGGAAAAAGGATGCTATTGTGTCTGGCATCATTGGACAGACAAACACGAGCAGGAACGCAGTCTGATGCCGGAAAATGAAAGACCTTACCGCAAGCGGAATTATGCAAAAGAGCTGATTCGGAATGGTACATTGAATGGGTTTGCAGCATTTTGTGAGGAGCAGATCGTCGGATTCTGCAATGCGGATACCAAAGATCATTATTTTCGGCTGAGCAGGGAAAATCAGCCGGATAGCTGGATAGATGTGAATGAGAATGATAAAATACTCGCGATCGTGTGTTTTATTGTTGCTCCTGATATGCGCAGAAAGGGAGTTGCGAAAGCACTGTTAGAGTGTGCCTGTCAATATGCACAAGAAAATGGATATGATTATGTAGAGGGATATCCGTCCAAGGGCGAATTTGTAGTAAATAATTGCGGTGGTTCCGCTTCCATGTATATGGAGCAGGGGTTTGAGATCGTGGATGTTCCCGGTGGCATTATCGCAAGAAAGAAAATGAAAAGGCCGCAGGAACCGTAATACAAATCGGCATTGCAGTACATAAAAAAGAAGGAAGGTTAAAAAATGATCATTTTAATTACCGGCGCATCCCATACGGGAAAGACGGCGCTTGCACAAAAACTTCTAGAAAAATATCAATATCCCTATCTTTCCATCGATCATCTGAAAATGGGGTTGATCCGTAGCGGCAATACGAACTTGACGCCGGTGAGTGACGATGGGGCGTTGACAGCGTATTTATGGCCGATCGTGCGCGAAATGATCAAGACGGCCATTGAAAACGAACAAAATCTGATTGTGGAAGGATGCTATATCCCCTTTGAATGGGCGAAAGATTTTGATAAGGAATATTCGGACAACATCCGCTTTTATTGTCTGGTCATGACCCGCAGCTATATTGAGAATCATTTCGATGATATCCGGAAGTTTGCGAGTGTGATTGAAGACCGCGGGGATGATGAAGACTGCACATTGGAGATGGTGCACAGAGAAAATGCCGCGATACTGGAGAAGTGCATCAGATATGGGGTGAAATATATCAGCATTGATGAAGAATATCAGGTTGATATCGAGCTGTAGGGAGAATCGTAAGCCTTGAGATTCAAACCGCCCTTAAGGCAGGACAAAGTTTGTTTGACCTGCATTAGGTACGCGTCAAAGAGCCTAGGCTGAAATGATATTTCCTAATTCCAATATCTTTTTCTGAGCCACGAGAATATCTTCTTCTGTTCCGCTCCAGTGTTCCATATTTTCATGAATAAAGTATAATACCCGGTCTGCAAGGTTTTTAAGAAATCTCTGTACTACTTTGCCCGATGCGCCTGTCAGTGCCGCTGTCAGGGTCGCCTCATCCAGGTTACGTAAGATGGATTGGATCTCAAAATCCCCCACCTGTACGAAGGCTTCCAACAAATTTGTATTGTTCGAATATAATTTTTTATTTTTGTAACAGTCCAAAATTTCCTGCCTGGTATATTTCAGCAGCTCGCTCATGCTTCCTTTTTTCTCCCTGTAATCAATGCCAATGTAGGATGCGATCAGCTCTTGTAGGATTTCGGGAGATTCTCCTGCAAAAATGCATCGAAGCACCGCTGTGATCATATTACCTTCCGGCCGCTCTGCATCCGGCAAAGTGGAAACGTAATTTTCGAGAAGCCGGAATGCCGCTTCTGATTCCATTTGTTTCATATATAGATTTAGAATATAAGGAATTGCAAAAGCGAGAAATTTGCTCCCGCCTTTAAGCTTGGGAATGTAAGACTCCATGGCAAGCAGTCCCTCCATCCTGCTGATTTCGCTGCATTTCTGCAAATCTTCACCAATTACGGAAAGTCGAAACTTTTTTTCATTATAATCTCCCAGCCGCTCCATCGGCACCAAAGTTCTGCCAACTAACTCATCAATGCTGCATTCAAAAAAATCTGCCAGTGCCCACAAAATTTCTATGCTTGGTTTTGACAAGTTACGTTCCCACTTAGAAATCGCTGCAGGACTGATGCTAAGTACGGCAGCCAACTGCTCCTGACTCATTCGTTTTGCCATGCGCAGGGAATATATTTTTCCGCCCATAGCAATGCCATGATATTTTACACATTCCATGTCGATTCCCTTCCTTTCTGTTTCAAATAACCTCTTGACTATGAATAGGGTGTTTCGGCGGCGTTTTTGGCGGTACTGACAAGAAATAGTTTATGATTTTGCCATGCGAAAGTCAAAGGATAAATCATTGAGTTATTTAACCGGAGGTTTCAAAAAGCACCTTTGGAATGATGTTCCAATATAGCTATACTTATTTTTTCCACTGGCGTATCAGAAGATTTTCGGGTAAATTAATAATAGATACCTATAAGCGAAATACAGAAAGAGGTGGTGCATATGATAACAATTTTATATGGATTTAGCCATAAACTAGGATCTACAGCCCATGCAGAATAGCAGTTATATAGAGAAACGCGGGTGAAAGCGTTTCCTAAGCAGAATCTGCCGAAGGCGCTAAGGAATCGTGATTGAATTAACGCTTCCTTAGGAATCTGTGTGGGCTACGAAAACTATATAAGCTGCTGTTTCTGCACTTGTTTATTTTAGAATAGATAAGGAGCGGGAAAGATGAAATACAAGAATGCAGCAGAAATTTTGCCTCCCGAGTTATTGCGGGAGATTCAATGTTATATCGGAGGGGAACTTTTATACATACACAAATCGGAATCAAAACAGGAGTGGGGTGCGGTCAGTGGATCGAAAAAGTTCTATTCCGAAAGAAATGGCCGGATCAGGGAATTATTCTATGATGGTATGCCGGTTGAAGCGCTGGCGAAAGAATTCGGACTATCCGGCAGTACGATCAAAAAAATTATTTATCAGAAAAAATAGGAATCAAAAATCTCCCGAAACATTGCAAACTGCGATTTCGGGAGATTTTTGATTCCTATTAGGCACTTAAGAACAAATTTTTGCGCAAAATGGCAAAATTTTGGTTCCGGTTTATCTGGGTTGTGAAATTACGCAAACCCGGAAAAATCGCATTGTGACTCTCAAAGAAATGAAATGGGATTGTCTAAAATGACTATAGTTATTTTGACAACTCGATATCATCCTTTATGTATTATATAGTTTACTTGGCGCCAGGGTATGTTACACGATCACAGATCGTATTAAGATCATAGATGTGGAGAAAGCCAATGACAGTAAACGAGATAAAAAAGTACAGAAAAAAGGATGCCTTTTCCTATAGCCTTGGAGCCTTTCCGACATTTGAACTGTTGCAAAATAAGCCAGAAACGGCAGAAATGATTTTGGTGCATGAGGATGCGGACGCAGAGCTTCTTAAGAAATTAAAGAGAGAATGCGAAAAGGCGGATGTGAAAATCATATATAGTGGCAGGCATGTGGAAAAAGTACGCGATAAAGAGAACTGCATTGTGATCGGCGTTTTTCGAAAATATCAATGCAAGCTGGAGCATTATAAGAACCACGTGGTATTGGTAAAACCGAGTGATGCGGGCAATCTGGGGACAATCATCAGAAGCTGTGTGGGTTTCGGTATCACGAACTTGGCGATGATCGAACCGGCAGCTGATATTTTTCATCCGAAGGTAGTCAGAGCGTCAATGGGAGCCGTATTCCGTATGAAATTTGAATATTTTTCCTGCTTTGATCAGTACTTTCAGGAATACGGAAACGAGCGGGAGAATTATCCGTTTATGATAAACGGAACATATCGGCTTGGAACACTGGAACATCCAGAGGATCAGGCGTTTTCATTGATTTTCGGAAACGAGGCAAGCGGGCTGGATGAAAGTTATCTGCATATTGGCAAAAGCGTAGTGATCTCGCATGCACAAACAATAGATTCACTGAATCTGTCATTGGCAGCCGGAATCGGTATGTACGAGTTTTTTCAGTCTGCCGATGGAATAAAAAGAGAATTCGAAGTAAAATAAGGGAAAAATGATCGGAAAATGAATCAGGCTTTGCCAAGTGATACAAGGAGCATGTTCATATTATAGCGGCTGCATTTGGAACCAAATTCACGGAAGGAATAAGCAGGGAGGATTTGTATGGACTTAAACAAGGTGATTGACCGCAATTTTAGAGGAAACATCTACATCGTTCAAGGTGAGAACGTATTATTTGAAAAAGAAAACGGATTTGCAGATCTGGCAAATGAAATTCCCAATACGCTTGAAACCAGATTTGCAAGCGCATCCACAGGCAAAGTGTTTGTCGCAGTCGGAATCTTGCAGCTGATAGAGAAGAAAAAAATCAAATTCGATGATACGCTGGGCATGCTGCTTTCGATGGAATTTGGGGAGATTGATAAGGACGTTACAGTGAGGCAGCTTTTAACGCATACATCGGGTGTCCCCGATTATTTTGATGAGAGCGTGATGGAGGAATATGAGGAACTGTGGACAGATTATCCGAATTATAAGATCCGGCATAACAGCGATCTGCTACCGCTGTTCATCAACAAGCCCATGATGTATCCGAAAGGCGGAAAATTTCAATATAATAATACCGGTTTTGTTTTGCTTGCGATGATCATTGAAAAAGTAACGGGAATGCATTTTGACGAATACCTGAAAGAGAATGTTTTTGATGTATGCGGGATGAAATCAACAGGCTATTTTGAATTGGATAAGCTGCCGTCCAGGTGTGCCAATCATTACATTTATTGCGCTGACACAGATGACTACCGCACCAATATCTATTCCGTTGACGCAAAAGGTACGGGGGCGGGCGGAGCGTTTGTCACGGTAAAGGACATGGTTCTTTTTTGGACAAATTTGATAAACGGGAAGCTTATTTCAAAGGAACTGGTATCGGAAATGCTGCGTAAGCAGAGCGGGGACGGCATTGACCCGGAGGAGGGGTATTACGGGTATGGTGTGTGGATCATAGAGAATCCGGATGGCAGGGATTTTGCATATGTGCAGGGCTGCGATCCGGGAGTGAGCTTGATCTCGGAATATAACCCGAATAACGGAATCATTTCTGCTTTGGTAAGTAATTACGGGGATAATGTTTGGGAAGAAATGAGAAAGATAAGAAAAGAATTGTATTAATGCGCGTGTAATCAGTGTTTAAGAGGCTTTCCGGGAAACGGGAGGCTTCTTTTTGTTCTGGGAAACAATGGTGGGCGGTTGGGTTTGCTTCTGTCACTTATGATGTGGAAATCATTGTGATTTTAGAAGGGGAGAGGTATAATTGGTAAAAAGTTTTTTCTTGGTGTAGAATGGAGGAAGGGGGATGGTAGAAGCAATTTTGGGCGCCGTTGTGGGTTCTCTTGCAACTGGACTAATAAACTTGGTGTTCGAAAAACATAAGGATAAAAAGGAATGTGAGAAGACTCGGAAAGATGTTTTTGAAAAACGTCCGGAATTGGCAATTATTGAATTCAAGGATTATATTTCACGTCCCGGATACGGAATTAAGAAAAAGTGCGACATTGATTTGTTTGTGGCACATATAGCCGGCATAGATTTAGAGGGTGCAGTATCGGCAATATATCATAAAGAAGATTGTAACCAAGATGA
This sequence comes from uncultured Lachnospiraceae bacterium, assembly GCA_947176965.1. Taxonomy (GTDB): domain Bacteria; phylum Bacillota; class Clostridia; order Lachnospirales; family Lachnospiraceae; genus DLAJ01. Next base: position 12,041 of record CAMWSU010000015.1, on the reverse strand, counting down.
ATGGTCTTGCGTAATATATACGCTGAAAAATGTAGGAAAAACAGATATATCTGTTTTGAATGTTATTAGTATGTATAAAAAGGATACATGCATTTTTCCGAGTATGTATATGGAGGAATTCGTTACAAATGGATGTATTAATTACTCAGACTGCTATGATAGGAAAGTACGAGTTGGTGAGACAGTAACGTTAAAGTTGTGTTATCATCAGGAAAGGATACTTGCGCCCTTTTTAAGTGCTGATATGGTGTTAGGCTTTCAGGATAGCAATGGTCATTATTGGCAACAGCCGTTGTTTGCCCCGTTAGATAAATTATATGATAGTTATTTGGTTAAGCCAGAAGAGTATACAAGAGAATTGAGAAATGATGAGGCTATTGAATGTTTTCGGAAGCCGTATTTATGGTAACTGTTGAGTCAACGAGAAGAAATCAGCAATGTGTATGAATAAAAGTTGGTGGTACACGTATCAAAATATCATATCGCAGAGTTAGAAAGTTTTATGAATGGTATGGGTTCAATTTATGCGGCGCATAGGCGGACAAAACCGGCAGAAAAAAGCGGAGGAAGTGATGCCATGAAAATCACACTAAGAAAAATCGATGAACACAATCGGGCGGAATGCGAGTCCTTACAGGTTTCAAGGGATCAAAGCCAGTACATTGCAAGCAACGCGGATTCGTTGAAAGAAGCTGAGGAAAATGCAGAGGTTGCAAGACCGTTTGCGATTGCGTGCGATGATAGGATGGTCGGGTTTACGATGTTTGCGTTTGATGAGAACAACGAAGATCCGGCAGATCGATACTGGTTGTGGAGATTCATGATTGACGCGCCTCTGCAGGGAAAAGGATACGGGAGTGCGGCATTGAAGGAGATCATCCGGTATTTTAAGGAGCATGGCGCCGATCAGATCACCCTGTCAACAAAAGAAAGCAATATGACGGCGCTTAGCCTATACCACAGATACGGCTTCAAAGAGAACGGCGATAGGAACGATGAAGAGATCGTCTTGAAATTGCAATTAGATTCTGATTTACGGGAAGGCGTCTGACGCGGTGTGATGATGAACGGAATTTTATTCCCGCATATACGAAGAAAACAATCATTTTTACAAAAAGGAGAATGCGGATGAACAAACCAAAGATGATCCTGTTTGATTACGGACACACTCTGCTCTATGAAAATAACCATGATGTAGAACGGGGAAATCGAGCAATCTATCAATGTATTACGAAAAATCCGAAAAATATTTCTTTCGAGGAATTTAACAAGATCATTATTGACACATTTGCCAAGATTAGCAAGTGTCGTAACGAGATTGATATAAACGAGGATGATTTTTTAAGACTTTGCTTGGACTATATGGGCGTGGAGCTGTCGGTTTCGCTTAAGGAGGCGGAACGCCTCAATTGGAACGGAATTTCCGAGGGAGCCATCATGCCGAAGGCGGATAAGATGATCGACTATCTGAATGAAAACAACATTCGGATGGGGGTGATCAGCAATCTTTGCTGGTCCGGCAGGGCACTTAGGGAGCGGCTTGACAGACTGCTTCCGCGCAATCGGTTTGAGTTTGTGATTGCTTCCTGCGAATACATAGTAAAAAAGCCGGACAGGATGTTGTTTGAGATCGCGCTGAATAAAGCGGGACTTTCCGCCGATGAGGTCTGGTACTGCGGGGATCTGATCGAGGCGGACGTCTACGGTGCGCACGGCGCGGGTATTTTCCCGGTGCTTTATGAGGGCGTGACTGATGAGGCCAATCCTTTTGCAGGCCAGAATGACGGCTATGAGATTCCCTTTGCACATTTGCGCATAACGGATTGGGATGAGATGATAGACGCGCTGGAAAAGGTGCAGGGGCGTTAGGGAATGCCTGCCCAATTTTTTCATTCATACAAAAAGGAGATATCCTGATGGTTGAGTTAAGGGAAATTACAAAAGAGAATTATGAAGAATGTCTTAACTTGCGTGTTGCCGAAGGTCGGGAAAACTTTGTTTCATCAACGGTTCATTCGTTGGCACAGGCATGGATATATTATGATACGGCTTTTCCGTTTGCTATTTATGCAGACGGCACAATGGTTGGATTTATGATGCTGGGATATTATGAGGTGGGGGAATATTATACTTTATGGAAATTGATGATTGATGAAAAATATCAGAATAAAGGATATGGTAAAAAGGCCTTAAGACTTGGCATTGATTATTTAATTGATCGTTTTAAAGTAAGAGAGGTTTATACAGCATATTACGCAACAAATCATATTGCACGAAATCTGTATGCATCAATAGGATTCCGTGAAACCGGTGAAATAGTGGGTAATCAAATCGGGATGAAGTTCATTGTAAGAAATGAGGAAGGGATGCAATAAAATGATGGATGAAACACAGACGCTTGCAGTCTTAAATGAGAATTATGCGTATGACTTTGAAAAACTGGAATTTTTACGGGACAGCGGATGCTTGGCCTATGCCGCTTATGCCGAAGGCGTAAAATATTTTCTGCGCATCACCAAACCGTTATTTTATGAGACATCTGCAAAGTCACTGGATATTCATATGTTCCTGCAGGAGCATGACTTCCCGGTTCCGAAGATCATGCGGACGAAGGGCGGTCTTCCCTATGTGCAGGTAGAGGATGCACAAGGAAATTGTTTTTTGGTCGTGTATGAGTTTGTGGAAGGAGAGGAAGTCAATCCGGTATTGGATGCGGAACGTATCGGTGCCTTTGTGGGAAAACTGCATCATGTCATGCAGGAATACCCCGGTGAATTGGTCAAGCGGGATAAGCATTATTATATTGACCGATATGTGGAACAGATGCGTGCCAAGCAATACGGCAAAGTGGAGGAGTTTGTTACTTACGGGGAAGCGCTGTGGGAGCGGGTGAAGGATCTGCCGTATGGATATTGTCACGGAGATATGTATCGGGGGAATATTTTGAAAACGCCGGACGGGCGTTTTTATTTACTGGATTTTGATACCTCGTGTGAAGGAATTTCGTTATATGATCCGGCATTGATCTGTAATATGACGGATTTTTTTGAACTGGAGGAAGACGGTTATAAGAAAACAAAAGGGGTGTATGAACGTTTTCTGCCGGAATATTTGAAATATCACCGCATGGGTGAGGCGGAGATCGCGGCTTTTTATGATGTGATCGCCCTGTACCATTTTGCATTGCAGGCCACGATCATTGAGATATTCGGGCTTGATTGTGTGGATCACGCATTTCTTGATAGACAGCTTAACTGGTTGTATAAATGGCGGGAACAGTGCGTGCAGAACGGGAGTCTGACTGCGCCGTAACAAGTTTTACGACCACAGCTATGGGTTCAGACCAAAACGATGTGCACAACAGGCAATCTTGAAAGCATTGGAAATGATGAACAATGGGCATAGCTGGGTTGTGGACATCGACCTTGCAAGTGTCGTTACGGGATTGACATAAACGAGGATGATTTTTTAAGACTTTGTTTGGACTATATGGGCGTGGAGCTGTCGGTTTCGCTTAAGGAGGCGGACGTCTACGGTGCGCACGGCGCGGATATTTTCCCGGTGCTTTATGAGGGCGTGACCGAGGAAGCCAATCCCTTTGCGGGGCAGAATGACGGCTATGAGATTCCGTTTGCACATTTGCGCATAACGGATTGGGATGAGATGATCGACGCGCTGGAAGGCATTCAGGAGAATTGAGTAATTTCATGAATTTATGGGGCGTTTTATGGGGATGAATCACATGAACAGCGAGAAAACCAATATAAGAATTGTAGAGATGCGGGTACAGAATCTGAATGCTCCTTTGGGAATCCAGACAGGGAATCCCGTGCTTAGTTATCGGCTTGAAAAGATAAAGGACAGCGGCATGTTTCGCCAAGGAAAATACAGGGTACTGGCGGCCTCAAGCCCCGAGCTGCTTCGTGAAGATGAAGCGGATTTGTGGGATTCCGGCATTGTGGAACGGCAGGAAACATTCGGTATCATCTACAGAGGGAAAGCGCTTTCTGCCAGAGAAATTGTTTACTGGAAAGTAAAAGTTTGGGGCCGGGACGGCAGCGACATAGGGTGGAGCGATATTTCTTCGTGGGAGATGGGATTGTTTCCGGAGGATTGGCAGGGTGAGTGGATCGGACAGGGGGAGGACTATAAAGGGAACAAGTCGGCGGCACCGCTGTTTGCATATGATTTTACTGCTGAATTAGAGAATATGATGCGGGCACGCCTTTATATCAGCGGATTGGGAATTTTTCAAGCATATTTAAATGGAAGTAAAATTTCAGATACCTATTTCGATCCGGGCGAAAGTGACGCGACAAAAACCGTCTATTATGCAGTGTATGACGTAAGTACATTGCTTAGGGAAGGCAAAAATGTGCTGGGGGTGATTTTGGGAAACGGGCAGTATACGAATTTTCAGATAAACCCGGTCATGACGTATCCTGATGGCACCCTTCATCCTGCACACCGCTATCAGAAAAATGACGGCGGATTTGTCAAGCCGGGAATAAGCGGGAATAAAAAACTGAAAGCCCAGCTGGAGATTACATATAAATCCGGAAAGAGCGTGACGGCCGCAGTTTCAGACACAGACTGGAAATGGAAGAATGGACCGGTAGTATTTCAGAACTGGTATGGCGGGGAAGATTATGATGCCACGCTGGAAATACCGGACTGGAATATGCCGGGCGGCATAAGGGAGGGCTGGCATCCGGCGGTCAGAATGAGCGCTCCTATGGGAAAAATGATAGCACAGGAGTTTCCGCCGATCAGAATTATGGAAAGAATACCGGCGAAGAGCGTGAGAAAACTGAAAAACGGAAACTGGCTGGTGGACATGGGACGGAATGGGGCCGGTTTCCCGGAAATAGATATTGATACAGTGCCAAAGATGAAAGGGATTTGGCTTCGAATGTTTCCGGCGGAGCTGCTGCAGGAATGCGGGGAAGGAGTGGAACAGTCTTCCTGTACACAGAGCTGGAGCGAGCGGTATCACTGTGCAATCATAGACTCATATCGGATGAAAGGAACAGGCAGGGAGGTATGGCATCCTTCTTTTTGCTATCAGGGTTTTCAGTATCTTGAAATTGAAATCGTTGAGCATGGAACGGAAGGACGGGCGGGAGGAGAGGAAATAGAGTTAAAAAAAGAAAATTTCAGATACTGCATCTTACGGACTGCAAATAAGAAAGCAGGGTATTTTAAATCCTCAGATGAAAGCCTGAACAGAATCAACGATATGGTGGAGCATTCCATGGAGAGCAACATGTTCAGTACTTTTACGGACTGCCCCCAGATTGAAAAGCTCGGATGGATAGAGACCAGCCATCTGATGTTCCGCTCGCTGGCCGGAACTTATGATATCAGCGCATGGATGCGGAAGGTGATTCATGATATTGTGGATTCACAGATTGACAGGGAGCAGGCGGGACTGGAAAATAATGAACCGGAAGGTTATGTTCCTGCCATTATTCCGGAATACCAAAGAATCGTCGGACTGCATCGCGATCCGAACTGGGGTGGCGCGTGTGTCTTTACGCCGTGGGAATATTATCAGTATTATGGCGACGAGACAGTGCTTGTGTCAGCGTATCCGGCGATGAAACGGTATCTGAAGTATCTTGGGCAGCATCTTAAAGATGGCGTGTTGGAGGACTATGCGCAGATGGGGGAATGGGGAGAACTTGCGGGAAATACGCCCAATGTTCTGGTTGCTACCTGCGCGTATTACAGAATGCTGCATATTATGGAGCAGGTCGCACAGCTACTTAACAGGAAGGAAGATGCAGCGGCATGGAAAAGGCAGGCGGAACTGACAAAAACATCTTTTTATAAGCATCCACAATGTTATGATCAGAGGACGGGTATTTATGGAAACGGAAGCCAGTCAAGTTATGGGTGTGTTTTGTTCAGCGGTTTGGTGCCGGGGGATCGGAAAGAGGAAACAGTAGAAAGGCTGGTAGAAGTAATCCGGCAGGGAGGATATCATCTTTCTTCGGGAGAGGTCGGGCTGAAGCAGGTATTCTGTGCGCTTGCCCAAAATGGGAGAAATGATATTGTATATAAAATGATCATGAATCAGACCGCACCAAGCTATCGTTTTTTCGCGGATCAGGGGCTGACAACGCTTCCGGAATACTGGAATTGTGACGAGTTATGGTGTGGCATGGTGAGAAGCCGAAATCATGCCATGATGGGGCATGCCAAGGAATGGTTTACCTTTTATCTGCTCGGAATAAGGGCGCTGAAGCCGGGATTTTCCCAAATTGAAATAGCCCCGTATCTGCCGGAAGATGTGGAATGGATAGAAGGGAGCGTAGCCACGCCGTATGGGGTAATACGCGTGCATTGTCACAGAACGGAAAATGAAGTAAAGGTTAGGACATCGGTACCAAAAGGGATTGAGGTCAGAAAGTCCCTCCCCGTTTTTTAGCACAAAAAGGAGCTGCGCACGAATGTGAACCGCTCCCCGTTATGAATTAGTGCGGCAGTCCCCTTTTTGATTAGATAGGAGATTTCATAACCCAAAAGAATGGCGCGAATGCGCCATTCTTTTTTGCTTATAGGAAATTCCACAGCCCCAGAAGAATCCGCATAGCGGATTCTTCGAAAGATTGGCGCGAATGCGCCAATCTTTTTTAGTCCAAAAACTCCACGCGTCCGGTGTCGATATGATAAATCGCACCGCATACCTTTAAGCTGCTTTCGTCGGTTAAGTTTAACTGCTCCTTGATAACGGAAACGCTTCTCTCCACATTTAAGCGGCATGCCGTCAATTCGTCTTTCTCATCGCCAATCGCCTTACGGATCTCATCGGTTATGTATTTTACAAATCCGGAAGGATTGCTCGTGATAGTTGCGCCTACCGCGCCGCAGTGCGTATGCCCCAGTACGACCACCAGATTGCTGCCGAGATGATCGGCTGCATATTCCACGCTTCCCAACTGGTGATGATCCATAACATTGCCCGCTACGCGGATGACGAACAGCTCGCCGATGCCCGCAGAAAAGATGCTTTCCGGTATGACTCTGGAATCCGAACAGGTAATGACGATCGCGTAGGGAGTCTGTCCCTCGTCGCATGTTTTTTTCCGAAGCTGCACCGAAATATCGCCCGGATTGCTCGTCGCATCCAGATAACGCGCATTTCCTTCCTTTAACTTTGTCATTGCCTCTGCGGCAGATAAGTTTTGATGTGTCATAGTTTCATGTCCCCCATTCTTATTTTACTGTTTTTTTGTGATAGAAAGTGTTACAGTTAAGAAAAGTATACCATAACTTGTTGGGAAAAGCATCTGTTTTATGGGGGATCTTCCTGAATTCCTGATGCGCCATCCGCGTTATGCCATGCTCAAATATATAATGCGTAATCATCACCCTTATGTTTGCGATAGGCAGCATCCGCATAAAGATAACCTGCGGATCCATCTGAGAGCTTCCGCAGAGCGGTCTTTGTCATTTCCGTGCAGTCTTCACGGGCAAGCGCGTCCGAAATGTCACAGAATAAGGCTTCATCGTTTTCCTGCATATCGCTTGTGGGGGTGCCGCTCACATAGTCCATATCAAATAGAAGATACCAGGTTTTCCGGTGACAGCGGATGCCCAGCATACGCCTTACCTTTGCCGTGACGCTTGTTTCTTCCAAAACCTCCCGTACGGCGGCCTCCTCCGGTAATTCGTTTTCCATGCAGAGTCCGCCGGGGATCAAAAGCTTTCCCTTTGCTCCGCCGTAGGTATGCCGGACAAGCAGAATCTGATGTTCTTTTCTGACGACACAGCCCACCGAAAAATGATAATTATCGCTCATTTCAATCCTCCTTCTTGTTTCACCTGCCACTTTGGGCATCAGCACAACTCATTCATGAGAAGTATGCCACTGAAATTCTTTTAAATAATGATCTAATTCTTCAAAATTGTTTACCATATCTCCCGTGTATGCCTCATGATCCCGGTTAAACAGCACGGTGTTTATGCCGGCGGTCTGCGCAGCCTCCAAATTAGTGACACTGTTGTCAATAAAGAGACATTCCCGCGGACGGCATTGTAACCGGGAAAGCGTATAGGTAAAAATCCGGCGCGCCGGCTTACGCATATGAAGCTCCCCGCTTACAAAGCGGTCCCGAAAGTACTTGTGAAGCCCGTATCGGTCAAACAGATAATGATTCCACTCCTTCACATCATTGGAAAGCAGGACAAAGTCGTATTGTTCATGATAACGTTCGGCAAACCATACAAAGTCCGGGTCAAGAGTTAAAAAATGATCCAAATAGTCCCGCATCGTTTCCGGCGGATCGGGGTATCCGAGCAGCGTGAGAAATTCATCGGAACCAAGATCCCCGTTTCCTGCTTTTGTAAACAACTGATCTTCCCGAAATGCTTTTGTGAGTCGATCGTGTTCTTTTGGCTCAAAATGCGCATAGGTGTACGGAATAAAGAAGCCCTTGCTTTCCTTTATGATGACACCGTACAAATCAATCAGAAGGATATGCTTTTTTTCCATAAGAAATCATCTGTCCTCTCACAAAGGTGTATCCGGCCATCGGATTGGCGGCAAAATATTCCGTGATTTTTTCGTTTCGGTTACAGTAATCCTCGGCTTCTTTATGGGAGAGGCCGCGGGAAAGCAGATGCCGGACGAATTGCTCCTTTTCCTCCTGATCCATGCCGGAATGCCAATCATTGTATGTGATAAAATCATGCTTGACCGTCTCATAATCCGCACGCCGGGGCGTGACAAATTCCACCTTATCATTTACCCGCACATCGACCTGGGTAAGTCCCAGCTTTTGCATCATATGAGCGGCTCTGATCGCAATCGCGTAATCCCGCCCCTGCATGACAAGCTCGGTCTGCCAGTTTTTGGAAAGACCCTCATGACGACACAAATCCTGATAGTCCATACCGTCAATATAAAGCCCGCAGCATTCAAACTCCCTGTTGACATCCATGCAGACGACGTATCCGCCCGGCTCCGCAAAGGAGATCATTTTCTGTATAAAGGCGCCCGGATTGTCCAAATGCCGCAATACCGCCTGACAGACCACAAAATCGTATCGGTTTTCAGCGGAATAGGTAAATACATCCTGGCAAAGAAACGTGGCTTTCGTTCCCTGCTCTGCAAAAAGACATTTTCCCTTTTGAATGAGATCTTCCGCAAAATCAATGCCCGTATACGTGCTTCCCTCGGGAAGATGAGGAAGCAGAAGCAGTCCCAGAAACCCGTAGCCGCATCCGCAGTCCAAAATGGAGACCGGATGATCCACCTTCCAGACCTGTGAGACTAAAAAATGAACATAGTCGTCATTCCAATAGGTCTTTCGCGTCCGTAAAAGAAAGTCGAGCTTCTGATTCCAAAAATCCTTTGTCGCCGTTTTCTCCGGCACATACACTTCCCCGTCAAGCGGCTGTAACCCTAACAACTGATCTGTCGATACCTGAAAATATTCCGACAGCAGCGGAAGTATTGTGATATCGGGCATGCTGCTCCCCGTTTCCCATTTGCTGATAGTCTGGAATGATACGCCGATGGTGTCCGCTAATTCCTGCTGTGTCACTTGTTTTTTTCTTCGCAGATCCGCGATGCGCAGCGTCAGATTTTTCATAATATATCCTCCATTCCCGCTCCGTCCGTGATTCGGGCTTGAGCGTACCCTTATTATAGCAGAAAGGGCATACCTTGTATTCCGGCAAAAAAGAGAATCCGTTCGCCTGTCGGGAGAAAAAGCATACCTTTGGTGTGTCTTTTGTGATAAAATAGACTCGAAAATTCAGTCGCTGCGCGACTGCCGCGCTTCGCGCTTAAAAATCTGCTTCGCAGATTTGATTTTCTCGTTATCATGTCAGGTGAAATCAAATGCTCACTGCGTTCGCGCTTGATTTCCTGCGGACATGATATAATGCGCGAGTTTGCGAGGTTAGATAAATGATATTGAAATCCTAAGAAAACGGAGGCGCACCCTATGCAGAATCATGTCGAAACAGCCGTGAAGCGGAAAAATGCAAAGGCGGAGACGGAGAAGTCCTGCAGGATCATAAAAATTGACGGAAATACGATCAACATGGATGAAGGCACGGTTTACAGGGGGCTTGGCGTTGTGACGGGCAACAACTCCTCCCGTCTGCTGATGGACTACAAAACCGAGCATCCTGATGCGTATTGGGAGATCATGAAGCTGCTTTTTTTGCCGGATTACGGCGCGGGACTGACGCATATCAAGATCGAATTCGGCACGGATGTCAATTCCTCATCGGGGACGGAGCCGTGCATCATGCGTTCCGCTGATGAAAAGGCGGACGTGACCAGAGGCGCAGGATTTATGTTTGCGGCTGATGCGCTCACCGTCAATCCGGACATTACGGTTGATCTGTTAAGGTGGGGCGAGCCGAAGTGGGTGACGGATGCGTTTCTACAGTCGCGGGAGCTGGGATTTGAAGCGCGGTATCGGTGGTACAAGGCGGCGCTTGACGGCGCGTATGACCAATACGGCATGAAGTTTACCCATGTCAGCGCGGATGGAAATGAGACGGACCAGGTGGATACCGACTGGATTATTTATTTTGCGGATAGGCTGAAAAAGGAAGCCGACGGACGCTATGATTACGGAACAATCAAGATTATTGCGTCGGACGAGGTTGGCTCTTGGAACATTGCCGATGAAATGATGTCGAACGAAAAGCTGCGGGATTCCGTTGACATTCTGGGCGGGCACTATCAAACGGAGGCAAGTGCAAACGCGAAATTACTTAACAAAACTTATGGCAAGGAAATCTGGTATACCGAGGGAGTCGCTCCCACCAATATCGCGAGGCTTGCCGTCACAAGCACCTGCAGCGGACTAAACGGGATCAATGGTGCGCTGGGCGTTTGCAACTGCGTGATCAACAGCTATTACAACGGAAGCATGACGATGTATGAATATCAGCCTGCCGTGGCTGCATATTATTCGGGCGCGAAATATTTTCCGAAGGCGCTTTTGAACGCCCAGACCCCTTGGAGCGGCTATTATGAAGCGGACTGCGGAATATGGACGTCCGCGCATTTTACTCATTTTATCAAAAAAGGATGGAGATACGTGGACAGCGCCTGCTATGGGGACGGCAGGGAAGATCATTTTATCACGGATACGACCGACAACTATATGACCGTTACGGATACCGAAACAGGGGACTACTCCGTTGTGATCTGCAACGACAGTGGGGAGGCGCGCCGGTATACATTGACCTTGGAACACATGAAGCGCGTGGATAAGCCCGTTACGATCTGGGAGACGCGCGGACCGGATGCGGGTCAGGCTTACAATGAAAATTATTTCAGAAGGCTTGGAACGGATTGTCCCGCGGAGGAGAACGGAACCTATACCTATTCCTTCGAGGTGAAGCCCTATTCCCTTGTCACCATTACGACGCTCGAACATACGGCGGATATGTCCGTCTGCGACTGCGGCTATGAGGACGTTCCGCTCGGACTTCCTTACAGTGATGATTTTGCGTATTCCGGAGAATTTTTTGCGAAAAGAGGAAACGCACCCCGTTATACGACGGATTACGGCGGCGCATTCGAGGTGGCGGAAGTGGACGGAAGCAACGTGCTCATGCAGATGATCGGCGCGGAAAACAAGCCGACCGACTGGAGATTCAGGAGCACGCCGAATCCGATCACGTTTCTTGGGGATGACCGCTGGAGCGATTATTCCGTGCAAATAGAGTTCCGGTTTGCGGACGCTGCCGCCGACAATTACATATTATTGGGAAGCCGTCATCTGACGGCGGAGCTTCATGAGGAAACCGCGCAAAACGGATACGCGCTGCACATTGCTCCTGACGGGAAGTGGGAGTTAAAAAAGAACGCCTGCACCGTTGTGAGCGGATCTGTCCAGAAGTTTGATCCGGCCGCATGGCACAGCGTAACGGTCACGGTCAAAAAAAATACGGTAACTGCCGCGATTGACGGAACAGTTGTGACGACATATGAAGATGCCGCTCCCTATAATCATTCGGGACGGGTTGCGATCGGCAGCGGACTGTACCATAATCTTTTCTCT
>CAMWSU010000014.1 GCA_947176965.1 uncultured Lachnospiraceae bacterium | reverse complement strand
GTGCAGGTGTTCTTATGCGTTTCTTGATTGTGCAGACGGTCTGCTGTGCGTTTCCTGATCGTGCAGGTGTTCTTATGCGTTTCTTGATTGTGCAGACGGTCTGCTGTGCGTTTCCCGATCGTCTAAGACGGTCTATGCTTCGATCCCGCGCATGATAATGTCCATCATGGCGTCAAGTGCCTGTGCATAGCTGACATTTTCCTCCGCAAGCACATCCCTTGAGAAAAACTGGCTGATCGTTCCCTCTATCATTGCTTTTAAGACCGGGATGGAAATCCTTCGAATCTCTCCCGCCGCCATTCCCTCTCTCAAAAGCGCAATGGTCGGTTCCCAATCGCTTTCCAGACGTTTTTGGATCTGTCTGTATACCTTCGGATACTTTTGCTCCAATAGGGCGATCTGCCTCACATTGAGGTTCTCATAGCGCCCCGGAAGAACAATCATGATCTTTCGGATCTTCTCAACAATGGGAAGTGACGGATCCTCCAACACCTTTCGCTCCTCCTCCTTGATCTTGGAAAAGGTATGCTCCACCATCTCGTCAAACAGGGTATCCTTATCCCGGAAAATCTCATACAATGTCTTTTTACTCATACCGACGTGCTTTGCAATATCGTCCATCGTAAACTTTAAGCCCTTATCCTGAAATTCCTCCAGCACGGCGTTCATGATCTCTTCTTTTGCTTCCTGCATTCTGCCTGCGTCCATAGGGTTCCCCTGCTTTCTGATGTAATTCTTATTATCTTGGTTCTTTTCCTATTCAAGGAAACTAGGAAACTATTATAAGTTTTTTGGTTTCCATTATATTAACAGATTTTTCCTGCTTTATCCATTCATAAAGCAAACAAAAAAGGCAGTACGTTTTTGTGCGTACTGCCTAAATGTGAATCTTATAAAATCCTTTATTTCTTTTGGATCAACGCCCGCAGGTATTCATACATTCTTCCCACGCTCGCGATGTGCATGCGCTCCGAGGTTGTATGAATATCGGTCAAGTCGGGTCCAAACGATACGCAGTCTAGGCCGGGCAGCTTCGCTGATAGCAAACCGCATTCCAAGCCTGCATGAATGACCTCCACCTTCGGCTCTTTTCCGAACATTTCACGGTACTGCGCGATCATGCTCTCGCGCAGCGGAGATTCACTGCGATATTCCCACGCCGGATAATCCCCGTGGCAGGATACCGCACCACCGGCAAGTGCCGACAATGCCGTCACCTTTTCACGCAGCGCATCCTTCGCAGACGCCACGGAGCTTCGAATCGAATGATCTGTCTCAAGTCCGTTTTCTGTTAAGCGGACGATTCCCATGTTTAAGCTCGTCTCGACCAGGCCCTTAATGTCCGTGCTCATCGCCTGTACGCCGTCCGGTACGGAAGTAAGAAAACGCGCAACTGTTTTCGTGGAACTTTCATCCAACGCATCGTATTCCGGCACATTGTTATCTTCATCGAACGTCAGGGAGACCTGCACACCCGCGTCCCTGTTGGCAAATTCTTTTTTTAATATCTGCTCATATTCCGTGACCGCTGTCACAAGCGCTTCCTGCTCTTTTTCCGGGATGATCAGCTCCGCTTCCGCTTCTACAGGAATCGCATTGTCCTTTGTACCGCCTGTGCAGGAAGCAAGCGCATACGGCATTTTATCGGAGAGACGGTTTAGAAAACGCCCCATCAGACAGTTGGCATTTCCGCGCTGTTTATTGATCTCCGCGCCGGAGTGCCCGCCCTGTAATCCATGAATGCGCACGTGAGCCAATACGCCCCGGCAACATTCTCTTTTGACCGGAATCACACTGTGTACGCGCACGCCGCCCGCACAGCCGACCGTGAGAATGCCCTCCTCCTCGGAGTCAATATTTAAGAGCCTTCTTCCTTTCAGCACAGAGAGATCGATCGCCGCCGCACCGTTCATACCGACCTCCTCATCCGTGGTAAACACGGCTTCCAGCCTCGGATGGGAAAGCGTTTCATCCTCTAAGACCGCCAAGGCATAAGCAAGCGCGATTCCGTCATCACCGCCCAGACTCGTTCCCCTCGCATAAATGGTATCCCCTTCCACGGCAAGCGCAAGCGCATCGTGCTCTAACGACAGCGGACAGTCCGCATCCTTGACCGCAACCATATCCATATGCCCCTGCATGATGATCGGCTCCTCCGCCTCATACCCGGCGGATGCCTCTTTGATGATGATGACATTATTTGCCGCATCCTGCACATAAAAAAGATCATGCTCTTTTGCAAAAGAAACCAAATAATCACTGACCGCCTTCTCATTTCCCGAACCGCGCGGGATACGGGTGAGCTCCTCGAAATAGTCAAATACGCGCTGTGGGTAAAGCCCTGTCAATACGCCCATATACAGTCCTCCATTTTTATTCTATTTTGTATAATCCCAGAGCAAAATATCCGGATCATCATCTACGCCATGTGTGTAAAATTCACTCGAATATTCCTCATTAAATCTTTCATATATCTGAATAGAATAATAGCCTAACTTCGACTCATCTTCATCTGATTCTGTATAATAGATCAGGCGCATGCGATATGTTTTGCCGTCTACTTCAAAGTCAAAGGACGGCGTCAGCATATAGGTTATCTTACCATGATTCGACCAACGCTGAAACGTATCGGATAATTCATAATCTTCATTCCATCCCGGGAACTCTTCGATCAAACGGTCAATTTTTTCATCCAGATTGTCGATGTTGCTTTGTGCATAGGGAGAAAACTTATCTTTGATCGCCTGTGCATCCTTTCTTTCTATTGCATCGACCAGAAACGCAACCGTATTTTGTGCATCTTCATAAACCGGGTTCACTCTTTTTTCTTTTGGAACGTCACATCCTGCCATTCCTAAAACCATGATACCACACATTAATATCGTTAATAGCTTTCTCTGCACGATCATTTCTCCATTCGAATCAATTGCGAGTTGTCGCTGTGAATCGTCTTCACAGCCGCCTGTCATCATCTTATGAACGATAGTCCCCATTGATCTTGACATAATCATAGGTTAAGTCGCAGCCCCATGCCGTTGCCTGCGCATCGCCCTGATTCAGATTGACATGGACATAAATCTCATCCTCCGATAACAGCTTTGCCGCCTCCTCCTCGGAAAACGGCAGGATGATGGCATTGCCGCGGCATACCGCGATCTTCCCTGCCGCGGATTCCACATCCACATCCATCCGGTTGATATCAAAGTCCGCCTCAGCATAACCAATCGCGCACAGAACGCGTCCCCAGTTCGCATCTTTTCCAAAAACCATGCATTTTACGAGCGGGGAACGGATCACGCTTTTCGCAACCGCGACCGCCATATCTGCCTCAGGCGCTCCCGTGACCGTACAGGTGATGAGCCTCGTCGCGCCCTCGCCGTCCTTTGCAAGCATCTTTGTCAGATTCATCATGACAAGGTACAACGCCTGCTTGAAGCATGCGTACGCCTCATCCTCCTTGTCAATGACCGGATTGCCCGCTAAGCCGTTTGCCATGACGCACACCATATCGTTGGTCGAAGTATCCCCGTCAATGCTTAAACAGTTATACGTCACTTTCACGATCTCATCTAAAGCTTTTTGAAGCATCGGCTGCGAAATCTCCGCATCCGTCGTAATAAAATTGAGCGTCGTCGCCATATTCGGATGGATCATGCCGCTGCCCTTTGCCATACCGCCGAGCCTGCAGGGTACGCCGCCGATTTCAAACAGGACCGCCACTTCTTTTTTTACCGTATCGGTCGTCATGATCGCATTGACTGCCTGCAAATTTCCTTCCCGGCTTAACTTCTTCGCAAGCTCCTCCACATGCGCCTCGATCGGCTCGATCGGCAAAACCTGACCGATCACACCGGTGGATGCCACAACGACTTCCTCCGGCTTAATGCCGAGCGCCGCTGCCGCCAGCTCACACATACGCTGTGCTTTTTCTTCTCCGTCCGCGTTGCAGGTATTGGCGTTTTTGCTGTTCGCGATGACCGCCTGCGCCATGCCGCCCGTCTTTGCAAGATTTTTCTTTGTCACAACGATCGGCGCGCCCTTTACCTTGTTTGTCGTATAGACCGCCGCCGTCACGCAGGAGCGCTCACTATAGAGCAGACAAAGATCGTTTTTGTTCGGATCGCTGTTTAAGCCGCAGTGTAAGCCGCTTGCCGTAAAGCCGGATGCAGCGCATACGCCGCCCTCTATATAAGTATAGCCTTCCACTTTTTTCATAACCTTATCTCCGTTCATCATACTGCCGCAAATGCCTGCTCCATATCCGCGATCAGATCGTCGATATGCTCCGTGCCGATGGAGAGGCGGATCGTGCTCTGATAAATATTCTGCTCAGCAAGCTCCTGTTCGGAAAGCTGTGCGTGCGTTGTTGTTGCCGGATGAATAACAAGGCTCTTGACATCCGCCACATTCGCAAGCAGGGAGAATATTTTCAGATGATCGATAAAGCGGTGCGCTTCCTCCTTACCGCCCTGAATATCAAACGTAAAGATGGACGCGCCGCCGTTCGGGAAATACCGCTCATACAACGCATGATCGGGATGATCCGAAATGGACGGATGATTGACGCGCGCCACCTTGGGATGCTGTCTTAAATAGGTCACAATCTTCTTGGTATTTTCCGCATGACGCTCTAAACGAAGCGACAGCGTCTCCACGCCCTGAAGCAATAAAAATGCGTTAAACGGAGAAATCGCCGCTCCCATATCACGAAGCAGAATGGCACGAACATAGGTCACAAACGCCGCATCGCCTGCTGCCTCCACAAAGGAAACGCCATGGTAGCTTTCATTCGGCTCCGCGATCGCCGCATAATGACCGCTCGCACGCCAGTCAAACTTACCGGAATCCACAATGATACCGCCTAAAGACGTACCGTGTCCGCCGATAAATTTGGTCGCGGAATGTACGACGATGTCTGCACCATGCTCGATCGGACGGATGAAATACGGCGTGCCGAACGTATTGTCGATCACAACGGGCAGCCCGTGTTTGTGCGCGATCTCAGCGATCGCATCCAGATCGGGAATATCGCTGTTCGGATTTCCGAGCGTCTCTAAATAGATTGCTCTCGTATTCTCCCTGATCGCCGCCTCAACCTCGTTTAAGTCATGCACATTCACAAAGGTCGTCTCTATACCGTACTGCGGCAGAGTGTGGGCAAGCAGGTTATAGGTTCCGCCATAAATCGTCTTCTGTGATACGATATGGTCTCCCGCCTGCGCAAGTGCCTGGATCGTATAGGTGACTGCCGCCGCGCCGCTCGCAAGCGCCAAAGCCGCCACGCCGCCTTCCAGAGCCGCGATCCTTTTTTCCAAAACCTCCTGCGTGGAATTTGTCAGACGTCCATAAATATTGCCCGCGTCCGCAAGTCCGAAACGCGCTTCCGCATGCGCGGAATCATGAAAAACATAGGAAGTGGTCTGATAGATCGGTACGGCTCTTGCGTCCGTCGCCGGATCCGGCTGCTCCTGCCCGACATGTAACTGCATTGTTTCAAATCTGTATTGTTCTTTCGCCATTTTAATCCTCCATGCTGCCAACAGCCCGCAAATTTGGGCGTCAGCACAATTTTGTCGATTGAAAAATCTTTGATTTTTCAATCTATATCCTCCCGTCAAGCAAAAAACGGCACAGCCGAACATTGCGACTAGCCGTTTTTATGCTTTCTTATTTATCACTATGCGATATTTGCCTTTGCAAGCTCAGCAAGCGATGCAAAACCCTTTGCATCATTAACTGCCAGCTCTGCAAGCATCTTGCGGTTCATGTCAACGCCAGCTTTCTTTAAGCCGAACATCATTTTGCTGTAAGAGATGCCGTTCATTCTTGCCGCCGCATTGATACGTGCGATCCACAGACGTCTGAACTGACGCTTTCTCTGCTTACGTCCTTCATAAGAAGTTGCCAGAGCTCTCATGACAGACTGCTTTGCAACGCGATACTGCTTGGAGCGCGCTCCTCTGTATCCCTTTGCAAGCTTTAATACTCTATTATGCTTTTTCTTGGCGTTCATGCCACCCTTAATTCTTGCCATGTTCTTCTTCCTCCTTATGACTTATAAATACGGTAAAATCTTCTTCATATTCTTTACATTAGTAGAATCGGTCAAAGCAGGTTTTCTTAAGTTTCTCTTGGTCTTAGCAGATTTCTTAGTCAAAATATGCTGTTTGTAAGCCTTGCTTCTCTTTAATTTTCCGGTTCCCGTCAGCTTAAAACGTTTTGCTGCCGCTTTTTTGGTTTTCATTTTTGGCATGTTACTTTTCCTCCTATTTGTCTTACTCTATTTTAACCTTGCACGATGATCAGCGCTTCTCAGTTAAAAACATTGCCATGGAGCGGCCCTCTACCTTTGCAGGCTTATCTACGACCGCAATATCTGAAAGGCTCTCTGCAAAGTCGTCCAAAATATGCTTGGTCGTATTCATATGAGCCATCTCACGTCCGCGAAAACGCAGCGTCACCTTTACCTTATTGCCTTTTTCCAAAAACTTTCTCGCCGCGTTCACCTTTGTGTTCAAGTCATTCGTATCAATATTCGGAGACAGTCTGATCTCCTTGATCTCGACGATCTTCTGTTTCTTTCTGGCTTCCTTTTCCTTCCTCGCCAGTTCATAACGGTACTTTCCATAATCAACGATCTTACAAACAGGCGGTTTCGCCGTAGGCGCAATCTTCACAAGGTCAAGCTCCGCCTCTTCCGCAAGCTTAAGCGCCTCTCTCGACGGCATGATACCAAGCTGCTCGCCGTTCACTCCAATGACTCGTACTTCTTTGTCCCTAATCTGTTCGTTAATAAATAATTCGCTAATTGTTTTGTCCTCCATCATAAGAAACAGTTTTTTGTGCATTCCCGTCCATAAAAAAGGCGGATAGCATCGCTATCCACCGACATGCCTCTCCCATGCGCTGTCACGGTAACCGCCTGAACTGTCACCGTCTCTGCCGCATAAAAAAGAAATCATGAACGCCTGTTAAGCACATTGCCACAGGGTGAGAGTGGATACTCTGCTTGCTGTTATGTGAGCTTCCTCACACATTTAAATACTTTAACATATCTGCCAGATACTGTCAAGCACCATTTTGATGAAAATACATTACGGATTTTTTCCTATTTGTCCATCCGTTCTTTCTCTAATCTTCCCGTACAATAAAAGGTCCTTTTTTCTTTTTTTCCTCATATAAAAGATCATCCGCCTGCTCCAACAATTCCTTCAACTGCAGTTCTCCGGTGATCCGCTGTTCCATGATGCCGAGAGAAGCCATGATCGGATAACGCTTTCCCGCGCTTTTGTTGACCTCGTTTAGGTACGCCTTCATGCGCACCCGGATTTCCTCCGCCTCCTCATCCTTCTCAAGTACAAGCAGTCCCGCAAACTCGTCTCCGCCGATCCGCCCGACGACACCGCGGCTTGAGAGCGCCGACTCCAATGCCGCCGCGCAGCTTTTTAAGGAAAAATCGCCTTCCTCATGCCCGAATCTGTCGTTGATCTGTTTTAAGTAATTTAAGTCAGCATAAACCGCCGCCACACGTTTTCCGGAGAATCCTTTCTGCACAAGCATTTTTCCCGCCTTTGTGAAAAAGCCCCTGCGATTACAAATCCCCGTCAGCTCATCCTTATTGGAAATGTCGTCCAGTGCGAGATTTTCCTGCTCCAGCTTGCGCAGCATATCTTCTTTTTCCGCAAGCAGCCCCTCCTGCACGGAAAACAATTCGTTCATCTTGACCGCAATGCTTACCTGATAGCACAACGCCTCCAAATAATGCAGGTATTCATATGGCAGGTCACACATCAAAACGCCGTACTGCTGCTCACGCGAATAAATGTCGATCAAAATATATGTTTTTCGCTCCTTCGGCAGATAGGGATTCTCATACATCTGCTCGAACTTCATGCGCTGGTCTACACGCGGCAGCTCCTTTACCTCGTCTCCGTTACGGTACGCGCGCAGATATACCTCCTCCGGCTTTTTGAATCGTTTTCCCGGAAGATAGGTGCGCGGCGCTTTGAATAAGTACAAATAGTAATCATGAATAACGGACACATTGAACACATCAAGGATTTTGGTATAATCGCGCACATTATCCGCGCCGAACATCAGTGTATCACGATTGACGATGTTCAGGCTGTGGTTCATATCCAACATCATTTTCAGTCTCTGACGATATTCTTCCAGATATTCCCGGTTAATATTGTCTAACTCCATCTGACCGCTTGCAGATTCTCTTAAAATAAAATTTGTTTTCACCGTAAAATTTTTCGGCTGAATTGCAGCGCCCCGCGATTGACCGCACAGCATCTGCTGCGCCTCCATGACCGCCCGGTGTCCAAGCAGCTCCGCATCCGCGCGCACGGTCGCAAGCTGCGGAATCATGCGGACCGCCTCGTCAATATCATCAAAACCAGTCACTAAAACATCCTGTCCGATCACACGATTCTGACGGTTCAAAACTCTATACGCAGCCTGTGCGACCGCATCATTGGCACAGACAAGCGCCTCGACATCCGGATTCTCTATCAGGAACGCTTCGACCGTATTCTCGCAGGCGGAGGAGTAATTCGTATAACAAATCAGCCGCTCATCAACTCCGATTCCTTCTTCCTCAAGCACCGTTTTATAAACTTCAAGCCGTTCATTCGCGTCCATATTATCCCGGCTTCCCGCCAACATACCGATGCGCGTTTTCTTTTTATCCCGGATCAGGTAGCGCACCGCATCCGAAAGTCCCGCACGGTTATCATACACAATGGACGAATACCCCTCCTTCGCTGATGCGAGCAGCATAAGCGGTATCCCGTTAAAGCGGGACAGCACCTCGTCACAGCGCTCCTTGGTGGAAAGATAACCGATACTGCTTATGCAGATCAGTACCATGTCAAGGGTGCCGGCATTCGCAAAATCAATCAGGGCATTGTATTGATATTCGTATGCCTGTTTTGTATCCGCAAGCTCGTCTTCCCTGTGATCTAAATATTTTGCAGGAAATACAAACAAATTCACATCCGCCATTTCCGCCGCGCGCATGGCGCCTTTACAGATTTTATTGGAAAAATCATCCTCCACATTTGCAACTACCAGGCCGATATTCAGACGTCTTTCTCCATTCTGCTGCTCTGACTTTTCCCTGTTCATATCAGATTCCCCCTTATCTCTGAATCGGAAGTTTCATCCGTTCTCCGTCCAAAACTGCCTCCGTAAGCTGATCCCCTAAGTAACTCAGCTTCAGTGAGAAAAATTGACTTCGCTCTCGCAGCAGACGCAAAAAGATGCGATCGCCATCCCAAACCGGAAGGCGCTCCACCTCATCCTTTTTTATCCATACAAGCTCCCCCTCATCACAGGGCAGAAGTGTTCCCTCGTAGGAAGACGCCGTGTACAGATGCATATATTCAAGAACGGGCGGTACGGCATTGGCACTGTCTTCAGAAGTTGAACCGGCGTTTGCTTCATCGGGCGTAAAACAAAACGTGACAATGCCACAAAAGCGCCATTTTTTAAGCGTCAGTCCCGTCTCCTCGTAAACTTCCCTGAGCAGGCATTCCTCCGGGCTTTCGCCCGCCTCAAAATGCCCGCCCACGCCGATCCATTTATCGTGATTGACATCGTTCTTTTTCTTGATGCGGTGGAGCATCAGGTATTCGTCTCCCCGCTCGATATAGCATAAGGTTGTCAGGTTCGATTTCATAGTTCTCCTTTGCCGGATTGCATTCATCGGCAGGCTTTCATCTTTCAAAAACATTATACTCCGAATGGCTTACGGAATCAACCGACGCCTTTCCTATAGCAGGGTAAAAATCAAAGCACCGGCAGATGATTCCTCTATCTGCTGGCGCTTCCTTTATTTCACCGAATCATAATGTGACCACATGCGAACAATCTTAATTGTTCCTTCGTATACGATTCCAGCAATCACAACCGACTCATTATATACCTGATAAACCATTCTATGTTGAATATTAATTCTTCTGGAATAATAGCCGTTTAAGTTCCCTACTAATCCTTCATATGGCGGAGGCGTTTGAAATGGATTTTGTGCAATGATATTCAATCGGTTTTTTGCTTTTGAATCAAGCCCTGCCCCTTTTAGCATTTTTTTTCTTTTTCTGCCAGCTTACTAAATCTGATAATATACATTTACCATTCCTCATTCGGATCATACACAGAGCATTCTTCCAACGGTTCTTTTCCTGCTACCATTATACTTTCTGCCATACCCGGTATCGAATTCAAATATAACGTTTCCTGTATGGCATTCCAGTCATCCTATGATATGAGAACGGCATTTTTCCCACGATTATTTGTAATCGTAATTGGCTGGCTGCTGCTATTAACTTCTGAGAGTATTTGATATATATTTTCTCTTGCCTTTGTCACACTGATTGCAGTCATGGCATCATCTCCCTTCTGTTTTATTATACCGTACGCATTTCCGTACGCCAACATGCTTTCACCATATTTTTGATACTTAAAAATTATGCTGTTTTCAAGGTATATGTAGAATTTAACTATTTCATACGGAAAAAACTTTTCAACTTAGGTAAACTTTTTATAACTAAACTTGTTATGGTCATAGAAAAATCGGGACTTTTTCCTGCTCCGATCAAATTGTATTGAATGCCGGATGTACCTGTGATAATATATGGGCGTTAGAGCATTCAACAGATTCAACCCCAACGTTATGGAGATGTTTTATCATGGAAATCAAAACGAAAAGGCTCCTCATCAGAAAAATTGTTGCTGATGATTGGATAAGCATAAAAAGAATATGGGATGTCTTGAGAACGAAATGATTGGTTACATTGATTTTCACAATACCGGTGACGGTTATGACAGCGGATATTGTTTTCATTCGGATTATCATGGGAAGGGATATGCAAAAGAAAGCTATCAGGCACTCATCGGTCTTTTGAAAGATATGGGGGTAAAAAAACTTACGGCAGGAACCGCAATAAACAATATTTCCTCTATAAAGTTATTGCAGTCGCTGGGATTTAAGCAGACCGGATTGGAAAGCGTATCGTTTTATAAAGATGGTTTCGGAAACGATATCTATTTTGATGGAGGTCTCTTTGAATTACATATACTGTAAATAGCGCAGGAAAAAGATAAAAAGCAGCAGCTTCATGACTCGTTTGCAGGTTACGAAAAAACATAGGAGCTCTTGATATGATAAGAATCATGACAATCACCGATTATGAAAATCTTTTTGCAATGTGGAAAAGCACGCCGAGCATGGGGCTGCGCAGTTTAGATGATTCCAAGGAAGGAATTTCTCGTTTTTTAATTCGAAATCCCAATACCAATTTTGTGGCATACGAGGACGGACGTCTGATCGGTGCCATATTAAGCGGACATGACGGCAGACGGGGATATATTTATCACACTGTCGTATTACCCGAATATCGCAGACAGGGGATTGCCTCCGAATTAGTGAAAACCGCCGTCGCCGCATTGCAGGAAGAAGGCATTACCAGGGTCTGCCTGAATGTCATGGAAACAAATGAACAGGGGAAAGCTTTCTGGATCAGCCAAGGCTGGGAACGGAAAGATTTTTTAGAATTTTACAGCAGGGGGATAACCGATCAGGAAAACCTGCCCTTATTCCATGTGTAGTCTTGTGCAAAAGACAACACTCAATGAAGCATCATAAATTCTGCAGTTCTTCCAAATAATCTATAAGCTCCTCCGACTCTGTCCGATCAATCCCACTGCTTAACACGGCAACCGCCGACTCATAATCCCCCATCTGTACATAAAGATCTGCCAATGCAATATAAACTTCCGGTTTTCCTGATTCTGCCTCAATCGCAGTCTCATATGCCGCAATTGCCTGATCATATTGCCGTTTATTTACATACTGCTGTGCTAAGTTCATGTATTTATCATACTTTTTGATTCTCTTGACTGGTTGCTTTTCAAGATATTTATAAACGCTTTCAGTATGAGATTCCTGTTTTTGCAAATTCCGGTCATATTGTTTCGCGTCATTCGCAAATGCTGTATGTGCCGTAAAGTTAAATATCACTGCCGTTATCAATCCCCCATACACAATTTTCATGAGACACCTTGATTGTCTTCTCATAAAACATCCTCCTTACGTATATTTTATGGTTTGTTACTCTCTTCCATATTTTGGCTACATCGTATACTCGTATTGTTTTTACAAAAAGTAATATACTAACTTATCCCCCTTCCATTATCCATTTCTTATCATATTTATGGTCAATTTTTAATATACTATAGTATTTTTGTTTAGTCAATCATTTTTTTATAATAGTATATAAATAATTGACTTATATATGAGGAACGTCATATGACACTGAATGAAAACATTAAGCAACTGCGCATGGCAAAAAACTTGTCACAGGTTGATTTAGCAAAAGCCATCGGCGTCACGAAACAGAGCATATCTAATTGGGAAAACAATTATATCCAGCCATCCATTGACATGCTCATCCATTTATCAGAATATTTTTCCGTTTCAACGGATTATCTCTTGGGTTTGGATCAACGAAAGTATATCGAAATCAGCGGCTTGACGGACCAGCAATTGGCTCATATTACTGCCATAATCAATGATATTCAAGGTAATTAAGTAACGCTTCCTACACTACATCACTTACACATACAAAAGAGACCGAAACTAATATGAAAATCAGTTTCGGTCTCTTTGCGCTATTGCACATAATGTTTTATAGGTCAATACGACTGCCTGTAATTATTTTTTGGTGATTACGCTCCGTTTTCAAACATGTTTTGTTATAAATTCACCGGAATCATGCCAATACCGGCTCCCCCATTTCTATGATCGCTTCTATCTGCTCCCTGGTCTTCTCTGCCACATCTGCAATCTGCTCTAATGTATAACCCTTTTCATGCATGCTTAAAATCATCTTTGCTTCTCCGATAGCCTCTCCACTTTCCCGAATTCCCTGACCCAGATTGCACATCTCGTTCACATCCTTTCTTATTTTATCGCTTACCGGAATGTCGTACTCCGTTTCCATGATTCTCAACTTCTCATTAACAGATAAATCCTCAGACAGCAAAGCACTCAACAGGCGGTGCAGTTCATACGCCTCATCATGCTCCGAAAGTTCATTCGCTATCCCTATCATAACCATATTCAGCAGGTCAAGATCGCCTTTCCACGGATAATGCCCCAATAGATCATCCTTCATCAGATGCACATAAGACATGCTGTTTTCATCCATGTTCATGCAAATCCAGATCGAATACACACGCCGTATATCATTATAATTCGTCCCAACAAAATCCCTTTCCTTCTGTGAAGAGATCAGACGGCACGCATAGAAGACTGCCCTGTTCAGGAGATGATAACGTGTCGGCTCATCTTTCTGTGCTTCTAGATTGATGATAACCTTGGAAATCCCATCCTTCATTCGCAAATAAAAAATGATGTCAAACCGGATCAGCCCCTCATTGATCTCTGCGTTTTCCGTATTCAATCCGACAATCCGCTGCCCGTCTTTTCTGCTTCCTGCCAAAGCTTTCACACCTGCGGATGACCTATCACTTGCATTGGTCAGTCCCGGTTCCACCAAAACGGCGCTGATTAATGGGTCACGCTCAATATACGGAACAATATCCTTTGGGTCCATACCCAAAAATTCATCAACGGTCTTTGCCAAAATATGCGCCAGTATGATCTTATTTCCCAACAGGCGTTTTACTTTTTCGTCATATTGGGCTTCCGCATCCGCCGCATTTACCGCACTTTTTATCTCAGTGTCTATCAACATACTGCTGTAATCCTCTTATGCAGCTCCCACGAGGATTTCGCGCGCATTCAATATAAAGTACATTCTCTCAAAACAATTATAATCCGAAGGACATGACGAATCAACAGAAACATATTCGGTAATATAAACATAATTACGCCCGTATTTTGTCACATCTGCACAGCTTTTTTCGTTTTCATTACGCCAAGCACGCCTCCCCGCACCGCAATCGGATTTCCCTGGTCTTGTTGCTTATCCCATGTCATTTTCCTTTTTCCAATGCAGCCAATGTATCTCGTCCTCATAACCGATTCTTCTATAAAAATCATTTCCTCCGCCGGTCATATACTCCGCACCTAATCCTTTCAACCGCCTGTAATGTTGGGTAAGCGCCGCCGCTGCCAGCCCCTTATTCCGATACTCCGGTGCTGTACATAAAGGCTCCATATAGGCAAGCCGATTCCCCGGAACCCACCACATTCCCGAAAAGCATACATAGTCCTCTGCCTCATTCGCAATGATTACATTATATTCATAGGTTGCGTGCGGCGGCGGCGCAATCGTGGAACTCAGAACACCCTGATATGCCTTATGCGGGTTCCGGGATGTTTCCGGATTCGGAATATCCCAATTTTCGAAAGGCCCGAGTTCCTCCGCATTGAAGCCGTTCCACGTACATCTGGCAAGCTTTAACGGATCAGCCGAAAGCGGATCAACAAAATGAAATCCTTTCGGAAGATCATAGTTTAATTCCGATTTCTTAAAATCAAACAGCAAATCCACATTCTCGTAGGATACCTGATAGCCCCGCTTCTCTGCTGCCTGTATCAATGCTTTCTGCCCTGAGAAAATTACCAGTTCCCTTTTCCCTCCGATCTCAGGAAAGTGACTCTCTGCATATGCAATCATCTCATCCGCTAATTCTTCATAGCCGGGGCGTAAATTGAAAAAGATACTCGTGACAGACGATTCCGTAAATACAAACGCTGCCACCCGATCTTTATCCATCCAGAATCGGTCTAAATGAAGATACTCTTTATTCATCCATGTGGATGTGATCGCATATTCAAAAAAAGGCGCCGCCACACCATTAGCAAAGTACGGTTTGTATACATCCGTCATAAAATCCCATACCAGATTAATGTCCGTTAATATTTGAAATTGCTTCGTTGTAATATTTTTCATGCTAACCCTCCCCTACCTCAATGATGCCATATATAAATGATAATATGCACCTTTTTTCACGATCAACTCCGAGGCACTTCCCTCCTCGATGATGCGTCCGTCATCAATGACAAAAATGCGGTCCGCCTTTTTGATCGTCGATAGCCGGTGCGCGATCACAAAGCTGGTCCTTCCCGAAAGAAGATGCTCGATGCCCTGTTGAACAAGCACCTCGGTCTGCGTATCGATGCTTGAAGTTGCCTCGTCAAGAATGAGAATCTTCGGCATGGACACCATCGTGCGCGCAAATGCAAGTAACTGCCGCTGCCCGATGGAAAGTCCGCCGCCGCGCTCGGACAACTCGGTATCATACCCCTTCGGCAGACGCGTGATAAATTCATGCGCATTGACCGCCTTTGCCGCCGCCTCGATCTCCTCGTCCGTGGCATCCAGCTTTCCGTAGCGGATGTTCTCTTTGATGGTCCCCGAAAACAAGAACTGATCCTGCGTCATGATACCCATCTGCTTACGCAGGCTTTCGATCGACACAGTTTTCACATCCTGCCCGTCAATGCGGACGATACCGTCCTGTACATCGTAAAAACGGCTGATGAGATTGACGATGGTCGTCTTTCCGGCTCCGGTCGCACCCACAAGGGCGATTGTCTCGCCCGGCTTTATATGGAAGCTCACATCATCGAGCACCTTATGCTCCCCGTCATAAGAAAAAGAAACATGTTCAAAATCGACCGTTCCCTTAATCTCTCCGATCTCATGCACACCCTCCGCGTCCGCGATCTCCGGTTCGGTATCCAGCACCTCAAAAATACGCTCCGCACCCGCGATGTTCGTCACAATCTGATTGTAAAAGCTGCTTAAGTTGTTGATCGGCTGCCAAAACATATTGATATAAGTGCCGAACGCCAAAAACGTACCGAGCGACACCTTATCCACGCCCAAGACCACGATTCCCGTAAAATACAGGCAGATACAGCCGAGTCCCCATGTAAAATCAATGACCGAGCCGAACGCGTCGCTGATGCGCACCGCGCTCTTGAACGAATTCCGATGCTCGGTGACAAGTCCGTCAAATGTCCTGCCCGTCTCCTCCTCCGCCGTAAAGCTCTGGATCACGCGCATTCCCGACATATCCTCATGGATGAACGCGTTTAAGTTCGAGGACTTTTTGCGGAAGGTCTGCCAGCGCGGATGCGCTTTTAACTCGATCAGCACCGTTCCGACCGCCATAAACGGCGTGCTGAGCAGTGACGCCGCCGCAAGCAGCGGATTCTTTGCAAACATGATCACGGCGACCGCAATGACCGTTAAAAAATCAGGGATCAGTGTTGTCACACAGTTATTCAGCACGTCCTTGAGAGAATTAATATCTCCGATAATCCTGCTCAGTATTTTTCCCGTCGGGCGGGAATCAAAAAACTTAAAATCCAAGGTCTGGATATGGGTGTATAACTCCTGGCGGATCGTCAACAAAATCTTGTTGCACACCTTTGCCATCACATACATCCGCAGCTTGACTGCAAAAACAACCAGAATATTGACCGCCAATGCTACGACTATCAGTTTCACAAGCCCTCGATAATCATTTCCGCCGATATACGTATCAACGGCGGTTTCCATGATGAGCGGATTGATCAGCGAAACTGCCACGCAATAGCCCATTAACAGCAGCACGCCGATAATCTGCATTTTATATTGAAATAAATAACGGAACAGGCGCTTCAGCGTCTCACGCTTGCTTTTTTCCACGCTCTGCTCATCGCTTTTATAAGAATTGACCGCCATGCTTACGCCTCCTCTCCCTCATGCCGCACCGACTCTCCGGCATCATTCATGTCCGCCGCCTTGCCTCTCACCGATTCGACTTTGCCTAAGACTGCCGCCTTGTTCTCTGCTGATCCGGTGTCGCCGCAAAGCACCGTCTCGTCCTCCGGCAGCGCCTCATGCTGTACGCAGTAGGTCTCATAATATAGCCCGCGCCTATGAAGCAGCTCCTCATGCGTGCCGCGTTCCGCAACGCTTCCGTCCTTCATCACAAGGATCATATCCGCCTCGCGCACGGCGCTGATCCGGTGCGCAATGATCAGCTTTGTCGTGTTGGGAAGCTGCAGCAGCGTCTGTTCGATCGCGCGTTCCGTCTCGGTATCCAATGCTGACGTGGAATCATCCAGAACAAGGATCGGTTCTTTTTTTGCCAGCGCACGCGCGATACTGATGCGCTGCTTTTGTCCGCCTGACAGACCAACGCCGCGCTCGCCGATGACCGTCTCATACTGCTCATCCAGCCGCTCAATAAAGCTGCCCGCCTGCGCATCGTGCGATGCTTTTCGGATCGTCTCATCATCTGTCAGATCATGCTTGCCGAGGCGCACGTTTTCACTGATCGTGTCCGAAAACAGAAAGACGTCCTGCATCACGATCGAAATATTGCTGCGGAGCTGCTTTAAGGTTAAATCCCTTACATCCACGCCATCCACGCGTATGCTTCCGCCCGTCGCGTCATAAAGACGCTGGAGCAGATACACGATAGAACTTTTTCCCGCTCCGGTCGCTCCCATGATGCCGACCGTCTGCCCCGGCTCCACCGTAAATGAAATATCCTTCAAAATCTCATAGCCATCCGCCTTATGAAACGATACATGGTCAAATTCAATCTTTCCGCGGACCGCATCAAGAACAACGGGCTGCTCCTTCTCCACGATGACCGGCTTCTGCTCACAAAGTTTCCGCAGTTTGCGGTTTGACGCAAACGCCGAAGAAATGCTGTTCGTCAGCCAGCCGAGCATTTCCATCGGCCATACGATGTTATTAGAATATTGCACAAACGCGCTCAAGTCTCCAAGGGTAAAGCCGGAATAAAGAACCTCGTAACCTCCCATCAGCACCGTTATGAGCGGCAGCACTTTCGCGATCACACTGAAATACGGATAATAGCGTACAAACACCTTCGACTGCTTCATATTCAGTTCATAGTAACGGTGATTATGCTTCAAAAATTTCTCGATCTCATGCTTTTCCCGTGCAAACGCTTTCACGGTGCGCACACCCGCAAGATTTTCCTCTGCAACGGTATTCAGCGCCGCATTTTCCTCACTGATCTCCTCGTAAACCGCATCCAGCTTCCTCTCCATCACGATCGCAATGCACCCGCATGCGATCATTGCCAGCGTCGGAACGATCGCCAATCTCCAGTTCAAGCGGTACATGCAAAAAAGCACGATACCGGTATGCAGGGCAACCTCCGTAAGAAGCATGCCGACATAGGATGCGCCGTCCCATATGCGGTCCACGTCGTCTTTTACGCGCGCCATCAGTTCGCCCGTACCTGTACGGTCAAAGAACTCCGCGCTTAAGCTCTGCACATGGGAAAACACATCGCGTCTGACCTCCAGCGCCACTTTTGATCCCGTCAGGTCGCATACATATTCTTTGACATACTGAAACACACATCGCCCGATGCCGATGCCCAAAAAAGCCAGAAGCAGGATGTTCAGTTTCTCCATATTGCCGCCGACGATCACGTCGTCCACAATGCTTTTGGTGACAAGCGGCGCGAGCAGGTCTAAGACAACCGCCGCCGTTAGCGATAAGATTGCGATGATGTATGGCCATTTGTATTTCCATAAATAAGTTCTTAATTTCTGCATAACCAATGCTGCTCCTTTTCCGTTTCCTATAAGTTAAAAAAGACTTTGGCAATCCACGATCACCAAAGTCCTCTTTCCGATCCACGCCCATGTATGGGCGCGCATGCAATATGAAATGATGCAAAACGCTTTCGCCATTTCAAGTGCGCCGCATTTCTGACCAAATCGTTCCGGCGGAGGTAATCCTGTTTCTGCCTGTATTTATCACAATGTTAAAATCTGATAAAGAATGAACATTTTCTGTTATATTCCGAAACATGAGGTTACCTCCTTTCTATCCGTGCAGTCATACCCGATTGTATGACCGTTATCCGCGTCCCAAAACAGATACAAACCCTATTCTAATGAAATTTATCCGTTTGTCAATCGCTTTTTTGAAATTCAACAAACGGTTGCTTTGTCTCAACCGTCAGTTGATGCTGTTCGATATTCTGTTAACATCCGAATAATTCTGCCGCTTTCTTCATTCTTTCTGCAATCGGAACACCGAACGGACATCTTGCTTCACACGCATGGCAGGAAATACACTCTGACGCTCTGTGTTCTAAAAGCTCATAATGGGATTTCACTGTCGCAGGCACTTCCGGCTGCATCGTTGCAAGATCATAATATTTATTGATCATCGCGATATCCAGCTTTGATACACACGGCTTACAATGTCCGCAATAGGTGCATTCGCCCCGATACGAATGGAAGGGAGCATTTGCGATCACAGATGCATAGTCTTTGGCCTCTTCAGAAGCATACTCATATGCAACGGCATCATCCACCTGCTCTTTGGTATCATAACCACACAGAATAGAGCTTACGGCAGGGCGTGTCAGTGCATAATGAATACACTGTACCGGAGTCAGGCGCACGCCAAAAGGAGAACGCTTTTCATCGAAAAGCCTGCCGCCTGCAAAGCCTTTCATAACAGTAATCCCCACATCATATTGCTCACATCGTCTATACAATTCGGCCCTATCCGAATCAATTCCCGTCAGGTCCGGATCATACTTTTCCGCAAGCATCGCATCAAGATCATAACTGGCAGGCAGCATGTCAAACGCCGGATTAATGCTGAAAAGAATCATTTCCACAAGCCCGGACTCCACCGCCAATTTTGCGATCTGCGGATTGTGGGAGCTCATTCCGATATGTCTGATCTTACCTGTTTCCTTTAACTCTTTCACATAATCAATAAATTCAGATTCCATAATGTGATTCCAGTCCTCAAGGGAATCCACGAAGTGAATCATTCCAAGATCGATATAATCCGTCCTTAGTCTAACCAAAAGATCCTCAAAAGCCGGTTTCACATGCTGCATATCTCTGGTACGAACATACTGCCCATTTTGCCATGTAGAGCCAATATGTCCCTGAACATACCACTGCCCTCTATTTTCACAGATTGCTTTCCCGATAATATCTCTGGATTTCGGATCAGGCATCCAACAGTCGATCACATTAATTCCTTTTTCACCTGCATATCTGATCACTTCCACGGACTCATCTTCCGGATGCCGCTCTAACCATTCCCCGCCAAAACCGATTTCGCTTACCATCAAATTTGTCTTTCCAAGACGCCGTTTTCTCATTTTCCTTCTTCCCCTCCATGGAATGCATATTCATCCATTCAATAAAAATACCAATGTGTGATTGTTTCAGTACGAAATATTCTTACATGCTTTCAGCCGCGGCTGCCGGGTGTCCAAAACGGTACCCGCTGCCAACGGTCCGCATCCCGTTCGTACTCGCCGTTGATCCAGTCAACCGCCATACCGATGCCGTCCTCCGCAAACGGAAAATCCTTATGATATTCCGTCCCGGCATCATGCTTCCCATACGAAAAAGGACCTTCCCAGACGATTGCCCGCAGCACGGTCTTCTGCTCCTCCTCTCCGACCGGCTCTCCTTTTTTTTCCCGCTCGGCGCGCTCCTCGTCCGTATACGGCACTGCCGTCTTTCCGATCCGATACCGCAAACCCGACAGACTCCCGTAATAATCCGTTTTCTTAAAAAAATTCAGCGGCATAAAACTGTTTTTATCTATCATGATCGCTCACCTCAACGGAATCAGTCCAAAAGGGCAGTTATCCATTTGGGATAGCCGCCCGATCAATCAAAATCTATTTTGATAAAAATTCTTTTACAGAGTTCTTTATTTCTTCCTCCACATCTTGTTTTTCCAAAATTTGATGGAATAGTCCCTTATACAGATCTACGTTCTCTCCTGCATTTTTAATCCTGTTTATCATCCATACGGTATGTAATGTCGGTCTGCGGGTGACGGAAGCAATCAGCAAATCTTCATACCCTTTTTTATAAAATTGCTCTACATAATGGACAATTGCACCGGGCATGCCAAAATCGCTCAATGGATGCCTCTCCATAAAGAGCAAGAGAGGTTCAACAGCAGATATTCCGACATTTTCTTTTTCAATCTGATACAGACACTTTTCCTGTACCTCCTCAAAATCATCACGATCAATCCGTTCTTCCATCTCTTTTATGAAATCTTCAATCATCGTTTTACATCCTTTCCGGTGCCTCAAATCCTAACAGTTCAATGCAGACCTCCAAAATATCCTTTGTCAGCATAAGCAGCACAATCCAGCTCGCCTGCGTTTCTGCATCCGTCTCCGTGAGGATTTTCGTCTCATGATAAAAACGGTTAAACGCATTAGACAGGTCATAAATATAGGCACAAACCCTGTGCGGCGCCAGCTCTTCGACCGCACCCGCGATCATCGCCGGAAAACCGGTGAGCGCCAGCATCAGCGCTTTTTCGGATGCGCTCTTCGCCTCGCCAATCTTTGCCCCTTCCGGCTGCTTTCCGCTCTCCGCATACTTTGTCAGAATCGATTTGATCCGCACAATGGTATAGAGAATATACGGTCCGGTATCGCCCTCAAAGGAAGTAAAGCGATCCACATCAAAAATATAATCCTTCGCCGCCTGATTCGAAAGGTCTCCGTACTTGATCGCCGAGAGTCCGACAATATCCGCCGTAGCACGCGCTTCCTCCTCGGACTCTGCGTGCCCCTCCATAATCTTCTTGAACATTTCTTCTTTGATCTCTCGGATCAGATATTCGAGACGCATCACGCCGCCCGTACGGGTCTTAAACGGTTTTCCGTCCTTGCCGTTCACAGTTCCGAAACTGATATGCACCAGCCCGGTCTCCGGTTTCACGAGTCCCGTCTTTCTTGCGCAGCGGAATACCTGTTCAAAATACAGATCCTGTCGCTTGTCCGCCAGATAAATGATCGTATCGGGTTGATAGTTCTCCATGCGGTCTTTGATCGTCGCAAGGTCGGTTGTGTTATAAAGCGCGGAACCGTCCGATTTTAAGATCATGCAGGGAGGAACCTCCTTCGTGTCGCTCTCCTCCTTCACGTCCACGACAAGTGCACCGTCGCTCATATGGGCATAGCCGCCCTTCTTCATTTCCTCGACCATCACGGGGATCAGCTCATGCACATCGGATTCGCCCTTCCACAGATCAAAGGATACATCCAAATCGTCATAATTCTTTTTTAAGTCGGCTACAGATACCTCCATAATGTGCTTCCAGAGGGCGCGATAGCCGCGCACACCGCTCTGCAGCTTATGGGTTGCTTCCATTGCCTTTTCCTTATAATCCGCATCCTCCTTGGACTTTGCGCTCGCCGTCGGATAAATCTCCTCCAGCTCGGAGATCGTAAACGGCGCCTCCGCCGGATAGTTCCCTGCGTACTGCTCATCAAAATAGGGAAGCTCCGGTTTTCTTAAGGAGAGCTCATAAATGATGAGTCCCATCTGAAGTCCCCAGTCCCCCATATGAATATCGCCGATCACTTCATGTCCCGCATAGCGGCAGATCCGCTTG
Source organism: uncultured Lachnospiraceae bacterium (assembly GCA_947176965.1). Taxonomy (GTDB): domain Bacteria; phylum Bacillota; class Clostridia; order Lachnospirales; family Lachnospiraceae; genus DLAJ01. The sequence continues at coordinate 21,618 of CAMWSU010000014.1, read as the reverse complement.
ATGCTCTCACCGATGATGGCCGAGCGCAGATGCCCGACATGCAGCGGTTTTGCCACATTCGGTCCGCCGTAATCAATGACAATCTTTTTTGCACCGTCTGCCCGCTCATATCCGAATTTCGGCGCGGTGCGCATCTCATTTAAGTACGCTTTCACATACGATTCTGAGAGTTTCAGATTCAAAAATCCCGGCGCTGCCGCATCGACCTTAGTAAATACGGACTGCTCCGTCAGTTTTTCCGCGACCTCGCCCGCAATGATCATCGGCGCTTTATGATACTGCTTTGCGCCCGCCATCGCGCCGTTACACTGATATTCGCATAAATCAGGACGATTCGAGATTGTCACGCGCCCAAGCTCCGACGCATATCCTGCCGCCTCAAATGCCTTTCCCACTTCCTCCGATAATAAGTCTAACAGTTGTTTCATATCTTTGCCTTTCTTCTCCCTACTATCATGCTTCCCAGATCACATTTCTTAATTATATTGTTCTTAAATCCTGTTTCTGTCGTTCCCGCTCCGCCTTAGAATATACACAGCCGCAATAATCCTGCCGGTAAAGCTGAAACTGCGCCGACAGCTCGATGGAACGCTTATAGCCGTTCTTTTTTTTGAAATCGGAAAACAGATAAGGTACGCCGTATTCCTCCGCAAGCCTCCCACCGATTTCGTTTAACGCAGCGGCATTTTTCAGCGGGCTGATGGAAAGCGTCGTCGTAAAAAAATCAAATCCGCCCTCCGCCGCCGTCTTTGCCGTTTCCTTTAGCCGCAGCGCATAACAGCGCAGGCAGCGTTCGCCGCCTTCCCGACACTGTTCATACCCCTTCGCCATTTCATAAAAATCCTGCGGACAGTAACGCCCCTCCAGTATTTCTATACGCTGTGCGTTTCCGGTCGAATGCATTCCCTCAAAGCGGCCGTCCGCCACCTGCCCGTTATAGGCTGCGATCAGACGTTTTTCTTCCGCAACGCGTTTCCCGTATTCCGCCTGCTCTGTGATATTGGGATTAAAAAAGAACACCGTGATCCGAAAATACTCCCGCAGATATTCCAAACAATAGCTGCTGCATGGTGCGCAGCAGCTATGCAGCAGCAGGGAGCGCTCCCCTGCCGGTATGGTTTGCAGCGTCCGATCAAGCTCTTTTTGAAAATTCATCCTTTTTATGACGCCCCTTTTGCAATCTGACCAATCTCGCAATAACTCTGAATATATTTCTCCGCCGGTACGGGCTTCGCATAATAATAACCCTGTACGCGCTTACATCCGATACTCCGAAGCAGATCTACCTGCTGTTCATTCTCCACACCCTCGCAGATGACTTCCATACCGAGTCCGTCAGCCATCTCAATGATCTTATGCAGGATAAGCGTACTCGAATCGGAGGTGACCGCCTCGCTGAAAAATTCCCTGTCGATCTTTAACACATCAAACGGCATGTCTTTTAAGGTGTTCAAAGAAGAATATCCCGAACCGAAATCGTCCATGGACAGCTTGATGCCTTCTTTTTTCATTGCCTTCAAAACCGAGATCATCCGGTCGCGGTCATCAAACAACGCCGTCTCTGTTACTTCCAGCTCAATATATTCTTTTGGAATCTGACAGGTGTCAAGCAGCGTTCTGACCCTGGTGATATACTCCGGACTGTGCAGAAGCACTCTCGACTGGTTCACGGAGACCGGATAGATCACACCGCCCGCATCCAGCACCGAACGCAGTTTTTTGCAGACGCTCTCCAACATATAAAAATCAAGTTCGCCGATAAATCCGTTTTTCTCAAACACCGGAATGAACTCGTCCGGAAACACCATATTTCCTTCCGGACGGATCCAGCGCACAAGCGCCTCCGCACCGGCGACATGATTATTGACAATATCCCATTTTGCCTGAAGATATACCTGAAATTCCCCGTTATCAAGCGCCTGCCGCATCTCGGATTCGATCTTGTTGACCTTGCTCATGTTGCGCATAATGGCATCCGTATAATAAGCCACGCTCTCCACTTCATTTCCGTTTAAGGAACGTCTTGCCGCATTCGCACGGTCGATCATGACATCAATGTCCCGATCCTGCTTGCGGAGCTGATAGATTCCGTATTTCATGCGGATCGGATAAGTAATGCCGTTTGCCACCGCATGCTCATTGACCTGCTTCATGTACTGCTCCCGCCGCTCGTTGACATCATTATCATTTACGGTCAGCGTCACAAACTGGTCGGAATCCATCCGCACACACAGTTCCTTGGAGGAATATACTTTTTGGTAAATATCCACACATGACTTCAGGATGTCGTCGGCACGCAGATGCCCGTACGCCTCATTTAAGTAGCGGAAATTGGAAATATCAAAACGTTGGATAATATAAGGTGTTTCCTCATGATTCTGTAAAATATTGATTGCCTCTTTATGGAAATAATTGATATTTTTCCATTTCGTCACGTCGTCCGTATAAGCGATCGCTTCCATTTTTGCCGTCACGCTGCGGACATAGTGCCATACGAAAAAGACTGCGATAACACTCAGCAAAAACAGCAGACCAAGCATCAGGAGCATTTTGCGTATAAAACGATAAATAAACATGCTCTGCACCGTCATATCCGTCACGGTAGCAATGGAATAACCTTCCATCTTTTCCAGTCTGCAAAGCATGATCAGACAGGTATGGGACTTCTCGCCTTTCACCTCAAGCGACTGCATCGGCTCATCTTTCGCCGCATGGCGCATCTGTTGAACCTGACTCTTGGAATTTCTGCTGCCTTCGGTCAGGTCATACATCTGCATGTAGAAATTGTTGGATGCCACCTGCGCAATATCCAGTGCATCATACGCGCGATAGGACAAGATTTTTCCCTCATTCTCGATGATCCAGCAGGCGCTTTGGGTATGCAGCTCCTCAAACATACCGCCGCTCGTCATTCGGCTACAATCATAGATTGCCGCAAGCGTCCCCTCCTGTCCGTTTTCTTTGGTAATGTGCATGGGAAATAAAAGGAATATGTCTCCTTCCTCCTGCACATTTTCCATACTATGCACTTTTCCCGATTCCGCCTCTTGTATCTCCTCGATCCGCTGCGTCAGGACATCCGTGTTTTCTCCTGCGCTGTCCGCATACATCCTGCCGTCCGAGATATAGACAACCGTCTCAAACTCACCCGTCCGTTTTGTAAAGTCCAAGATCGTTCTGTATGCCGCGGCATTATCTTCGGATATCGCTGTGAGATTCCGCCCGGTCTCCGCAAGCAGCCGCTCCAGATCCCCGATCTTTTCATCGACAAGCTCTCTGGCCCGCTCTATCATGGCAGGCTGCCGCTCCCGCACATTCCCCTGATAGGAACGATAGGTCGTGACCAAAAAGACCATGCTGACAACCGCACACAGAGCATATGCCGCCGCGGAACGGATCAAGATATGATACAAGTCGCTGTTAGTGATTTTTAATGGTCTCATCCGCTATTCTGTTTTCTCCCTAATCATCCATGCTGCCAATAACCCGCGAATTTGGGCTTCAGCACAAATTCGCCGATTGAAAAATCTCTGATTTTTCAATCTATTCCCCATCGTCATTTTTTTGCAATCCCCGCAATATCAATGAGGGGCATTTCCGTACCTTCGGCATTCTCCAGACTAGTCACAAGCGCGCGCGCCGTATCAAGCGACGTTAAGCAGTTGACGCCCGTCTCGATCGCCGTCCTTCTGATCAGGAATCCGTCCCTTGACTTATCCCTGCCCTGCGTCGGCGTGTCGATGACAAGATCGATCCGATGACCGAGGATCAGATCCATGACCGTCGGCGACTCCTGCTGAATCTTGTTGACCTTTCGCGCCTTGACACCCGCATCGTTTAATGCCTGCGCCGTGCTTCTTGTCGCATAGATTGTATAACCGAGCTTTTCGAAGCGCCTGCCGATCTCGATTGCCTCTCCCTTATCCGCATCCTTGACCGTAATGATCATCTGCTTGTACTTCGGCAGATCGACGCCTGCCCCGAGAAATGCCTTATACAGCGCTTCTCGGAACGTTTTGCCGATGCCCAGACATTCTCCTGTCGATTTCATCTCCGGTCCTAAGCTGATCTCCGCTCCCCTTATCTTCTCAAAAGAGAACACGGGCATCTTGATAGCGATGTAATCCGCCTCCGGCTGTAAGCCCGGCTCGTAACCGAGCCCCCTGATCGTATTGCCGATAATGACCTTAGTCGCCAGCTCCACGATCGGAATGCCCGTCACCTTGCTGATATAGGGAACGGTACGGCTCGACCGCGGGTTGACCTCTATAACATACACCTCGTCACCCACCGCAATAAACTGGATATTGATCAGGCCTCTGACATGCAGCGCCTTTGCCAGTCTGCGGGAATACTCGGCGATGGTCTCCTTTACTTTTTCACTGACCGTATGCGCGGGATACACCGAAATGCTGTCTCCCGAATGAACGCCCGTGCGCTCGATATGCTCCATGATGCCCGGAATCAGAATGTCGTTTCCGTCGCAGACGGCGTCGACCTCCAATTCCTTTCCCATCAGATATTTATCCACCAAAATCGGATGATCCTGCTCATAGCGGTTAATGACCGCCATAAATTCTTCGATCTCCGCATCGGAAAGCGCGATCTGCATGCCCTGTCCGCCAAGCACATACGACGGTCTGACAAGAACCGGATAACCGAGCCGGTTCGCAACCTCTTTCGCCTGTTCAGCCGTATAGACCGTGCCGCCCGCGGCTCGCGGGATCTCCGTCTCCTGTAAAATGCGGTCGAACAGTTCCCTGTCCTCCGCCGCATCGACATCCTCCGCCTTGGTCCCAAGAATCGGAACGCCCATCTTCATCAGACTTTCCGTCAGCTTAATCGCCGTCTGTCCGCCGAACTGAACGACCGCACCGTCCGGCTTCTCAATATTCACGATATTTTCCACATCCTCCGGTGTCAGCGGTTCAAAATAAAGCTTGTCCGCAATATCGAAATCCGTGCTGACCGTCTCCGGATTATTGTTAATGATGATGGTCTCATAGCCCTCTTTTGCAAATGCCCATGTCGCATGGACGGAGCAATAATCAAACTCGATTCCCTGTCCGATACGAATGGGACCGGAACCAAGCACAAGCACTTTCTTCTCCGGCTTCGTCAAAACTGCCTCATTTTCGCCGTCATACACGGAGTAATAATAGGGCGTTGCCGCCTCAAACTCCGCAGCGCAGGTATCCACCATCTTAAACGCCGCCACAATGCCATTTTCGTAACGCATCCGCTTAATCTCATCCTGCGGTTTCCCCGTCAATGCGGCAATCACGTTATCGGGAAATTCCATGCGCTTTGCCTCTTTTAAGAGCGGCAGCGACAATGACTCGCTTGAAAGCCGGTTCTCCATGGCAACAATCGCCGCAAGCTTATCAATAAACCAAACATCCACCATGGTAATCTCGTGGATTGTCTCATAACCGATCCCTTTGCGCAGTGCCTCGGCGATCACAAAAATGCGCTGATCATCCACGATCTTTAAGCGCGCAAGCAGCTCTTCTTCGGACAACCCCGTAAAATCATAGCTGCGCAGGCTGTCTACATGCTGCTCCAACGAACGCAGCGCCTTCATGAGCGCTCCCTCGAAATTCGTACAGATGCTCATGACCTCGCCCGTCGCCTTCATCTGGGTCGTCAGTGTTCTTTTTGCTGTAATAAATTTATCGAATGGCAGACGAGGCAGCTTTACCACGCAATAATCAAGTGTCGGCTCAAAGCTTGCATAAGTCTTGCCCGTAATTGCGTTTTTGATCTCGTCAAGCGTATAGCCTAACGCAATCTTCGCGGCAACCTTCGCGATCGGATAACCCGTTGCTTTTGACGCGAGTGCCGAAGAACGGCTCACACGGGGATTCACCTCGATCACACAGTACTCAAAGCTTGTCGGATGCAGCGCAAACTGTACGTTGCAGCCTCCCGTAATCTCCAACTCACTGATGATATTAAGTGCAGACGTACGCAGCATCTGATATTCTTTATCCGAAAGCGTCTGAGACGGCGCGACCACGATACTGTCGCCTGTATGTACACCGACCGGATCGATATTTTCCATGTTGCAGACGGTGATGACATTTCCCGCACCGTCCCGCATCACTTCATACTCGATCTCCTTCCAGCCCGCGATACAGCGCTCAACAAGTACCTGCCCGACGCGCGAAAGCCGCAGACCGTTTTCCAAAATTTCTTCCAGTTCGACCTGATTGTGGGCGATACCGCCGCCCGAGCCGCCAAGCGTATAGGCAGGGCGGAGCACAACCGGATAACCGATCTTTTTGGCAAAAGCAATGCCATCCTCTATACTCTCGACCACAAGGGATGCCGCGACCGGCTCCCCGAGTTTTTCCATCGTATTCTTAAATTCCAGACGATCTTCCGCCTTTTTGATCGTCATTGCCGTCGTACCGATCAGCTTCACGCCATGCTCCGCAAGAAAGCCCGACTCTGCAAGCTCCATGCCGAGATTTAAGCCCGCCTGTCCGCCCAGCGTCGGCAGCACGCTGTCCGGCTGCTCTTTTAGAATGATCTGCTCCAGCACGCGCGCATTTAACGGTTCGATATAGACCTTATCCGCAATATCCCCATCCGTCATGATCGTTGCCGGATTGGAATTGACCAAGATGACCTCAACGCCCTCTTCCTTTAACGAGCGGCATGCCTGTGTTCCCGCATAATCAAACTCCGCCGCCTGTCCGATCACGATCGGACCGGAACCGATCACCAGTACCTTTTTGATATTAGGATTCTTAGGCATTCTTATATTCCTCCATCATCTTGATAAAACGGTCGAACAGATATGCGGAATCCTGCGGTCCCGCGCATGCTTCGGGATGGTACTGTACCGTAAAAATGCGTTTTCCCGTATAGGACAGACCCTCGTTTGTGCCATCGTTGACATTGACAAATGCAGGCACGGCAACCCGCGCATCCAGCTTGTCCATATCAACCACATAACCGTGATTCTGAGATGTGATATACACTCTGCCTGTCGCTAAATCCTTGACGGGATGGTTCCCGCCGCGGTGTCCGTATTTCATCTTGAATGTGTCCGCACCCGTGGCAAGCGCCATGAGCTGATGTCCGAGGCAGATGCCGAAGATCGGAAAATCCGTCTCGTAAAGCTTGGCAAGTTCTGCGATCACCTCCGTGCATTCCTTCGGGTCGCCGGGACCGTTGCTTAACATGATGCCGTCCGGTTTGGATTCGATGATCTCCTGTGCCTTCGTCCCTGCCGGATAGACCGTCACCTGACATCCGCGCTGTGCAAGCGAATGCGCAATATTATCCTTTGCACCGAAATCAAGCAGCGCGACGCGCATGCCCGCACCGTTTAACTCCCGCACAAGGGAGGGACGTTTTTCCCTCTCTCCTTCGGTCATGCCGCTCTCCATGAAGTGCGCATACTGTTCCGCATCAAAATGCGACGAACCGGAGATGGGTCCGTTCTCTGAAAGCTCTTTTGTTCCCTCTATCACATAGGGCTCTTTGCAGGTCACCTTTTCGACGACCCTGCCCGTCCGATATTCTTTTAGCTTGGGGAGAATGGATTCGATACGGAATTGCTCATTCGTGGTGATCATCCCGTTCATCGTGCCTTTTTCGCGAAGAAGCTTGACAAGGGCACGCGTGTCGATGCCGGCAATACCCGGAACGCCGTGACGCTCAAGAAAGCTTTGAATCGTTTCGTCACTCCTAAAATTGCTCGGAACTGCGGACAATTCCCTGACAATGAAACCGTCCGGCCATGGCCGCTTTGACTCCATATCCTCATGGCAGACGCCGTAGTTGCCGATCAGCGGATAGGTCATGCATACTGCCTGACCTGCGTAGGAGGGATCGGTCAATACTTCCAAATACCCTGCCATGGAGGTGTTAAACACGATCTCACTGACCACTTCCCTGACCGCACCGATGTGATACCCCTCAAACACGGTGCCGTCTTCCAAAATCAAGAATGCTTTCATTGTCGTATCCGTTCCCTTTCAAATCCATAATCAGTTTATTATAACATAGGGCGCGTTCGGCTTCAACAGCCGTTCGCGCCCTGTTTTCTGGTAAAATAGTACCATTTTGAATATCAGTAGTGCTCATCATTAATTTGAACACTGTTCAACCATCTGTGGAAGCTGTCTGATCGAATCAATGGAACGTAACGGTTTTGCTACGTTTCCAAGCCCATATGCCGCAAAGATCATCGGCACACCCGCCTCCATACATGCGTCCGCGTCGCCCTGCGTATCTCCGACATAGACCGGATGCTGTAATCCGTGCTTTTCGATCAGGCGGCGCATAGTCTCACTCTTCGGTGCAAGCGTATCGCCGTAGCAAAGATGATCGGTAATGAGCTCCGTGATCCCCGCCCCCTTCATGCAGACCTCAATATAGCCGCACTGACAATTGCTGACGATGAAAAGCGGAAACCGCTCTGCAAGAAGCGCCATGGTCTCTTTTACGCCGTCGTATACCCTGCCCGGTTTTTCGCATAATAGCTCGTTTTCATAGGAAAAACAGCGCTCTGCCATCTGTGCGCGCTCCTCGCCGTGAAGCTCAGGAAACAGCGCGGCGGCAATATCCTCCATGGTCTTTCCGAACAGGCCCGTGAGAAATTCCTTCGGAAATGTGCCTTTTTCCGGATAGTATCGCTCCATGACGGCATTCCACGACTCCGCAACCGTATCCCGAGAATCCCATATCGTACCGTCCACATCAAAAATGATGCTGTCCGCCTTGACCGTTTGTTCTGTCATATTAATAATCATGCCTTTCTCTCAACCTGCAAGCTTGATTGCGTATGAAATACGCTATGCCGCAGGCACAAAGTTTCAAAACGAACTAGTTCGTTTTTGAAAAATTTCACACTATTGCTCCTTACATAAAATACTTCACGCCCGACTCGAAGATCTTTAAGTCCTGTTCTCCGTAAATATTGATTGCGACGCTTTCCCCGCGGCGCTCCGAATGCGCCATTTTGCCAAGGACGCGTCCATCCGGCGACGTGATGCCCTCGATTGCCTTGTAGGAACCGTTGATATTCCACTCCTCATCCATGGAGATCACTCCGTCCGGATCCGCATACTGCGTCGCCACCTGTCCGTTTGCGAACAGCGTGTTCACCCATTCTGCCGGAGCGACAAAGCGCCCCTCCCCGTGCGATGCCGGGTTGACATAAGTATTCCCAAGTTCCGCGCCCGCTAACCACGGCGACAGATTGGATACCACCTTGATATATGCCATTTTGGAAATATGACGGTTGATCGTATTAAACGTCAGCGTCGGTGAATCCTCGTTTTGCCCGACAATTTCTCCGTGCGGCACAAGTCCGAGCTTGATGAGCGCCTGAAAGCCGTTGCAGATGCCGAGCGCCAAGCCGTCCCTCTCCTCAAGGAGCTTTCTCACCGCCTCCTCTAACTTCGCATTGCGGAATGCCGTCGCAAAAAATTTCGCGCTGCCGTCCGGCTCATCGCCTGCGGAAAATCCGCCCGGAAACATGATGATCTGTGCCCCTGCGATCGCCTTTTCAAATTCTGTCACGGACTCGCGGATATCCTCTGCAGTCAGGTTGCGGAATACCTTTGTTACCACATTCGCCCCCGCGCGCTCAAACGCCCTGCCGCTGTCGTATTCGCAGTTGGTTCCGGGGAATACAGGAATAAATACAGTCGGTTTCGCCACTTTCTGTTTGCAGAGGTGAATGCTGTCCGTGCGGTAAAGTCCCGTGTCCACCGCCTCGGTTCCTTTTTCCGCCTTCGTGGGGAACACGCGCTCCAGCTTTGCTTTCCACTCTTCCAGCGCCTCCTCATTAGAAAGAACCATATCGCCGCACACAAAATCCTTTTCGGTCACTTCACCGACGAGTTCATGCGGAATGGTCACTTCACCGATTCGGTCCGCCGGAATCTCCGCGATCAGACCGCCCATCTCATTGGCAAAGAGCGTTTCGGGAGAAACGGTATCCGCGATCCGCACGCCCAGCCCGTTTCCGAATGCCATCTTGGAAACTGCCGCCGCAACGCCGTACGCATCCAGCGTGTAGGCGGAAACGATCACACCGTCCGCGATCATGCCTGCCACCGCGTCATAAAGCGCCATCACCTTCTCATAGACGGGAAGCGCATATTCGTCTTTTTCCAAAGTAAATTTCACAAGCAGATTCCCTGCTTTTTTCAGTTCCGGCGTAATGATATTCTTCTCATGCGCCACGTCCACCGCAAACGATACAAGCGTCGGCGGCACGTCAATGTCGTTAAAGGTGCCGGACATGCTGTCCTTTCCGCCGATGGACGGAAGACCGAAACCGATCTGCGCATCGTACGCACCGAGCAGTGCCGCAAACGGCTGGCTCCAGCGCGAAGGATCCTTTGTCATGCGGCGGAAATATTCCTGAAACGTAAATCGCACCTTGCGGTAATCGCCGCCCGCCGCCACGATCTTGCTCAAAGACTGCGTCACGGCATAGACCGCTCCATGATACGGGCTCCAGCTTGATAAATACGGATCAAAGCCGTAACTCATCATCGTTACCACATCCGTTTTTCCGTTCAGCGTCGGCAGCTTGGCAACCATCGTCTGCGTCTCTGTCAACTGGTATTTGCCGCCGTAGGGCATATAGACACTGCCAGCGCCGATGGAGGAATCAAACATCTCCACAAGCCCTTTCTGCGAGCAGACATTCAAATCCCGCAGCGTTCTGAGCCAAGCGCCGCGCACATCACCGTTTTTCAGAGCGGCTTCCACGTCCGGAATCGCCGTTTTATTCAAATAATTCTCCGCTTCATCCGGGATATCGACCTTGACTGCGGTCTCCTGATGCGCGCCGTTTGTATCAAGGAACGCCCTTGCAATATTGACGATCTCTTTTCCGCGCCACGTCAGAACCAGACGCGGCTCTTTCGTCACGACCGCAACCTTGACCGCCTCTAAGTTTTCCTCCGCGGCATAGCCGAGAAATTCCTCCGCATCCTTCGGGGAAACAACGACCGCCATACGCTCCTGCGATTCGGAAATAGCAAGCTCCGTGCCGTCTAAGCCCGCATATTTTTTCGGTACTTTATCCAGATCGACTTTCAGACCGTCCGCAAGCTCGCCGATCGCCACGGACACGCCGCCCGCGCCGAAATCATTACATTTCTTGATGATGCGCGTCACTTCCGGTCTGCGGAATAAGCGCTGTATTTTCCGTTCTGTCGGCGCATTTCCTTTCTGTACCTCCGCGCCGCATGTCGTTAAGGACTGTGTGGTGTGCACTTTGGAGGAACCTGTCGCGCCGCCGCAGCCGTCGCGTCCCGTGCGGCCGCCGAGCAGAATGATCACATCATCCGGCTCGGAATTTTCGCGGATGACATGCTTTCTCGGTGCCGCGCCCATGACCGCGCCGATCTCCATTCTTTTTGCCACATAATCGGGATGATATACTTCCTTGACATAGCCCGTCGCGAGACCGATCTGGTTTCCGTAGGAAGAATAGCCGCTTGCCGCTCCGCGCACAAGCTTTTTCTGAGAAAGCTTGCCCTGCAGGGTCTGCTCTACCGGCACGGTCGGATCCGCCGCTCCTGTGATGCGCATCGCCTGATAGACATAGCCCCGTCCCGAAAGGGGATCACGGATCGCACCGCCGAGACAGGTCGCCGCGCCTCCGAACGGTTCGATCTCCGTCGGATGGTTGTGCGTCTCGTTCTTAAAAAAGACAAGCCACTCCTCCTCTTTTCCGTCAACCTCAACCGGTACGACGATCGAGCAGGCGTTGATCTCGTCGGATTTCTCCATATCCTCCAGTTTCCCCTCCGCCTTTAACTTGCGCATCGCCATGAGCGCCAAGTCCATCAGGCAGACAAATTTATCACTCCGTCCCGCATACAGTTCCCCGCGTGCATCGAGATAGCTCTGATAGGACGCTTCAATCGGTGCGCGGTATTTCCCGTCCGCGAACGTGACATCCTTTAACTCCGTGGAAAACGTCGTATGCCGGCAATGATCGGACCAGTAAGTGTCCAGTACGCGGATTTCCGTCATCGTCGGGTCACGGTGCTCCTCCCCGTTAAAATAGCGCTGAATATGTAAGAAGTCCTCATAGGTCATCGCCAGTCCCAAGGAATCATACAGCGCCCGAAACTCTCCGTCCGCCATATGGATAAAGCCATGAAGAACCGCTACATCGTCCGGTTCCGCATAATCCACGCGCAGGGTGTCCGGCTTTTTCAAGCCCGTCTCCTTCGAATCCACCGGATTGATGCAGTATGCCTTGATCCTTTCCATCTGCTCATCCGTCACATCGCCTTCGACAATGTAGGTGACAGCCGTTTTAATGATCGGTTCCTCATCCTCTTTTAAGAAACGGACGCACTGCACCGCCGAATCCGCTCTCTGGTCAAACTGTCCCGCCAGATATTCCACGCTGAACACATGCGCACCCTCCGGCACTTCGATCGTTTCACGGTAAAGCATATCAACGGGCGGCTCGCAAAAAACGCAGCTGCAAGCCTGCTCAAACACCTCATCGGATATATTCTCCACATCATAACGGATCAGCATACGCACCGCCTTCACACCGTCCATCCCAAGATAGCCGCGGACGTCCTCCGTCAGTTCCTTTGCCGCCGCCGCATACGGCTGCTTCTTTTCCACATAAATACGCCTTACCTCACTCATGCCAAGTACCATAGCTCCTTTCTGCCTGCGCCTAATTTGTATAGTTTGCTTAAAAAAGAGTTTGCCGAAAAGCAAACTCTTTTTTATTTTTGTATCATTCTTCTTTTACCAGCCCCTGCATGATGATCATCATTTCCTCATCGATCATCTCCTCAGTAATCCCCATAGAGCAGGAGGCGATCTTTAATCCCTCGAGAATCAGCATGATATTGCGCGCCATCGCCTTGGGACTTGCACATACGAACTCTCCGCTCTCCACACCGGTCTTAATCAACACCTCCAGGACTTTCACCGCAGTATCGAACTGCTGACGCAGCACGTTTTCTTTTTTCGGCACCTGATGGCAGAAAAAGAATTCATAGATTGCAACGGTCAGCGTATCCTTTTTTCGCAGCAGTTCCTTCTTCTGCTCTTTCAGAAAAAGGGTCAGAATATCGGCAGCCGTCGCGTCCTCATGAATCTCACGCGAAAAAATATCGTCCGCTTCCTCCGATTCTTTTTTCAGAACCGCCAAAAACAGTTCCTGCGTGCTGTCAAAATAGAGATAGAGTCCGCCACGGCTGATCTCGCACGCATCCACGACGTCCTTCATCGTAACTGCCTTGTAGCCTTTTTCAGCGAATACTTCTCTTGCCTTTTGCAGTATATATTCTTTCTTCTGTAAAGACTTTTCACCCAAATCGAATACCCATGCCTTTCTCTAACCTGCGGCTCCATGCAGATAAGCCCGCTCACGCATTACGCAAGCGGCTTGTCCCAAAACTCGATCAGCTCCTTGAGCTTCATAAGAACTTCAAGGAAGATTCGGTTCTCAATTCCTTCTCTCCACACCTGTGCCCTCGTCATGCCGCCCAGCACATATTTGGAAAGGATATCACACAGAGCGCCAAAATCCTTGATGTTTGCCGCTCTGATAAGGCTGAGCTCGTCCTTTGCCGTCTTAATATGATTTCTTGAGTAAGTATACCGATAATTTCGGTTCATGAGCTTCGTTGCCTGTGCTTCTTTGACAAACGACATTAATGTGCCGTCATATACCGGGAAGGAAAATGTGGACTGATCCGCGCGGTAACTCGACATCACATCGCTTCCGCTCTTTGTCTCAAGCCACGGAATGTAACGTGCAAGCTTTGCAACATCTTCCCGATATGTTTTAATGATCTCTTCCGTTCCTTTGATCTCTTCCATAATTCAACCGTTCCGTCTTCATGATCCAAATATTTTCGAACATTGCGTTCTTTTCATTTAACATGTCAGCAGGAAATCAAGCGCGAACGCAGTGAGCATTTGATTTCACCTGACATGTTAACGAGAAAATTACAAGCGCGAAGCGCGGCAGACGCGCAGCGGCTGAATTTTCGAGTTTATTGTATCATAATTTTTTTATGACCGCAATAAGCAGGTCTCTCTGCCGTAAACGCAAAGCCTTCCCTCTACGCCCGCGCCCTACGCCTCTTTCTTTGCCGGGCGTACCATAAACAGGCTGATGAGCAGCGCGATGAGATAAAGAGCCACGGTTGCATACAGCACGCACTGATAGCCTGTCGGATTGACCGTCAGAACCTCTACCGTACCGTTTGACAAAGCATGCTCGATTTCAACAGGCTTGCCGAATGTATTCACAATCCATGTCGCCATCTGATTACCGGTCAATCCCGCAAATGCCCATGCGGAAAGCGTGATACCGTGGATCGCGCTAATGCTGCCCATGCCGTAATGATCGGACAGCAAGGTCGGTACATTGGAAAAGCCGCCGCCGTAACCTGCATTGACAACAAAGATCAAAGCAAGCACCAAGATGATGAGCAGCGTATTTCCCTCGCCGTTCTTGATTCCTCCCGTCACGATCGTCAGCCCGGTAAATACGATGGAAAGCGCAAAGATCAGTTTATATACCGTATTACGGTCCTTCATGGTATCCGCCCATGCCGAAAAGCCGAGCCGTCCGCCCGCGTTAAAGACTGCCGATACGGTGGAAATGATACCCGCAAAGCTTGCGAGTCCTAAACATTTCACGATCATCTTTTCCTGTGAGATCAGTGCAAGACCGCAGGTAATGTTGATGTAAAACATGAGCCAGATCCCGATATAGTTTGCGATCGGTCTTGTCTTGATGGTCGCAAGGATGCCCTGCCCCTTCTCTTTCTTCTGAGGCTCATGCCAGCCCTCGGGCTTTGCCAGAAGCAGATGTCCGGCAAACATCATGACAAAATATACAACGGCAAGGATCAGGAACATTTTCCAGATGCCGCCGTCTCCCAGATTATCCAGCATTGCCTGCATGATCGGGCTTGCGATTGCCTTCGCCGCGCCAAAGCCCGCAACGGCAAGACCGGTCGCGAGTCCCTTTCTGTCCTGAAACCAAAGCATGAGCGTCTTTACAGGCGAAAGATACCCCGTACCGAGACCGATACCCATGATAAATCCGTAGCAGACATAAATGCCGACGAGCGCCAGTGCGCTTCCCTTATGTAACCCGCCGTAATAAATGAAAAATCCGGTTCCCGCCATGCCGAGCGCAAAGCAGATTGCCGCGATCAGCGACGATTTATGAATATCCTTCTCCACAACATTCCCTAAGAATGCTGCAGACATGCCAAGGAAAAAGATCGCAAAGCTGAACGCCCACTCGGTCGCTCCCTTGGAAAAACCGATGTATTTCGCGATTTCCTCGCTGAAAATAGACCAGCAGTAAACCGTACCGATACTGCAGTGCAGCAAAAGCGCCGGAATCGCGGCGCGTATCCATTTGTTCTGACATTTTTTCATAGGTGACTCTCCCCCTCATTAATTTTCGCATCAAATCTTTGGTCGGTCCAAAAAAAGACCGTCTTTGTCATTTTACTCCTAATCGCTCTAAATTTCAAGTTCCCATCACGCGAAACTTCTGTTGCACCTCGGAACATGCTGTCCATAACAGCATAAAACTTCACACTTTCTGATAAAAAAGAATGCAATTTTCCGAATTCTGCGGTATACTCTTTATTGAGACTTTATTTTTTTACGTGAAAGGCAGGGATCATAATGGCAGTTGTAACATTTACGGCGGGAACGGTGATCTTAAACGAGGGCGCTCCCATCAACCAGATTTTGATTATTTCCTCGGGAAGCATTCATGCAAGCAGTAAAAAGGGCGAGTTGTTCCTTGAAAAAGGCGACGTGCCCGCAATTTTTGATCTTTACTGCGGCTATTCCTTCTATACCTACACCGCTGTGGACAACGTTTCCTGTCTGTCGTACTCTTTGGAAAATCAGACTGTTTCCGACGTGATCAGGGGGTCCGCCGGACTCGGCGAGCTGTTTGCCGCTTCCATGTGCAGACAGTGCAGCAATATTTTTGATGACTTCATCATGCAGGAATATCAATGCGACAAGTTCTATCATTATCTGAAAAACAGCTATCAGGAGTATGTCTCCCTCTGTCAAAAGTACGAGGTAACGCCAAAACAGCTCGGCGGCATTGAGGAGCTTGCCCCGTTCCATGCGCAGGAAGATCTTCCCGATTACCTTGCAGGCTATTACGAAGCGGCAAAGGGATTTGAGCCTGCCGTCAAAAAAGCATTGTTCCATGCCCGCCCCGATTTCACGGACGGATTCTTACAGAAAGCGGCGGATGATGTACACCGGGTATTTGAGCATATCGAACTGCTCACAGCCTATCAGGGGGATTCCGCTTATCTCTTATTAAATACCGGACAGATCGACCTGTTTGACCTCTACACCACCCTCTGCGTTGAGGTAGCGCGCATGCAGGAGGATACGATGTCCTTAAACGCCGCCATCAGCAAGCTGATGATCCAGATGGAGAGTCAGCATGCGATCGATAAGACATTGTGCAAACAGCGCGCCGCGCAGTACCGCGAGGCGCTTGACGCTGCAGCCGCAGCTGCCGAGCTGCCCGATGACGGCAAGGCGGATGCACTTCTTGAGGAGCTTTCCGATTCCGCAAAATGCATCCTGCAATACGCGGACTATGCAGAGGATTCTTCCAAGCGTTTTCTCGCCGATCTTGACCGCTATATCAACACAAGTGACCGCTCCTCGCAGGAGGACGATGTTCACGCCCTGCGCAAACGGCTGACGCTCGCGTTCTACGAAATCTATACCGCCGCGTTCCAGTTCAGCTTATCCGATAAGAACGTACCGCTTCCCGTGCGTATGTTCCTTTTATTCGGTTATATGGACGAATCGCTTGCCGGAAAAGAAAATGCAAAGGAACTCGCAAAGCTCGCCACGCAGAAATTGAGCGATCCTGCCCGTCAGGTCTATACGCTCTACGACTGGCTGAAAGAAATCTACGAGGGCAGAAAAGCGCCGAGCCGCAACGAGTTTGACAGCGATTATACGCAATATCTGCATGAGATGCGCTACTCCGGAAAGATCGACGCTGCGACGGAAAGCCGCATGGCGGAGGACGGGGTGCAGAAGGTTCTCTTTGAGCTTCAGAATATGTTCCCGTCCGTCAATAAGGTTACCTGCGGCCGTGTAACAACATTCTGCCCGTTGTTTTCGGAGCACAACTGCTTACGCTCTCCGGAGTCCATGCTCGTCACGGCGGATAAGCTGCACAATGCGCTTGACAATGTACGCAAGGTTGACTTTAAGGCATTTTACCGCGAGACGGTCTTCACCATGGCTGAGGTGGGCATTAACCGCGAACTGATACAATGTGAGGTTCTGCCTGACATCATCCTGATGCCGAATATCGGTGTCAAATCCATCCTCTGGCAGGAAATTGAAGGAAGGCGCAGAACCACACCGAGCCGCGTGATGTTCCCGCTGTTATGCCAGGAGGATATCCCAACGCTTATCACAAGAGTCACGGGCGAGTTCCGCTGGGAAATGTGCAAGCGCATGCAGGGCGCGCGCTGGAACGATGTTTCCGAGCTGTCGCTTACGAGCGAGTATTTTGATTATGTACAGTTCTACCGCAAAAATATCGAGCTTTCGCCCGACGCAAAGGAAAAGATCAAGCTTGCGCTTCAGCGTGCAAGAAACAATTATCGGGAAATGTTTGTCCGCGATTACATTCAGTGGGTGATGTACGAATCCACGGGTTCGCCCCGCTTAAACAAAGTCGCGCGCCGCATCCTTCTGCGCTACTGTCCGTTCTCTGCGGATATCCGCAACAAGATCGGCGGGAACCCGCTTTTCAAGGATATGCTTGAGCGCTACCGCATCCTCAACACACAGGAACGCCGCCGTCTCGATAATGTGTTTGTCAAGATCCGCAACAGCGGCAGGCAGGTTCCTGAGGAATTACTGGCGCAGCAGCGGTTTTTGGAAATGTAATAGTACTTTTGTGTGAGCTAATATATTGATAATATATTGCAATATATTTATAGAAAAAAACACGAAAAACGGGTATCATTAGAGATGGTTCGGCGCAAGCTGAACCTGCTAATTAGCAATTCCGGAAGAATTCCCCTTTTACACAAGCAAAAGCCTCAGGTTCCCCCTGAGGTTTTTGTCTTGTGTAAACATTGAAAATATTGTAAAATATACAAAATATATATCCCTACGCAGGAGGAAACTTCTCATGTATCGCAATGTTCTTTTTGATCTTTACGGCACACTGGTCGATATTCATACAGATGAGAAAAAGAGATATCTTTGGCAGAAAATGTCCGACTTTTTCCGCGCCTACGGCGCTTATTATACACCGACGGCATTGAGGAAAGCCTATCTGCATTATGTCACGCAGTTGGAGTCACAGCTTGGCGGTCCCTATCCCGAAATTCAGATAGAGCTTGTTTTTTTGCAGCTTTACCTTGATAAGGGTATCCATGCCGATCCTGCGCTGATCCAGAGCACGGGAACCGCGTTCCGCACCATTTCGCGCAGCCGACTCGCACTCTATCCCGACGTGTTAGACCTGTTAAACGGCTTAAAAGAACGCCATATCGGAATCTATCTGCTCTCCAATGCACAGCATCTGTTCACGGAACCGGAAATGCAGATGACCGGTCTTCTGCCGTTTTTTGACGGGGTATTCTATTCCTCCGACATCGGGTGCAAAAAACCGGATCCGACCTTTATGGAGCTGCTGCTGTCAACCTACGGACTGGACAAAAAAGAATGCGTCATGATCGGCAACGAAGCGGCAAGCGATGTTGCGGTTGCAGAAGCATGTGGCATGGACAGCATTTACCTGCACACTAATCTTTCCCCGCAGGACGATAGCGCGCCTGCCGCGACATGGCAGCTCTCCGGCAACGCACACCTAGAGATTCTTTCCATCCTGGATCAGGCAAAATAGCAGGTTGAACATTTTCAACTCATATACATACGGGGAGGTTCTGCTTTTTATGCAGTACCTCCCCGTTTTATCTTTAATCTGATCCGAAACATGCTCTCCGTGCATTCTGCGTCTGTTTCGATCCCCAGCCGTTTTGCCAGGCATGCCACCACATAAAGTCCGAGCCCGCTGCCCTCGTTACTCCTCGCACTGTCCCGGTAAAACGGTTCAAATATCCGCTCCGTATCCGGCGTCTCCATGCCCTCCAGATCATTCTCCATCAGGATCACAAGAGTATCATCCTCACAAAACACGTTCACTCCCACATAACTTTTTACATATTTGCGGACATTCGAAAACAGATTTTCCATCATCCGCATCAGATCATGTGCATCCGTCTCTACAAACACATCCGATTCCGGCAATTGAAAATCTGTCCGTATGCCCAGTTCCTCTATCCATCCATACTGCTGCAGGATGCATTCCGACAGAAAATTTCCCACATTTCCTAATCTGTGATCTGCTGATTGTCCCGCTCGGCAGCAAGGCGGTTTATCGGTCTTGACCAGCGCACCGCGTTCACGATGATCCTGCGGATTACCGGATCATAATAGGTCGGATATTCCTCATGCCCCGGCTGAAAATAAAACAGTCTCCCGTTTCCGCGCGTGAACGTCACGCCGCTGCGGAATACCGCGCCGCTCTCATACCATCCCTCAAACACGATGTCGTCCGGCTTCGGGATGTCAAAATATTCGCAATAAAGTTCCTCTTTTTCCAACGCAAAACTCTCAGGAATCCCCTCTGCGATCGGATGCGACGGCGCGACCGTAAACAGGCGTTCCCTGTCGCACTCCTTCCATTTCAGGGTCATGGACGTCCCGAGCAGCAACTTTAACGGCTTGCAGAAATGCGCCGAATGCAGGGCGATCAGTCCCATACCGCGGCGCACATGCGCCGCCACGCGCGCCGCTGCCTCATCGCTGACCTTCTCATGCGCCGCATGCCCCCACCAAATGAGCACATCCGTCCCGCAAAGCAGCTCCTCGGACAGCCCGCACTCCGGCATATCCAGCGTTGCGCACCGCACCTGCATGTCCTCCTCTTTTTCCAAAAAATCACGGATACAGCCGTGAATCCCGTCGGGATAAACCCTGCGGATATTCTCGTACTCTCTTTCATGAATGTATTCATTCCAAACTGTCACACGGATCATGGCGTGCTCTCCTTTTTTCACTTGATTTTTTTTCGTATCGCGAATTGCTCTGCTTTCCCTCTGTATGCTCACCGTCAGTCGCTCTGTTTCCCCTCTCTATGTCCACCGTCAGTTACCCTGCTTTTCCTCTCTACGTTCACCGTCAGGTACGCTGCCTTCCCCCGCCGCGCGGCTAAGCCATGCCGCGGACGCAAGCATATCCTCATACATCGACTGTGACCCGAAATGCTCAATGGCAAATACGCCGTCGTACCCGCTTTTCCTGATGCGGCGCACAAGCTCCTCCATCGGGATCACGCCGCTTCCGACCGCCGCGCTGTACATCGCCCTGCCGCCGATCGTCCGCTTCGGCTCCTCCCCCGCTTTTACCGCAAATTCCCTGTCCTTGCAATGCACATAGCCCACCCGCGTATGAAGCAGCGGCCAGGCCTGCAGCGCATCCTCCTCACTGTATAAAAAATTACCGGTGTCAAACGTGCAGGATAAGTCCGGCACCTGCTCCAAATACCACTGAAGTTCTCCCGCGCGCGCAAAAGTCGCGCGCTCATCGTCAAAATCCTCCATGCCGACCGTAATGCCGTATCGGGCAGCATACCCGCAGCACTGTTTTAAGGTCTGCGCCATCCGCGCGCGGCATGCCTCCCTATCCTGCCCTTCACCCACAAAGCCCGGAATGGCTAACATATGAGGAACACGACAGCGCGCGAGCAGGCGTACGACTTTTTTGTAATCCGGTCCGTTCCCCGGGTTGCCCCAGTCAAAAAATGCATAAACGCAGCTGACCGGCAGTCCCGCCTTCTTTAATGCCTCGCAGAGCCGCCGTGGTTTTTTCACAAGCTCGCCATAGTCCATTTCCACACCCGATATCCCCGCCGCCGTCAATTCCCGCGCAAGCTCTTCAAACGACTTTCCCGTCTGCCGCATCGCCTGATTGATATGATCATAAAATACCGTCAGTTTCAAATGATTTCCTCCTTCTTCTCCGGCCACGGCGCGCCGAAAGCAATGGCCTGCCATGCCGTCGCCATTATGGTAAATCATTGAAGCTGCATTTGCAAGGAAAAATCAATCAATAAATCATGCAATTTTCCTCTTGCAAAACACTGCGATTCGCGGTTTAATAGAATCGATATGATTCAGAATATTTCAAATAATGGAGATAACAAAAATGGAACATTTCAACATTCCCAAAAACTATCATTCTGCACTGGACCTGTACGACACGCAGATCGGTATTAAAACTGTCAAAGACTATTTTCAGTCACAGCTTTCCGCACAGCTCAATCTCCTGCGCGTGTCCGCGCCGCTTTTCGTCGATCCCGCTTCAGGTCTGAACGACAACTTAAACGGCGTTGAGCGCCCGGTTGCTTTTGACATCAAGGAACAGCCCGGCAGGAATGCCGAGGTCGTCCAGTCCCTTGCCAAATGGAAGCGCTATGCGTTGAAGAAATATGGTTTTTCCCATGGAGAAGGGCTCTACACGGATATGAACGCGATCCGCCGCGACGAG
>CAMWSU010000013.1 GCA_947176965.1 uncultured Lachnospiraceae bacterium | reverse complement strand
CCCGGGACTGAGCCGGCTTCTCCCACAACTTCCTTTTGGATCTTGCGAAGCGGCTCGGGAAATGCCTCATCAGGCGCCCCCTCGATCAGCACGGCAAACACATGATCCATCCCGCGAAGTGCAATAAACGTCTCGATCTCCCGTTTGCACCACTGGGATTCCAAAATGCGCGGCGAACAGATGACGATCAGATTTTCCGAAGAGGAAAGCGCCTCCATGATCGGCTCGGACAGATTGCCCGCAAGCGGAAGCTCATCTCTGTCACGGAAGATCCGTCGGATGCTCTTTTTGCCCAGCTCCTTTGTCTCCTTATCGGCAAGCCTCGGCACCTTGAAGCTCTCCAGTCTGCGCTGTAACGTCTGCGCCACATACTGGTCGAGCGGCGCGTGACGGTAGCTGATAAATGCGTCGTAGCGAAACGCTTCGTTTTCCTGTAACACGTTCTTCTCCATTTATATGCCCTCGTAAGTCTGCTCAAATATGTGCTGCTCAATGATGTAAATATCATGTGTATCGTCCGACCTGGCGGCGATCATGTCGCCGGGTACGCCAGACATATAGTTGACAGTGTCCCAAGCGGTAAAAATCTTCATCTGACGGTCTATCTCTTTCGCATAGACAATTGTTTCCCCCGTCGGCACACAGCTTTTCACAAAGCCGGATACGTTTCGGACACTCCCGTCCACGCGGTTATGTACACTCGGAATATACTCCGTCCGCACCGTGTACGGCTCATCCGTTCTTAAATAGGTTCTCGCAAATTTCTCGGCACGGATCGGATAAACCTCGCCCTGAATCCCGACCATCAAATAAATATCATCCGTTACGTTAATTTCCAGATCCCCCTCCAGCGTGCGCACCAAAAGCGGCGTACCGACCGGATAAATCCCGCTAAGCTCCACAAACCCAAGCGGCAGCTTTTTCTTGCGGTAACGTTTCATATCGGATAAATCAATCTCGTACTCTTTCGCATAAATCACCTCGTAGCTTTTCAGATATGCCGCCATCCGCCGCTCAAAATACGCCTCTAACTGCTCGCCCGGATACTTCTGTTCAAATAAGTCCGCGCGGATAAAGCCGCCCGCTTTTTCCGCATGACCGCCGCCTGAACCGATCCCCTCCGTAAAAAAAGCCGCAAGATCGCTCGCCTTAATCTCTTTTTCACAGCTTCGGAACGACAGCTTATAGCCGTCCGAAAGCGTGCTGTAGATCACACAGGTATTGACAATGTCCGTCTGGAGCACAAAATCGCTCACGATACCGAGAATGTTTAAGTCGCACGGCTTTACTTTCACGATCGCGAAACGGAGCTCCTCAAGGATGCGGTGATGGAGCAGCGCGTCGCCCGCGATCTCAAGCTCCCTGCTGGACAGGTTTGTATTTTTTAACTGTGAAAAAATGCCCCTGTCATAATGCAGCGCATCCCGCATATCCTTGTCCATCGGATGATAGATATCACCAAGCTGTCCCGTATCCATATATAACCCGTAATAGAGCGCCGTCGCTAGTTCCAAATCCGCGTTGACGTCATATCCGGCTTCGGATAATAACTGCCACACAACGGTCGCGCAGCTTCCGTAGCTGCTTTTGATTTCGCAAAGTGCATCGGAAACCTCTGAGAGCGCCGCTCTGTCATCCTTCTCGTGATGATCAATGACTGCCACTGTCCCGGCCTCAAAGCGTGTCACATTGCCGCCGCCGTACTGACAGTCCGCCATGATCAAAAGCTCCGGTGCCGCAAGCTCCTTTACATACTCCACCGGAATCTGCAGCTTCGAGAGCATCAGCACTAAATTGCTCTTCCCAGCCTCGCTCCGTCCGCTGTATACAAAGCGCACCTGCTTTCCTTCTTCCATAAAATACCGATAAAGACCAAATCCCGATGCAAGGGCATCCGCATCGGGATTATCGTGACATTGGATCACTATCTGTTCAAATCGTTCTAAATCTTGTAAACGCACTGTTTTCCCCCCTTATTACAAAATATCCTCTTCAGCCATACAGATATTTGAACCTTACCTGCCTGTCCAAAGAGGAATATTACAGGACAATACTCGTTTTTACATTTTTAGCAAAGCGTCAATCTCATCAAAGCTCAAATCCGGTTCGCCCTGCTTCTCTTTTGTATAATCCCCGTATCCCAAATCATATTGCTGAATAAACCGTACCATACCTACAGGCCCCAAAGCCTCTCTAAGCACCTGCATTCCAACCATTCGGATTTCTAATGGATTATTCAGATTCACATCCAGCATCTAAATCGCCTCCCATGCAAATTTTAGCGGATTCATTACTTTCACTTCCAGTTCTAACTTTTCAGTCATTTTCTCTAATTTGTCATCAGTCGTCAGCATCACATCTGCCTCTGCTTTCTCGGCTGCTGCAATATGAAGACTATCAAATGTCCGAATCTTTGACAATTTCATTATTTCCTGCGAGCGCTTTTTTATTTCTTCTGTATAGCATATATGCGTATCTGCCACCTTATACAGTTCTTTCACCCTCTGTCTTTTGGTCACATCACGCATACGCTCCATATCCAATTCCAATATCTTACTTCCCACTATTTTGTATATCCCCATCTGTCCCCGCTGTAAAATTGTCAGGATTGCTTCACTTTCCAGATGAATTCTCTCTTGTGTCTGATCATCAAACGGCCTGTTATAACAACAATTATCTAGATAGATTGTCATTACCTATGCATCTCTCCTTTATATTATCTCACAAAATCGAAATGAAGCTACCACATTTATTGTACTGCACACGAAATATTAATTCAATGCTTTTTATTCTTATACCCGCATTTCCCTATTTGCGGACATCTACCTCAAAATCCACGGATTCTGTCGTTACTGTCATCCTCCGTCTTCTCGATCTTTTGAATTTTTACGTGGTACGCATAATCGGCGCTGACCTGCACGCGCACGCGGTCCCCCTCCCGGTGCCCGATCAAAGCCGCGCCAAGCGGAGATTCTTTGCTGATGAGTCCGTTCAGGGAATCCTCCCGCACCGTCGTCACAATGCGATAGGTTTCCGTCTCATTTTCCTCCTCAAACAGAACCGTGACCGTGTTGTTTAAGCCGACTTCGTCCGCCTTGGAATCATCGGAGATCACGACCGCCGTGCGCACCATCCGCTCCAGATAGCGGATGCGGCTCTCATTTCGGTTCTTTTCTCTTTTTGCCGCATAATATTCAAAATTCTCGCTCAGATCTCCCTGCGCTCGCGCTTCTTTGACCGCCTCGATCAGCTTCGGGCGCAGAATCAGCTTGCGCTCCTCGATCTCCGCCTCGATCTTTGCAAGATCGGAAGCCGTTAATTCATCATTCATTGCCATTCTCCCCCTTGACTTCGCTGCTATGTGATTTCAAAATGCTCTCTCAACCCAAAAAGAAATGCCTATGGCATTTCTTTTTCCGCGCCCGCCATATCCGTATACATATCCAGCATGCCGACCGTCTCGTTCGCCGGTCTCCCGTACATGTGGCAGCATTTATGGGATACCTGCTTTGCTTCCTCTGCCGTCTCGTCCATCGTCACGCTCATGCGGACGACGCCCTGCTTCGATTCCGTATCCAGATGCCGCATGATTTCCTCGATCATGCGCTCGTCCTCTCCTCCTGCCTGCTCCATATCCGTAACCGCACTCCTCTCTAAGATGATACCATGTCCTCTGTCTATTGCGAAACACCTTCAACAACATTTAGAATTGTACAAAATATACAACTCTATAAGCAGGCGCTCTGACGCCGTCGGTACTTATGTGCCGTATTTTGGCACATTATGTACCGTTACGAGCGGAAGGCAGCGAAAGCGTGCCTGCGATTGATTGTATATTTTGTACATTACAAATACTTGGCAGGGTGTTTCGCATTGCCCGACGCCCCTACGCCGTCACCGCATTGCCCGTATAAAGCTGATAATACTTGCCCTGCTGCTCAATCAGCTGATCGTGTGTACCACGCTCGATGATGCGTCCCTGTTCCAGTACCATGATACAATCGCTGTTCCGAACCGTTGAGAGACGGTGCGCGATCACGAACGTGGTCCTGCCGTTCATCAACGCATCCATACCCTGCTGCACAAGTTTTTCCGTCCGCGTATCAATGGAGCTTGTCGCCTCATCCAAAATGAGAACCGGCGGGTCGGCAATTGCTGCGCGGGCGATCGCCAAAAGCTGGCGCTGACCCTGGCTCAAATTTGCACCATCACCGTGCAGCATCGTCTGATAGCCGTCCGGCAGCCGCCGGATAAAGCCGTCCGCATTCGCAAGCTTTGCCGCGCGGATCACTTCCCCCTCCGTCGCGTCCAGCTTTCCATAACGGATGTTTTCCATAACCGTTCCCGTAAACAGATGCGTATCCTGCAATACGATCCCGAGCGAGCGCCGCAAGTCCGCCTTCTTGATCTTATTCACATTGATGCCGTCATATCGGATCTTTCCGTCCTGAATATCGTAAAAACGATTGATTAGATTCGTGATCGTGGTTTTACCGGCGCCCGTTGCACCGACAAACGCGATCTTCTGTCCGGGCTTCGCATACAGCTCGATATCGTGCAGGATGATCTTGTCGTCACGGTAGCCGAAGTCAACCTGATCAAATACGACATCTCCCTGCAGCTTCACATAGGTCGTCGTACCTAAATCCTTATGATAATGCTTCCATGCCCACATGCCGGTCCGCTCCTCACATTCATGCAGCGTCCCGTCCGCATCCTCTTTTGCATTGACAAGCTCCACATAACCGTTGTCCACCTCAGGCTCCTCGTCCATCAGCTTAAAGAAGCGGTCTGCGCCCGCAAGCGCCATGATGATCGAGTTAAACTGCTGGGAAACCTGATTGATCGGCATGCTGAACGACTTGTTCAGACTCAAGAAGCTGGCAAGCCCGCCGAGCGTCAAACCGGACACGCCGGTGATCGCCAGAGCGCCTCCCGAGATCGCACAGATCACATAGCTCAGATTGCCAAGCTGCGCATTGATCGGTCCGATAATGTTCGCAAAACGGTTCGCCTGATATGCGCTTTCAAACAATTGATCGTTTAACTCATTGAACTTTGCCATGCTCTCCTCTTCATGGCAAAATACCTTGACAACCTTTTGTCCGCTCATCATTTCCTCAATGCAGGCGTTGACCTTTCCTAAATCACGCTGCTGGGAAAGGAAGAAACGTCCGCTTAAACCCATCACCTTTTTTGTGGCAAAGATCATGATAAAGACCATCGCAAACGTAATGAGTGTCAAAGGCACATCCAAAACAAACATATAGAAGACCACGCCGATGACGGTGATCAGACTGCTGATCATCTGCGGGATACTCATACTGATCATCTGGCGCAGCGTCTCAATATCATTGGTATACAGCGACATAATATCGCCGTGTGCATGAGTATCAAAATACTTGATCGGCAGACTTTCCATTTTCACAAACAGATCGTCACGCAGATTCCGCATGGAACCCTGCGTAATGCGGATCATGATCCTCGACTGCACAAACGAAGCAATCACGCCCAGCGCGTAGAAGCCTCCCACCCGCGCAATGGCATGCGCAAGCGGTGTAAAATCAGGATCCACACCGCCAAGAAGCGGCTTGATGTATTGATCGATCAGGGTTTTCATGAACATCGTTCCCTGCAGGGAAGAATATACCGTGGTAAAAATGCAGAGTACAACGATTAAATAATGAACTCCATAATCCTTCATCACATATTTCATGACACGCATAAACGTCTTTCCCGGATGATCGATCTTCGGTCGAGGACCCATCGGTCCCCGTCTGCCCGGTCCCTTCGGCATTCCCGCGGGCGCTCCCTTGGACATTTCCGCGCCCGATTCCTTCGCGGGCTGCATTTGCTCTCTTCTATCTTCCGCCATGTCTAGTTATCTCCTTTCTCATCAAAATCACCGCTGCCCGACGTCTGCGACTCATATACCTCGCGGTAAATCTCATTTCCCGCAAGCAGCTCCTCATGCGTTCCGAAGCCCGCGATACGCCCTTCGTTCATCACAATGATGCGGTCCGCATGCTGCACGCTTGAGACACGCTGCGCGATGATCAGCTTGGTCGTATCCGGGATCTCCTCCGCAAACGCCTTGCGGATCTTCGCATCCGTCGCCGTATCGACCGCACTTGTCGAATCGTCAAGGATCAGGATCTTTGGTTTTTTCAGGAGCGCGCGCGCAATACACAGACGCTGCTTCTGCCCGCCCGACACATTGGTGCCGCCCTGCTCGATATAGGTTTCATATTTCTCCGGCATCTGCTCAATAAACTCATCGGCGCAGGCAAGGCGGCAGGCACGCCTGCATTCCTCCTCCGTCGCTTCCTTATCTCCCCAGCGCAGGTTTTCCAAAATGGTTCCCGAAAAAAGCACATTGTTCTGCAATACGACCGAAACCTGATTGCGCAGTGCCTCCATGTCATAGGCACGCACATCCACGCCTCCGACATAGAGCGCCCCCTCCGTCACATCGTAAAGCCGGCTGATCAGATTGACAAGGCTGGATTTGGCGCTTCCCGTTCCGCCCATGATGCCGATCGTCTCCCCCGCTCGGATGTCCAAATGAATGTCCTTTAGCACCATGCTTTCCGCGTCCTTTTTATAGGCAAACGATACATGATCGAAGCGGATACTCCCGTCCGCCACCTCCATAACCGGACTCTCCGGGTTCTTTAGGTCAGACGTTTCATTCAAGACCTCGCTGATACGTCTTGCGCTCGCGACCGACATCGTGATCATGACAAATACCATGGAAAGCATCATCAGGCTCATCAGAATATTCATGCAGTAGGTCAGCATGCTCATCAGCTCTCCCGTAGACAGAGAGCCGAGCACGATCATTTTTGCCCCGATCCAGCTGATCAGCAGGATACAACTATAGACAGTCAGGTTCATGACCGGTCCGTTCCATGCCACGATTCCCTCCGCCTTGGAGAAAATTTTATAGATATTGCCGCTCGCCCTGCGGAATTTCGTATTCTCATAGTCCTCGCGGACATAGGCCTTTACCACACGGATCGCGGACACGTTTTCCTGTACGCTCTCGTTTAAGTCGTCATATTTCGGAAATGCCTGCATAAAATGCTTCGTCGCCATCGGTATCATAATGGAAAGCACGATGCTTAAGAGCACGACGGCAACCAGATAGACGCAAGCCAGCTTCGGACTGATAAAAAAGGACATTGCCATCGCGCAGATCAAGCTCGCAGGCGCACGCATTGCCATACGCAGGATCATCTGATACGCGTTCTGGATATTCGTAACATCGGTCGTTAATCTTGTGATCAGTCCCGATGTGCTGTACTTGTCAATATTGGCAAAGCTGAAGGTCTGAATATTCTCATACATCGCCCTTCTTAAATTGCGCGCAAAGCCCGTGGACGCGCGCGCGCCGTATTTTCCGCCGAGAATACCGAAACTCAGGCTCAAAATGGCAGCCCCGACCATCAGGATTCCCATCTTATAGATATGCGCCATATTCTCCATCTCAACGCCATCGTCGATGATGGATGCCATCATCAGCGGAATGATGGTTTCCATGATGACTTCCAGGATCATAAATATCGGCGTCAATATGGAATCCTTCTTAAATTCTTTGATCTGTGCACCCAGTGTTCGTAACATTCCTTATGCCTCCCTTTTTATGCTGACTGTTCTATTTGTCCTGACTGTGCATTTCTGCAGACTGTCAGATTTCTATCGTTCGCCGCAATCCTGCCGATTGCCGCATTTCGGATGATCGTCATACTTCTGCTGTTCATCACATATTGACGGATCGCCATGCTTCTGCCGATCGTCATACTCGGCATTCATGCGTTCCAGATTATCCCTAACGCGGTCGAGCAGCGCCAAAAACTGCGCCTTTTCTTCGCTGCTCATGCCCGCAAGCATATACGTATCCAGCGCTTCCATCCGCTTTTCCATCTGCATATGCTCTCTGCACGCTTCCTCTGTCATAAAAATACGCTTCAGCCTTGCGTCCTGATCCTGCGATTTCCGTATGATCAAGCCGTTCTTCTCCATCACCTGAAGCGTGTTCGTCGCCGTCGCGCGGGAAATGCGAAACACTTCCTCAATGTTCTTCTGATACACCGGCTCCTCAGCGTTATGGTGATACAAATACCCGAGAATCCCTCCCTGAAGCTGTGTCAGCGGCGCTCCCGGCCGCGCACAGGGCGGATGCGTTTTGTGGATCAGCATTTTGATCAGATTATGTATTTCCCTCAATTCAAAGCCGAGCGGTTTTTTCCCGTCCCCGAACCCCGTTCGTCTCTCCATGTCCATGCCCTCCCATGTCCATGCTCCAAACAATATTGAATTTTATTTGTTAGCACACTAACTTTATCGCAGTCGCCAAAATCTGTCAATAATCCTTTTCTAAAATTTCTATAAATGTTATACTGGTACTACTAGGAATCTTTGATCAAAAACCGCAAAGGAGGTATCTACGATGAAAAAAATAACGGCAAAGGCACTTTCCGTGCTTCTTTGCAGCTCTTTACTCCTATCCTTGGCATCCTGCGGTACAAAGTCAGAAAACGACGCGCCGCAAAATGAGAATGCCGGACAGGAAAACAACGCACAGGCTGACGGGACGGAAAACGGTACACCGGAACAAAACGATGATTCACAGGGAGAAACCACACCGGAGGAGACGGAAGCATATCATTTCACGCCCACGGCTTCTGAACTGGCAGGCGCCGATTATGATGTGCGTGTGAGGGAAAACAGAAATGAGGATGGCAGCAAAAAGTATGTCCTCAGCGATATTGCGCCAACCATCTGCTATGATAATCTTTCGCTCGGCTATCTGACGCCGGAGGCAACGACCTATACACTGAGCCTTGCAGAGGGCGTCACGATCGACGATGTTTCGCTGTCTGCTGTGGATGAAAGCTATGCGTCCCTGTCCGTGGAGGATTTAGCGGTTTGGGACAGCGAAAGCCACACGCTGACCGCAAACAGCAGCGCGACCAAAAACGGCGTTGTCTTTTTGGATCTGATTCAGGGAGGCGAGGTCGTTTTCACGGTCAATGTGCGTGTAACGGCCGCTTATCCCGACGATCCGGGCTACGACATCAACGCAGAGAGCATAAAAGACGACGAATTGGAATTTTTGTTTGATTATAACGCGGACGGCGAGCTGGACGAAAACTACAACGTGCATGACCCGGCTCTGACAGAGGCGGTCATCGACGGTGTCCGCTATTATTATATGGTGCAGACAGGCTGGGCGGGAGGCAATATCCTCCGCCGCTCCACCGATCTCATTCATTGGGAATATCTGGGAAAGACCACGCCCGCTGCAGAAAAGATGGCGGAATACGGCTGGGCCGAGGTCAATGACTGGATGCTTACCGACCCCGCTTCCTGCCAGTATTGGGCAGCAGACTTAGTTCCCGCCTCCTACGGCGGCTACTGGCTCTATACCTGTCTTGTCAATTCCGGGTATGACGATGAAAAACATGACCGCGTATGCATCGTGCTCGCATGGTCCCCCACTTTAGAGGCACGCTCATTTCAGTATGTCGGCTGCATCCTGCAATCAATCAGCGACTATGCGCAGGACGCGCTCTATTATAATGTCGTGGCGCTCGATCCCCAGGTTGCCTATGACGCAGCCGGAAACATGTACTTAACCTTCGGTTCCTTCGGTGCCGGAACCTACATGATCGAATTAGACAGCGAAACCGGACTTCGGAAGGACGGGGAGACAGGCTGGCTTGACGCGGACACGATCAATACTTATATGGAGGAGGCAAGAGCGACTGCGATCGGCGAGACGCATCCCTACTACGGCACGCATATGACCTACTGTGCGGAGGGAAGCGTCATCACGCATCAGTACGATGTCCCGATCGTATCCGAAGACGGTGAGATCACAGAGATTTATGACGATTATTATTACCTGATGACCTGCCTCGGCGTTCTGTCAAGGAATTATGTTCTTTTCACAGCAAAGAGTGACACCATTAATGCCTTTTCCAACTTAAGCGGTGATCCCATGGCATCCGGCTGGATCGGAAAAGAGCTTGTGACCGGCTTATTCCCGCCGCTGTCCGGCTACCGCTCCGACTTGGACCGTGAGAGCTACATCACCACGGCGGACCGCATCGAGGGAAGCACGGAGTATATCGCGATGTCCTCTTTCCAATGGGCGGACTATGATTTTGATATTCATGCACCGGGACACGGCGATCTGTACACCACGAGCGACGGCGTGAACATCGCCATGCTGATGGTTCGGACGCTCGCCCTGCAAAGCGACAAGACGGCAGAATGCGATAACGGCTATCCGCTTGCGGCTTCCAGCACCAAATTCTTCATGCAGGCGCATCAGTACTATATCAATTCCGTCGGAGATATTGTCATCAATGCAAACCGCTACGCGGGCGAACCGGATCGCCCGATCAGCAAAGAGGAGTTTTTATCCTTCGCAAACGACAATCAGTTCCAGCTCGTCCTTGCAGGCGACCCGTATGTCACAACGACAGCTGTGTATGTAACGCTCGGCGAAGACGGCTCTGTCACCGGGGATGCAACCGGC
Organism: uncultured Lachnospiraceae bacterium; assembly: GCA_947176965.1. Classification (GTDB taxonomy): domain Bacteria; phylum Bacillota; class Clostridia; order Lachnospirales; family Lachnospiraceae; genus DLAJ01. Next base: position 36,020 of record CAMWSU010000013.1, on the reverse strand, counting down.
AGCTGGTCGATGTACGGCGACCGCTATATCAGACTGGATATTGACGGATATGACACTTATTACGGCGTTGTCGCCGTCTCATGGCTTGACAATAAGAACTGCGTCGGCATGACCGTAACGGCGATGGGACAATCGACCGGATGCCCGTTGTATATGAACAGCGAGAGCTAAAAAAAGCGCGAAGCGTTCTTTTGAAGAATTTGCCTGCGGCAAATTCTTCGGGGAACTGCAGAGTTTTCTGTGAATAAGAACATGGGACGTTCTAGGAGAAATTTTTAGGGATTTCCTATGCAGAGAGCCACGGCATCTGCACTGCCTGTCCACTGTCTCACACAAAAAATAAAGAAGAGTCTGCTATTGCTCATGTAATAGCAGTCTCTTCCCTATTCATAATCTTGTTCTTTCAATCCACAGGAACAATCCTGACAAAAAGATTATAACACAGAATAATTTTAACTTCAACAAAATTATTGAATAGAGAAGAATAAAAAACTTGACGTCATTGGTTATCTGTGTTATATTTTTTTAAGAAACAACCATGTATAGCATACAACGTTCGTTGATCCCACGCTTTTCGAAGTGGAGGTGATGCCTATGAAAAATCATTTTGATTTTAAGGATTTGATGTCCTTCAGTCTTTTTCTTGTGGCATTACTTACATTCATCTTTACGTTTTGTAAGTAGCCACGTAGAAAACCCATCCCTATGCTTGGCGGCGAGAGGATGGGTTCTCTACATATAATTCTATACATGGTTGTTTCTTTAACATTTATATCATAACAAATCCCAGTAATATTTTCAAGATTTTTTCCTAACTGCCATTGACAAACACCCTGGACGGTCTTTTCTTCGGGCGAATACACTCTGGAAAATCCGCTTATTTGCACATCTCCCTCGAAAACTCCTCCTTCAAAATTCACAAAGTACTTCCTTCATCTCACTTCTGATACTGCAAAAAAGCGCTGAAAGCTTCGGATCAAAATGACTGCTACACCGTATGAAACAACTGTTCTTTCTCTTTAGCCAAAATGTACTCCTTCATTTCATCCAATTTTTACACATCACCTTGTATAGTCAGCATTCAGCCCACAAAACATCCCCTGCTTCCCGCAAATGCCGTTTATCCCACAGCCTCTTTATTTGCATTGGCAATAAAGGTAACAAAATCTTTTTTCGGGATTGGCTTTGAGAAGAAATATCCCTGAATAAAATCACATTGCAGTCTCGCAAACTCATCCAGCGCTTCCTGTGTTTCAACGCCTTCCACGACAACCTCCATATCCATGTCTTTTAACATTTTCACCGTATTCTTTATGACAATCCACATCTTTGGATTATTTTTTTCATCCACAAAGGACTTATCCAGTTTGATGATCTTTAACGGCAGCTGAATCACGCGCTTGATGTTCGAATAGCCCGTACCGTAATCATCCAAAGAAAAACTAAGCCCCGCCCGGGCGAGCGCTTCGAGATTCTCCATCATGGCTTTCTGCTCATAGGCCGTGGCGCTCTCCGTGATCTCCAAATTGATCTTATCCGCTGAAATATGATATTTGTCCATAATGGTAAGCAGCTTATCCGCCAGATCTGCTTTCATGATCTGTGCCACGGACAGATTCACCTCAATATAGTCAAGTCCCAGCTTTTCAAAGCTCTCACTGGCGATAAACCGACAAACTTTCTCGAAAACAAATTCTCCTATCCGATGAATCGCACCGCTTTTCTCAGCCGCATGAATCAACAGCTCCGGCGAGATGAAGCCCCGCTGTGGATCAAATAACCGAAGCAATGCCTCCGCAGATGTGATCCTGCCCTGTTTGGTCGAATAAATCGGCTGATAGTATACCTGAAAGCTCTCATTCTCAAGAGCCTGCTCAATGATTAGATCAATATTGTTTTGAATATCAAGCTGATTCTCGTCAAAAATTTTGCCTGCGGACATCACCTGCCCGGTATAGTCATTTTTTATGTGAAAATCCAAACCAAAAGACATGAGCGCCTTAAAGTCCTTGATCTCCTCCGGACAACGCGCCAATATGAGAAACGGCGCCAGACTGATATTTAAGCCGTTGCTGCTGATCGGTATCTTTAACTCCTGATTCAGCGCATCTGCCAACATCCGGGCCTTATCCTGATCTTTTTCCCGAAAGACCATTCGATACCTGCCGTTATTAAGATAGTACAAATCCGCTCTGCCGCGTATTTTTCTGTTAAGCCTGCGAATTGTATCTGCAACCATTCTCAATATCTCGGCCATAGAATCAAACCCGATCATTGATTGGATTGTCTGGAAATTTGTGATGTTGAGCATGACGATGTGCACGTGCTTTTCATTATCAAAAGAACGTCTCATATCATGGGCATAAGCACTGTGCTTCATAAGATTGGTGAACGTATCGACATATTCTTCCGGCCGCTGAAGCCCGATGGTCATGATCAACAGACCGAGCGCTCCGCAGAACATTTCGATCAGAGCCGTTGGGACAAAAAACTGAACCAGCATTGCCACCACGTCAATGGGAATGACCGCGCCGACTGCCGCCAAATTTCCCCAGCCGAATAATTTGCGATACCGGATCAAATAGCCTATGACAATCATCACATACAGGATCGTCGTCACATACATCACGCCGATCAACGGTCCGCGCTGATAACCGTTCTCAACCGAAAAAATGAGGTGGGTGAACGAATTTGTAGCAAACGCAAGCAATACGACCGCAAGCGGCAGGATCATAAGAACCTGAAACACGGGATTCCTGCGTAATTTGTGCCATGTGTCCGTCATACTGATAATAAACAACAGGTACAACGGCACCGTGAGATAGTGTGTGAGCAAATATCCCATATTCGCTATGTAGATTACAGCCGCCTGTTCACACTGTGCCCGGTCAATGAGAATTGTCGCAATATCAAACGCGGTCGAGGCGGTTGCCGTCACCAAAATGAGCAGAAAGATCCGATTTGATCTGTCATGCATCATTTTACGCATAACCCGCGTAACTACCAGTATGAACAACAACGCAAGTGCAGCAATATCAAGACTGATGCTCTTTCCCATACCCATCCCCCCTACACAGCATGATACTTCATTTATATCACTTTAACATGTAAAAGTCAATGAATCCGCGGGAAGCCTGCGTTCAGTTCTGCGACGAAAGATAAGCGATGACGCTATGCGCCGCCACGTTTCCCTCGCCGACCGCTTTCGTATACTGATACGGTCTGCCCGTACAGTCTCCCGCCGCAAAACACCCCGGTAAATTCGTCGTCATTTGGCGGTCAACCACGATATGTCCGTTTTCCACCTGAATCCCCGGGATCAGTTTTGTCGGAGCAATCGCGTTTCTCAGGCAGAATACGCCGTCAACCTCCTCCTTCGCCCCGCTGCGAAGCGTGATGGACGTCACGCGCTGATCTCCGTGGACTGCCACCGGAGCGTCCCTCAAAACCGTCACGTTTTCCCTGTTCATTCCAGCCTCGAAGCTGGGAAAGTAAAGCACTTTGGACGCCAGTTCCGCCAAATATTCTACCTCGTGTTCAAATCTGGGCGCATTACATACGACCGCGATCTTTTTTCCTTTGTAAAGCATCCCGTCACAGGTCACGCAGTAACTTATGCCCTTTCCCAGCAGTTCCTCTTCCCCGTCCATGAGCTTCGCCGCCATGACACCCATCGCCAGAATCAGCGTTTTCGTCTCATAGAGCTCATTGTCCGCAAGAACCATGAAATGCCCGCCGGAATGCATAACGCTCGTCACGGTCTTTTCCGTGATCTCCAATCCCGCGCTTTCCATATGCGCCTGAAATCTTTCAAAGAGTTCTGCGCCGCCGATCTCCGGAAAACCGGGATAATTTGTTATCTTTTCCGCTTTTGTAACCTTGTCGCTTAACATTTTGGAACCAAACCATACAAAATCCTTTTGATAGGTTTTCAGGTTCAGCGCCGCTGACAGCCCTCCCGGGCCGGTTCCGATGATCGCGCAATCAAGCATGTTGACTCTGTGCTCCTTTCAGTTTTACACCTATTCATAGTATTCTCGAAAATTTCGATTCTACCCTATCCCGAATCGCTATTTATCCTTTTTTCTGATTCCTGATCTCGTCAAGGGTTCTCGGCGTGTATCCCATGTAGTCCAGCATACAGCCGACATTGTAGCACTCAAACGGAATATTTCTGCTCTTGCAGATACAAGCGTACTGCAGAAAAGCAAGGTAATCGTTATTATTATGAACATGACCGTACAAATGCACCGCTCCCCGATACTGATTATACCAATGTGCGATCGGATAATGGCTCATCACGACCTGAACTTCACCGTCCATGATCACAGCATAATCCTTGATCCACTCAAAGTAAGCTTTCATTTCTGCGGTCGGCTTGTCGTGATTACCCAGGATCAAAAACTTTCTTCCTGTTAACTCGCATAACACCTCAAAACCCTCCGCATTTTTCCATGCAAAATCACCGAGAATATACACCTCGTCATGACCGGCGACGACATTGTTCCAGTTTTCCACCAAAATTTTTCGCATTTGCGCTATGTCGGCAAAGGGCCTGCCATCATGCCTGATCACATTTTTGTGCCCCAAATGCAAATCGGATATATAAAATTTAGACAAAGTAGTTTTCCCCTCCGATACATGCCATCACGGAAAGCTTGTCCAGCCGGCAATCGCTGAACCGGCAGAGGACTGACTCCCTCATCCCTGCAAGTGTGGTCGCGCATCTACAATAATTCCTGCAGGTTTGCCAGCACCCGCCCCAGCAGAACGTCCAGAATATCCGCATCCTCCTGCGTCATCCCACGGTAAAACAGCCGATTCATCTCCTCGGATACCTGCTCGTACTTATCCTGCAGTCCCCTCGCTGTATCAGTCAGGCAGATGATCACCTGCCTCTTGTCAGCCGATGAATTCTCCCGCGTGATCAACCCGGCGTCTTCCATGCGGGTCAGCATGGCAGTGAGTGTACTCTTTGCCAAGCCTGTCTCCCGCACCAACCGAGAAATAGGAATCCCGTCCTCCTGCCAGAGCACGTAGAGAATCCTGCCCTGAGGACCGTTAAATTCTTCCACACCGCTTTCTGTGAGCAGCCGCTGGAATATCCGGCTCTGTACCTGCTTGACTTGTGAAATAAGGAAACCGGTTCTCGTTTCCATATGCCCTCCTTTTTCTTGTATGGTACTATATGCAACCATTTTCATCAAGTCCTATAGGGTACATTTTTGCCTTTTGAACATTTATCGCAGAAAACGTCTCCGCAGCGGCGGTTTGAATATTCCCCGCTCATCGTTGAATGGTTCCTCCGTCACGGAAGGACTGCCCTGCGTGTATGGACATAAGTAACGGAATTACCGACCAAAAAGAAATCCAGACTGTCCTTGGCCGACAAAAGAGCCGTTCCGTCGCCCTCCATGACTCTCGCAAGATTTCTCCATCCACAAGCACCTGTATCCTGTTGATAAAAATTATGATAATGAAAAGTCGTCCTAAAAGAACAGGCAGGGTACACTTCACAATACATCTACTGCCCTAGGTCTTTTACTCATCAAATAACTTTTCAAGTCACCCCGGCAGACTGTCCCTCAAACACAGCGCGCCCCATCCGACCCGCTCGTTCGGGTATATGCTTTCTCCTCTGATCGGCTTCGCTCCCATCCTAAGGTACGCTTTTAGCTTCTCGCCGTAGCAGTATGGGTCGATGCCGCGGACAATGCCCTGTTCCATCATCAACGCGCACGCCCCCGTGACAAACGGCGTCGCGTAAGACGTACCCGACACGGTCAGCGGCTGATCCTCCGGTCCGATTACCGAAAGATTCACGCCGGGCGCCACCAAATCCGGCTTGACATTTCCGAAATTGGACAGTCTGTTTGACGAGTTTACATAATATGTACCTCGTCCCGAAAAGTCCGCATACCGCTCGCTTCCGGAATCATAAGCGCCGACCGTAATGACCGCCGCAGACGTTGACGGGATTGTATAGGTCTGCTGCGGCGTCGGATTCAAGAAAAATGTCTGCGTCCCCCGCGCCTCCTGAGAGGGCAGATACATCGCGTATTCCCCCGTTGCCGTCCGCACGCCCGTGAAAACAAAATGCCACTCCCCCGAAGCAATATAGCGATTCCCGTATGCCGGCAGCATTTCCACATAAATCTCCTTGTTTGCGGCATAGGGATTCGCCGCTCCCACATAGATCAAAAGCTGCGTGCCGTCATATACGACCTTTCTCGTTCCCGCAGGCTCACCCGCATCAAGCGTCACCCGGTTGCCCGTCGGCGTAATGATCACGATCTGATAGGTGTCCACCGGACTCAGCCATATCTGCACGGAAAGCGCACTTTCATAGCTGCCAACGCTCAAGATCTCCGTGCGCTGCTCCCCTTTTTGGATTGCCCGCGCCACATGCCCCCCTGTGCTTCCTTCATTACCGCTCCCGACACAGATCGACGTTCTCCCGATCTGCGCCGCATTGTCCATGAAACGCTCCAGTATGGACGTTCCGTTATGCGCTCCGTATGTATTGCCGAAACTTAAATTCACACAGAGCGGCATGCCATATTCCGCCGCCTTGCGCTGGCACCATGTGATTGCACGCATCAACTGCGTCGTCTTGGGAAACCCTTCCGCCTGCGTGTTCCCAAGACGGACAATGAGCAGCGGACTCTGTGTTGCGACGCCGCGGAATGCAGGCTCTCTGGCATACCCTGCCGCAACGGATGTGACTGCCGTGCCGTGTCCGCTCACATCCATACTCGGCAGGAGCCGCAAGGCGTCCGGCCCCGCCAGAAGCGCCTCATTGATCTGCTGCCTTGAAAACGCTACCCCCTGGGAAAACCCTTCCGGCGGAAGAAATCCGCGCGCCTCGTCGGGCGAAAGAACCTGATCCCATAAATCCCAGATGCGCGTCGTTCCGTCCGCATTGCGAAACAGATTGCTTCGGTAATCGATCCCCGTATCAATGACCGCAAGCAATACATCTTTTCCGCTTAAGTACGGCTCTCTGAGCTGCACCTGCGAGATGCATGCCGCCGCGAGCGGTTCCAGCAATTGAAAAAACAATCGTTTCGGCTTCTCGACATATTCGATCTGCGGGATGGCGGCAAGCGCCTCTACCCTTCCCTGCGGTATCGTGATAATGGCGTACCCGGCGATCAATTCTTCCACAACGCCGCCCAACGCGCGAACCGCATCAAGACTTCCCTGATATTTCACGATCAGTTCCCATGTCCCCTCCTGCGGAGAATATCCGACTCCCAGCTCCTCTGATTTTGCTCTTTCTTCTTCCGTCATATCCAAAGACAACTCCAACGCGTTATCCAGCTTTCCCGAATCCATGCCACCGCCTCGATTTTTCCATATTTCTCATAAAAATATATGCGCGGTATCTGTTTATTCTTCCCAAATCATGCTATAATGTCCGCAAAGGGCAGAGTCAAGTGGACAAAAAAGCATCTGCGAGCTTGCTCAGGCAGATGCTTCTTTGTCCATTTGACGAGCGAAGCGATCCCGAAAAAACGTTAGTTTTTTCGGGGCTCTGCCTGCGCCATTACCGAGCAAACGTCCGGCGAAGCCGGACATAAAGCGCGTAAGCGCAGGTTTGCGAGGTTCGATATCTAGATGATATAATAGGCACAAACTGCGAGCCTGTTTGGGCAAATGCTTTTTTACAATAATTTCACATCATGTTGACTAGTTTATGTTTGACGGGAGCTGACCATCATATGAGAACAAAACCTACCGCACTTCCAGCAGACGATTACCTGAAGGAAAAGAAAACACACGGCAATCTGGAGTATCCGATCGCCATCTACCATGTCGATCTTCGCAGCCTCTACATGGGCTTTGTCCGCTGGCACTGGCACGAGGAACTGGAAATTGACATTGTCACACAGGGCAAAATGGAGTGCCTGATCGGGGATGAGACGATCCTGCTTGAAACAGGCGATGCCATTTATATTAATCAGAACACCATGCACTCTCTTCATCCGGTTGGAGAAGAACCGGGCAAATTTGACGCTATCGTCTTTCATCCGATGCTGTTTTTCGGCTATAGCAAAACGTATCTCAACGCCAAATATCTGACCCCGATTACCGGTAAAACTGAATTCCGTTATTTTTTGATCAACAAGGAATACGCGCGATCCGCAGATATGATTGCGCTGTTTGATGAGCTTGTGCGCGCGAACGATTCCGCCGCAACAGGCTATGAACTGATCACCAAAAGCTGCCTGTGCCGCTTTTGGGTCTATATGCTGGAAGAATTTTCGGCCCTCGTTCCGGAAAAAAAAGAAACGCGTTCCTTAAGCGAATTACGCGCGCGGGACGCTGTCCTTTTCATTGAACGGCATTATCAGGAACCGATCACGCTCGACGAAATCGCCGCCGCGATCCATGTCAGTAAAAGCGAATGCTGCCGCTGCTTTAAGAAAGCGCTGCACGCGACACCGTTTGAATATCTGATGAGATACCGCATTTTTATGGCGTCGGTGATCATCAGACAGGACGCACAGAAACAAATGTCTTTCTCAGAGCTTGCCACGACAGTTGGATTTAATACCGTTAGTTATTTTAACAAAGTATTCAAGAGCATCTTAGGCTGCACGCCGACCGAATATCGCAAAACACTTCGGGACGGCTCCGCACGGGATGTTTCTGTTTTTCCGTCCGTATTATATGAGGAACATATTTCCATGAGCGATTCCATCCCGCAGGACATGGTCTGACTTGACCATGCCCTGCGCGGTACGTTTTAGGGGCATAAACCTTGCAGGCAGCAGCACATTTTAATCCTTCCGCTCCGTGACCGTTCCTTTTTCCACCATCAGATCCGGATAATAGGAGAGCTTTGCTTTGCGCAGTCCTTCCGCCCCTGTATCTTCCTCCCGGTTGATATAGCGGTAGCCTGCGGCAATATGCTCCACAAACTGCTGATTCATGATCGGATACGCGCCCTGCACGTCGGCAAACGCCTTCTCGATATGCACGACATAGGTCTCCCGGTTGCACGGCTCTCCGAGTGAAAACGCGACAACACGCCCGTCCGCCCGTATCAGCCCTCCATCGAGCTTTAACTGCTCATGCTGCCTCAGCGCGCGCAGGGTAATGTCAAATTCCGCACTTTTTTCCCAATCCTCATCAATGGCATTCTGCCGCCCCCACTCCCGCGCCATCTCAATGCATTCTTCTGCGTTATGCCCCTCGATCCTCTCAAAAGACCAATCCGGATGCCCCTGCTTAAATTTATGGATATGATTGCGCTTTCCGTGCAGCTTTTTTCCCGCCAAAGTCTTCAGCTTTTCCGCCTCGTACACATAATCCGCCGCATCCCGGTCATACGCGATCTGAAACCGCATCGGATACAGCTCCATCAAGTGTGCGTACTGCTGCGGTGTGACAAGATGCATCCGAAACGGCCGGTTTTTCTCTGCAAAATAAGCAAAGAGCTCCTCCAGCACACCTCTGATGTCGCCCCGTCCCAGCGGATAGCTGACCGAGAGCGTATCCGAGTCCCTAACGTGGCAAAAAACAAGACAATCCCGCAGCACGGCAAAGCGGATGTCATAATACGGCGCCCAAAGCAGATTGTTTGCAAACGAAAACTCGCAGCTCATCGACTGCTCACGTTCGTAATAATGCTCGATCAGCGCTCTGTCCTCCATCGTAATCTTTTTCCAGGCGATGTCCATGATGGTGCTGCTCCCCTTTCTTTTTACTCACTTATCCATTTCTCAGCAAAATTCTTCTCCCATTACTTGCGACGCCAGTTCAAAATATCTCTCCTTATATTGTTGTTCCGTTTCCGCAAAATTACACGTCACAAAGCGGGGCGAACTGAAAAGCTTCATCGGCTTGTCAAAAAGCCGCTCGCCCATATAGTGATAAAATTCGTGATACAAAAGCGTATCGTCCACGTTTTTGATAAACGCATGCTCTTCCGTATCCGGCGCTCTGCCCAAAAAACGCTCATAGATCAGACCGAGCAGTTTTTTCTCGGTCTGTCTGAAAAAATCCATATGCTGCTTGACCGGACGGGTGACGTCGGCAAGATAGCTTTCCGCCGCATCATGCAGCAGACATGCCAGCTCTAAATACGCACCCGCGTTCCTTGCCCGTGCCTCATCCGCGCAGGCAAGACAATGTTGTCCCACGGAATAAAATTCAGGAAAATGCCCGTTCGCACGCGTCATCATGGAAAGCGCATGCGCGATATCCTCAATGCGGATGTCCTCTTTTTTCGGATCAAGAGGCGTAAAATGCACTTTTGTATACGTCGTGATATATTCTGCCATGATCGATTCTTACTCCTTTTTTACAACACAAAAGACAGCGTTCCCGCAGGCGCTGTCTTTTGTGCGCTCGTTTCTTACATCATAAATTTTCCGACAGCGTTTTTCAGCTGTAAGTCATTATGCTATTTTCTCTTTTACTGCGTCTAGTGCATACAATGTATCCGGATCAATGTCAATACACTTGCAATGATCCCTATTCCCTGACACATCCCACGCCAATGTATCATTCATTATGGTACATGCACCCATAAAAAATGTGAGTTCTCTCAAGGCTGAAAATACTTCCTTTTCTAATAACGGTTTTACATCATAGCATACAATTTTTCCGTCTTCAAAATATACATATACGGTATATTCCTCCGTCGGAACAACTTGAACAATTTTTGGAAACATATTCTTCCTCCTCTACATCAATGGTGCAACCTTATTAAGTAGTCTTCCGTCTTTAGCCAATTCCCAGTTCTGCATTAATTCATCCTGATGTAATACACACCATGCTAACACCAATTTTAATTGTCTTGATGGCAAAGCGCCTTTTATTACTCTCGCCTCATTAATTTCCACCAGAGCCTTATTTCCATTATACTCTGCATGAAAATGTGGCGGATTATGATCATCATAATACATGGTAACTCTTATTCCAAAAAACAATGCTATTTCCGGCATCTCATTTTCTCCATTTACATCAATTATGAAAATACATCTCATACAACAACACATTCTCACAGTTCTTCTGCTTTGTATACCGTATATCCCTCATAATAATAACTGTAATCTATCCCTTTCATATACACTTCCCGATCATTTATTTTATCAGTCAGTGCCCCTTTCAGCAAATGTTTTATCTCGATGTCTTTAATCGGGCTTCTCTCCATTGCAAGCAAATAATCGTCTTTGTCTATCCTGCTCCAATCCACCACCATGTTAAGCTCCTGTTTCAGGATTAAATCCAGCCAGATTCTTGTACTTCTGCCGTTTCCCTCTCTGAACGGGTGCGCAACATTCATTTCCACATATTTTTCTACAATTTCATCAAAGGTTGACTGCGGCATTTTCTCTATATGATCAAGCGCCGCACGTAAGTACATAACAGAAGCAAATCTAAAATTCCCCTTTGCTATGTTTATTCCTCTTATTTTACCGGCAAAATCATAAATCTCATCAAAAAGATACCTGTGTATTTCTAAAAGACTATCCAGAGTACCTGCCTGTAAGGTATGCAAATACCCGCTTTCAAAAAGTAACGCAGCCTTTTTCTTGCTTATTTGTTCCTCAACACGAGCTAATTCTGTCGAATCGCTTATATGAAGCTTATTTTCAAGCACCACTGACATTCTGCCCCTTTCTGACTTTTGATATCGTTCGGCTCTCATTGCATTTCTCCCCACCGGACGAGACAAGATCAGCATCGATAAACAACCATTGTTAAATCATCATATCTGACGCAATTTCTCTCTCTTATGGAATTTTCCCGTGCAGTATTTATGACTGTTTTCATACTTTCCAATACGTTTTCTCCGCTCACAGCATCTTTAATTTCATCTAACTGCACATAATCACTGACGCCGTCACTGCAAAACATGATCATGTCATTTTTTTCTAATCCGATTTCTTCGACAGCATAAGCCGGAACTACCATAGGAATAAACCTGTCAAACATGGACCACATATGCTCCGGTAATCCGTGAACCGCCTGCTCCAGCTGCTGCTCGGAATAAAGCCCCATTTCGACCAGATTGTAATATGTTTTCTTTGTTTTTGCTACCCGGGTAATCGTATTGTCGTGTATCCAAAACGCCGGAGAATCTCCGATCGCCACAATTGTTCCGACATGCTCCTTGACTACGCCAATAACGATGGTTCCAAAAATATAATGCTCCTGCTCTTGTGAGACTGCGATCAGTCGATTGTTTATCTCCCAAATCAATTTGACCAGATAATCTTTCGGCGACAAATCAGATAAAAGAAAAGGATGGTTTTTTACTACTTCCACGCAAAGCTTTGACATCAGGACTTTTCCATCGCTCCCCGCACCCGATGCCCCGTCAGCCAGTAAAAATGTCGTTTTATCAGGGGATATATAATAGGCGTCGCCATTTACGCCACTCGTGCCCACCATACTGTACCCTTCACATACTGCCATTTTCTTCGCCCCTCCAAAAAGACGGGTAATGACCTAACGCATAACCATCTTCTCCGAAATTAGTTCTCATTCATCCTCACCAGTTTTGCCGCTTGGTCCGCCGCGATACACGCGTCAATGATCTCCTGAATATCCCCGTTCATCACCTTGTCAAGCTTATATAACGTCAGATTGATCCGGTGATCGGTCACGCGTCCCTGCGGGAAGTTGTACGTTCTGATCTTTTCGGAGCGGTCGCCGGTTCCGATCTGCGAACGGCGCAGCTCCGCTTCCGCATCATGGCGCTGCTGCTGCTCCATGTCGTAGAGCTTTGCGCGCAGCAGGGCGAACGCCTTTGCCTTATTCTGTATCTGTGACTTCTCGGTCTGGCTGTACACGACAATGCCCGTCGGATAATGCGTCAGGCGTACCGCGGAATCGGTCGTATTCACGCACTGTCCGCCGTTTCCCGATGCGCGCATCACATCGATCCGAATATCCTTATCTTCTATTACAATATCAATATCCTCATCAACCTCCGGCATGACCGCGACAGAGATCGTCGATGTGTGGATACGCCCGCCGCTCTCCGTCTCCGGCACGCGCTGGACGCGGTGAACGCCGCTCTCGTACTTCATCACGGAGTACGCGCCCTTTCCATTGATCATGAACTGCACTTCTTTCATGCCGCCGATGCCGATCTCATCCACATTCATCGTCTCGACCTTCCACCGGCGTCCCTCCGCATAATGCACATACATCCGATAGATTTCTGCGGCAAACAGCGCTGCCTCGTCACCGCCCGCACCCGCGCGGATCTCCACAATGACATTCTTGTCGTCATTCGGATCTTTCGGCAAAAGAAGAATTTTTAATTCCTGCTCCAGCTCTTCCACACGCGCCTTCGCGTCATTTAACTCCTCCTTGAGCATCTCGCGCATGTCCTCGTCGCTCTCCTCGTCGAGCATGACAAGACTGTCCTCAATATCCTGCTTACTCTTTTTATATTCCTGATACGCCTTAACGATCGGCTCTAAATCACTCTGCTCTTTCATCAGGCTGCGGAAACGCTCCTGATTGGACGTCACGGACGGCTCCGAAAGCTCGCTCATGATCTCCTCAAAGCGTCTGAGTAAATCCTCTAATCTGTCAAACATGTCCTCATACCTTTCTATCTATAAATCTTATCCATGTGCAAATATAAAATTCCGTTTTTATCACACGCGTTATCAAATACTCTTTCCCATCACCTGATCGCTCATCCCGCGATCCGCACACCATACACGACCCGGTCAAGCCCCGCATAATCTTTGACAATACGCACGTCACGGTATCCCGCTTGAAGCATCAGCTCTTTCACCGCGTCTCCCTGATCTGCCCCGATCTCAAAAAAAAGCGCGCTCTCCCGCTTCACATGCGCAGGCGCGCCGTCGATGATACGCCGGTAAAACATAAGACCGTCACCGCCCCCGTCAAGCGCCAGACGCGGCTCATGCTCTTTGACCTCCGGCATCAGCGTAGGAATGACCTCAGAACGGATATAGGGCGGATTCGACACGATCACATCAAATGCAGGCAATTTCTCTTCCAGCGCGTCATACAGGTCGCCCTGTAAAAAGAATAATTCCCCCTGCGTCATTTTTTCCCCAAATCCAAGTGTTTTTGCATTCCCCTCGGCAACCGCAAGCGCCTCTTTCGATACATCCGTCCCCACGCCGAAGCATCCGTTGGAATAATGCAGCAGGGATAATAAAATACAGCCGCTCCCTGTGCAAAGATCAAGGATTGCCATGCCGTCCTGCCCGTAGCGCATGACCTCCTCCACCAGAATTTCCGTATCCGACCGCGGTATGAGTGTGTGTTCGTTTACATAAAAATCCAATCCCATAAAGGACTGCGTATGTGTCAAGTATTGAAGCGGGATGCGATCAGCACGCTTCTCCAAATAGTTTACATAAATGTCAGCCTGCAATTCGTCCAGCACGCGCTCGCCCTGCGTGTACAACGTCTGATAATCCGTATGACAGACATACTCCAAGAGCAGTCGCGCATCCGTTCCGGCTTCCTCTATGCCGTACTCTGCAAGCAGACGCTTACCCTGTTCATAGGCTTCCCGATACGTCATGGTTCCGCCTTCTCTTTCGTGTTCCTTGCACGTTCTCTGCCCGTGCGCTCTGCGGCTCCTGTGCGCTCTCTGCCTGCACTTTCCGCTGCTTCTGCACGTTCTCTACCCGCGCGCTCTGCGGCTCCCGTGCCTTCTCTGCCCGTGCGCTCTGCTGCTTCTGCGCGCTCTCTGCCCGCGCGCTCTGCGGTCTCTTCCTCTTCTTCCGCCTGCGCTCTCGCTTTCGCTTCGGCTTCCGCCGCCTCCTCCGCCGCCACATCATAATCAAAGTTCTCTTTTAGGTATTCCCGCCAGTCAAACACGGCCTCAACAGACTGGATCGCAACCTCAACCATCTCCTCGGACGGTTCTCTTGTCGTTAAACGCTGCAGCAGCATGCCGGGCGCGGAGAGAATCCGAACCAAAACATTATCATGCTTCCCCGCAAAGCGGATCAGCTCATAAGAGATCCCCGCAACAACGGGAATGAGCGCAATGCGCAGCACCACGCGGTACACCGGGTTCGTGACCGTGATAAAAAAGAACAAAATAATGCTGACAAACATAACAAACAGCAGAAAACTCGTCCCGCAGCGACGATGCAGTCTGGAGCAGCGCATCACGTTGCGCACATAGAGCGCTCTGCCGCGCTCCAGACAATTGATGCACTTATGCTCCGCCCCGTGATACATATAGACCCGCCTAATGTCCTTCATCAGCGAGATCAGCAGCACATAGAGCAAAAAGATTACAATACGGATTGCTCCCTCTATGATATTTAACAGAGAACGATTGCGCACGTATTTTCCAAACAGGGTGGACAGATAGTAGGGCAGTGCAATAAAAACACCGATGGAGAGCGCCACCGAAAAGATCAGCGTGATCGCCATAAAGATTTGCTCCGCTCTGCCGCCTGACACCTTATTGAGTACTTTATCCGCCCCGGACTCCTTCGCTTCCTCGTCCTCAAAAAAGTCTGCGGAATAATTTAACGCCTTCATACCGAGCACAAGGGAATCAATAAAATTGAATATGCCCCTGATAAACGGCACATTTTTCAAAAAGCTGTCGTTCAGAATACCGACATACTCCTGCGTGTTCACCACGATCTCCCCGTCGGATTTGCGCACCGCTACGGCATAGATGTCCTTATTTTTCATCATAACGCCCTCGAGCACCGCCTGTCCGCCGATGCCCGAATAACAGGTTTTTCTTTTTTTGCGTGCCAAAACGATTCCTCCCACCGTGCAGTCTGCGCGATCAGCCGTATGACAGCGGAACACACCTTTTCAGCATTCTGCCGTCAAACACAACGCTTATCGCAGAAAAAATAAGGTTGAGATATGATAACCTCAACCTTGTCTTTGTACCTTATTGGTTTCCAACGCCGTACTTCTTATTGAACTTATCAATACGTCCGCGTGCCTGTGCGGTCTTCTGCTGACCTGTATAGAACGAATGGCACTTGGAGCAGACCTCAACGTGGATTTCCGGCTTCGTCGATCCGGTCACGAATGTGTTGCCGCAGTTGCAGGTCACGGTTGCCTGATAATAATTCGGATGGATTCCTTCTTTCATGCTTCTCACCTCTCTATGAAATCATTTTCTTATGATTGTCCGTTTACAAACAGCGCTCTAACTATATCACAGAATGTCCTGCGATGCAAGTATTTTATAAAAAAACATGATGAAAATTTGTAACAGTATTGCTCTCAGATATATGACAGGCTCATTCACACAGACATGATCCATCCGTCTTACATCTGCCGACGAAACTGTTGATCAGATAAACCGCATCTTCCTCACCATCTGCACAAACTCGTTGTTGTTCCTCGTGCGGGTGAACAGATCGAGCACCTTGTCCACCGCCTCATCGGACTTCAGACCGTTTAACGCCTTTCGAATCACGTTGATCGCCTCAAGCTCATCGGGTGTGAGCAATAAATCCTCCCGTCTCGTGCCGGACTTCGGAATATCAATGGCAGGGAATACCCTCTTTTCAGAGAGCTTGCGGTCTAACACCATCTCCATGTTACCGGTTCCCTTGAACTCCTCATATACCACATCATCCATCTTGCTGCCCGTCTCCACAAGTGCCGTCGCAAGAATCGTCAGACTTCCGCCCTCGCGCATGTTGCGCGCTGCACCAAAGAAACGCTTCGGCATATGGAGCGCCGCCGGGTCAAGACCGCCCGACAACGTTCTTCCTGAAGGCGGGACAGTCAGGTTATAGGCACGGGTCAGTCTGGTGATCGAATCCAACAGGATCATAACGTCCTTTTTGGACTCCACGAGGCGCTTCGCCCGCTCAATGACCATCTCGGATACCCGCTTATGATGCTCAGGCAGCTCGTCAAAGGTCGAATAAATGACCTCAACATTCGGTCCCTCGATCGCTTCCTTAATGTCCGTGACCTCCTCGGGACGCTCATCGATCAGTAAGATGATCAGATGGACATCGGGCGAATTCCGCTTGATGGACTTTGCAACTTCCTTTAATAAAGTAGTCTTTCCGGCTTTCGGCGGGGAAACGATCATTCCTCTCTGTCCCTTGCCGACCGGACTCATCAGATCCATGATGCGCATTGCCACGGATGCTCCCGCCGTCTCCAGGCTCAGCCGCTCGTTCGGGAAGATCGGCGTCATGTCCTCGAACGGCATGCGCCTTGCGATGATCTCGGGCGGCAGGCCGTTTACTTTTTTGACAAATAAAAGTGCACTGAACTTCTCATTCTGTGTCTTGATCCGCGTGTTTCCCTCTACAATATCACCCGTTTTCAAATTAAACCGCCGAATCTGGCTCGGCGCAACGTAAACGTCATTCTCCCCCGGCAGATAATTTTCACAGCGGATAAAACCATATCCGTCCGGCATGACCTCCAAAATACCGTTCGCCATGACCCCACTGTCAAGCTCCTGCGGGAAGCGCTCCTCCTGCTGTTCGTCCTTTTTTGGCTCTCCCGGCCGATTCAGTACGGGTTTCGGCTCAATATCCTTGCCCTGTGCCTTGTCCTCCTCGTCCTGCTTAAGCATCGCATCGATCAGCTCCGCCTTTTTCATGGTGGACGTCCCTTTCATTCCTCTTGCCTTTGCGATTTCTTTCAAATCGCTTAACGCCAGTGACTCATACTTTTCTCTCATACTGCACCTTTCTTATTCCTTTTCCTTAGGAACCCCTTCTGTTCCCTAAATGATTTTCTGCTCCTCGGAACTCCCCTGTCGTCCCTTTTTATTTGCTTGTTATGTTCATAACAGTCCGCACATTTCTCATGATCCCATATCACGGTATTTGTTTGTGTCTGTGTGGTGGAAAGTCTTGCAGATTTGCATATGAATATGTACTTCAATAACCCTGCGAACATTATACTACATCTTTTTGTAATTTGTAAATAGGATTTTCCTATTGCAAAAAAAATCAGAACTTGCCTAAAATAATACATAGCTATGTAACCGCAGTTATGCTATATTTATCTTATATATCACAGATTAAGACGAAACGCAATTGCTAACATGATTTTCATGCATTTCATAACGCCCGATTTTGTATCATGGGCGTTTGCGGACGCCTTAACTCTGTATCATAGGTAATTGCAAAACGCAATCAATTACGTTCATGATAGTACAAAATATACATTTCCATAAGCAGGCGCTATGAAATCGCCGGTACTTACATGCGGTATTTTCGCATGTTATGTACCGCTGCGATTGAATTGCAGCGAAAGCGTGCCTGCGTTGGTATTGTATATTTTGTACACTCCACGCACTTTATTAATGCGTTTCGCAATCTCCTATTAACTCTGTATCAGACCGAAAGGAGAACACTTATGTATTGCACTCGTTCCATCACCGATGACATCGTATGGGTCGGCGCATCCGACAGAAGGCTTGCCCTGTTTGAAAACCTGTTTCCCATCCCGAGAGGCGTTTCCTACAACGCTTATCTGATCACGGATGAAAAAAACGCCCTGATCGATACCGTGGACGCTTCCGTGTCCCGCCAGTTCTTGGAAAACCTGCTGCACACGCTTTCCGGGAAACCGCTCGATTATCTGATCGTGAATCATATGGAGCCGGATCACTGTGCCTGCATCGGGGAGCTGTTGTACCGTTTTCCCGAAATGAAGCTGGTGGGCAATTCCAAGACCTTTACGATGATCGCAAAGTTTTTTGAGCCGATCGACGCGGAGCGTTCTGTCATTGTGGGAGAAAACGACGCCCTTACACTGGGCGCTCACACGCTGCGCTTTTACACCGCGCCGATGGTTCACTGGCCGGAGGTCATGGTAACATATGACGAAAAAGAACAGCTTCTTTTTTCCGCCGACGCTTTCGGCAGCTTCGGTGCGTTAAACGGCTGTCTGTTCGATGACGAGATCGACTTTGCAAAGGACTGGCTTGCCGACGCAAGACGCTATTATTCCAATATTGTCGGAAAATACGGTCTTCCGGTTCAGGCTGCCTTAAAAAAGCTCTCAGCGCTCCCGATCAGCACGATCTGCCCGCTGCATGGCCCCGTCTGGCGCAGCGATTTGAGTCTGCTCCTAAATAAATACGATCTTTGGAGCCGTTACGAGCCCGAGGAGCGCGCCGTCGCCCTGTTTTACGGCTCTATGTACGGCAGCACGGAAAACGCCGTAAACATTCTCGCTTGTAAACTCGCCGAGGCGGGTGTCAAAAACATCGCGATCTATGATGTTTCCGTCACTCATGTGTCCACCCTGATCGCCGAGATTTTCCGCTGCAGCCATCTTGTGTTCGCAGCGCCCACTTATAATAATGGTATTTACCCCGCCATGCAGAACCTCCTGCACGACATGACTGCGCTCGGACTGAAAAACCGCACGGCCGCCGTGATCGAAAACGGTTCATGGGCGCCTGTCTGCGGTAAACAGATGGCTGAACAGCTTGGCTCTCTTGCTGACTTCCGCATTCTCGAGCCGGTCGTAACCGTACAGGCATCGTTAAAAGAGGATTCGCTCGGCATGCTCGATACGCTGACAAAGCGCCTTGCGGCATCCCTGACGGAGGCGTAATCCGCTTCGGCACGCCACCAAACCGTTATAAACATGTCCAAACATTATGAATGAAATCATATCAGAACTTTATAAACACTCAGGAGGAAACCATCATGACAACAAACGAAAAAGCGCTTGCGCTCCATGCGGAATGGAACGGAAAGCTTGAAACCGTATCAAAAACACCGGTAAAATCCAGAGAAGATCTCGCACTTGCTTATACGCCCGGCGTCGCCGAGCCATGCAAGGTGATTGCCGCAGACAAAGAGGCCGCCTATCAATATACTTGGAAATCCAATACCGTCGCCGTTGTATCCGACGGCTCCGCCGTACTCGGTCTCGGCAATATCGGTCCTTACGCCGCTATGCCGGTCATGGAGGGAAAAGCGGTACTGTTTAAGGAATTCGGCGGTGTCAACGCCGTTCCGATCTGCCTTGACACACAGGATACGGAGGAGATCATCAAAGCCGTCACCTATCTTGCCCCCGGTTTCGGCGGCATCAACTTGGAGGACATCAGCGCTCCGCGCTGCTTTGAGATTGAGGAACGCCTCAAAAAGCTGCTTCCCATTCCGGTCTTTCATGACGATCAGCACGGTACGGCGATCGTTGTGCTCGCCGGTATCATCAACAGCTTAAAAGTCACAGGCAAACAGAAAGAACAATGCAAGGTCGTCGTCAACGGCGCGGGCAGCGCGGGCATTGCCATCACCAAGCTGCTTCTGACCTACGGCTTTACCAATATCATTCTCTGCGATAAGGTCGGCATCCTGTCCCGCTCCACCGAAAACTTAAACTGGATGCAGCAGGAAATGACAACGTGCACCAACCCGAACAACGAGACCGGTTCACTTGCAGACGCCTTAACGGGAGCGGACATTTTTGTCGGTGTCTCCGCGCCGAACATCGTCACGCCCGAAATGGTTGCGTCCATGAATCACGACTCCATCCTTTTTGCCATGGCGAACCCGGTGCCCGAGATCATGCCGGATGTAGCAAAAGCCGCGGGCGCGCGCATCGTCGGCACGGGGCGCTCCGATTTCCCGAATCAGGTCAACAACGTGGTCGCTTTCCCCGGCATCTTCAAGGGTGCTTTAGAGGGACGCGCCACACAGATCACGGAGGAAATGAAGCTTGCCGCCGCCACCGCCATCGCCGGGCTCGTACCGGACGAGGAGTTAAACGATGAAAACATCATGCCGGAGGCATTCAATCCGCAGGTTGCCGAGGTCGTTGCCGAAGCGGTCAAGTCTCATATCCGCTAAGCCGTGCGCGGCGCACGGAATGAAACAGGAAATGTTGCGCAAACATAACGCTTGTATTTTAATCTATCACACCCTTTTGAGGCGTCAGGCAAAATGACACTGGAAAACGGATATTACTCGCTATCAGAATATTGTAAAAAAACATACGGAGAAAAGCTCTATCGAATTGCACTGGATGCAGGCATGACCTGTCCGAACCGTGACGGTACGCTGGGCAGGCACGGCTGCATCTTCTGCTCCGCAGGCGGAAGCGGCGATTTTGCCTCTCATTTAGCAACACATGATATTGTTTCTCAGATAGAGCATGGAAAAGCGCAGAGCGCCGCCAAATTCCGTGGTTCCCGATATATTGCTTACTTTCAGGCTTATACGAACACCTACGATCGGTCCGACCGGCTCTACCGCCTCTATGCGCAGGCGTTGTCCCATCCCGATATTGCCGGAATCTCAATCGCCACCCGCCCCGACTGTCTTTCTGAGGATGTGCTTGCTGTGCTTACCCGCTGTCAGGCGGAGTATCCCGATCGATTTATCTGGATCGAGCTTGGACTTCAAACCATCCATGAGCAGACCGCTCTCTATCTCAGGCGCGGTTATCCGCTCTCCGTCTTTGCGGAGGCGATGGAAGCGCTGAAGACACGGCGCATTCCGGCAATCGTCCATGTTATTGCCGGCCTTCCCGGAGAGAGCGCCGCACAGTTCTATGAGACAGTGAGTTATGTAAACTTATTTCATCCGTTCGGTATCAAATTGCAGCTTTTACATGTGCTGCGCGGAACCGATCTTGCCGCCGATTACGAGCAGCATCGTTTTGAAACGCTGACAATGGAACAGTATATCGAAATGACCGCCCATGCGCTCACGCTGCTCTCCCCCGACATCGTTATTCATCGCCTGACCGGGGACGGACCGAAAAAGCTGCTGATTGCTCCTTGCTGGAGCGCCGATAAAAAGACGGTCCTGAATGCAATGCACCGCTATCTGAGGGAACACCGAATCGTGCAGGGTAGCCGTGTAACGCCGGGGAACTTGTAATGATATAGACGATTGCGAATCGCAATGAATTATATTTATGTTTGTGCAAAATATACTGTTCCATAAGTAGGCACTATGAAACCGCCGGTACTTACATGCGGTATTTTCGCATGTTATGTACCGTTGCGGTTGAATTGTAGCGAAAGCGTGCCTACGATGGATTGTATATTTTGCACAGACAGTCTAAATACATGCAATTCGCAATTACCTATTTTGTATTGAGAAACAGAAAGGAACCATACTATGAGTCAGGATTCGTTGACTTTATACCGTTTGATCATACTTCACATGCTGGACAAAGCGGCAAGCCCGCTTACAAGCGCACAGATCGCGGATTTCATCTTGGAAAAAGAATATACAGGCTATATCACACTTCAGCAGGTCTTAAACGATTTATCGGAGGAGGCGTTCATCACCGCAACAACGATGGAAAACCGCACACTCTATCAGATTACCGAAGAAGGGCGCAAAACGCTTGCCTTTTTTGGCAACCGCATTCAGCACTCCATTAAAGACGATATTCATGAATATTTATCCACCCATGAGATTCAGATCCGCAATGAGCTTTCTATTTTAACAAATTATAAAAAGGAAACCACT
Organism: uncultured Lachnospiraceae bacterium; assembly: GCA_947176965.1. Classification (GTDB taxonomy): domain Bacteria; phylum Bacillota; class Clostridia; order Lachnospirales; family Lachnospiraceae; genus DLAJ01. The sequence continues at coordinate 13,590 of CAMWSU010000013.1, read as the reverse complement.
GGTGATTACATTGCCGAGCTGATCGCCAAGGATAACGGCAGCGAGCTTGTCCATATCCGTATGACCGTCCCGTCCGCGGATTTTGCCGCAAAAGTCTGCCAGAACTGGAAAGAAAAAAATGAGTCCATTTACCAGTATTTGATTCAGGAGCTATTCTAAGGAAGCGCTGATTAAATCAGCGCTTCCTTAGAGCCTCCGACGGATGCACACGGAGGCATTCTTCCCCTTTCACAACGCAAGCAGCTCGGTTCTCACACACCCGTCCGTCTCTGGAAGTGTCAGTCCCATGATATGCGCAAGCGTGGGTGCCTCGTCCCACAGCTTCATAGAGCTGCATGTTCCCCCTTTTCTCACACCGTATCCCGCCATCATAAAAAACGTTTGATATTTTGGTAGCGTCGGAAGATACCCATGCGTCGCTTTCATCCGATGGCGTTCCACATTATCGACTGAACAGGTCAACATTTGATGGTCATCCAAAAAATAATACCCGTTTTTTGCCTCTATCATCATGACGCATGTGTCATCTGCTCCCATGGAGTGTGCCTCCTGAGCAGTAAAAATGCGGTCTACACCACCTGACAGCTCATGAAATATCGTTGTCAGATTTTGTGTCATCTTCTCTGTCATTACCAGATTTTTTCTGATTTCGGGATGCAGATAAATGTAACAGGAACCGTCACAATTTTTTGCGACCACCTGATAGTCCGTCACGCGTCCTTTTCCATCCACATGAAATAACCCATGCTTTTTTAACAGGTAATTCGGATATAACACCGTATGGCAGTCCAGTTGATAATGATCTCCGAGAATCACGACCGTCGTATCCTCCATGCTGTGACAGGCACCCGCTTTTGTATGTGCGAGCGCATCTGTTACCGCACCGATTCTCCCGTCCAGACGTTCCAGGGCGCGGCGGATCTCCGGATGTGCCGCCCCTAACTGATGACGGTGCGAATCCACATCAAGGAAATGGATGAGCATGAGCTCGGGATTGTATCGCAGGATCGTATCCACCGCCGCCTTTTCCAAAAAATTGTCCAGCTCCGGCTCACGAATCCCTTTCAGTTCCCGTACCGCATGCGGCAATGTTCCGAGCACATAACGCGTGGAACCGTCCAATATGGTCTTCAAGATTACATTTTGCCATGGTCTGTTCGCATGAATCTCCGGGAAATTATAGGTAATGCGGCTTTTTCCGGTCACGGGCCAAAGCAGGGCGCACACGCGGTCTCCCCGCTTCATCGCCTCATCGTAGAGTGTTGTTCCCCGAATGTTTCGACGGTCGCTCATCCAGTCGGGCTTTTCCCGTTCCGGTTGAAAACAAGTGTTATTGATAATGCCGTGATGACACGGCTTTTTTCCTGTAACAATGGTTGTATGCGCCGGATAGGTAATGGAGGGATACACACTTTCCACCTTCTCACACAACGCTCCCTGCTCCAAAAGCCGCTTAAAATTCGGCAGCTTCTTTAATACGGAAAGGTCTTCCGCCCCGACCGCATCAAAGGACAGGATCACCATTCGCCGTTTCCGACTTTCCGCTTTTGTCATGCCGCGCCTCCCCTCTGATTGTGGCGTTACGCTGTTTCCGTTATTCTGCGCCACTTCGCTTCTTTACTCTATTCGGCATACTGCTCTGTTTCGGTATCCTGATCTTCTTCCAGCATTCTTTCTTACTCTGCTTCTCTCTTGATCCGGCTCATATGCTCTTTGATCTTCTGTTCATACCCGCTTCCGTCCGGCCGGTAAAACTCCCGCCCGCTCAGCTCATAAGGCAGATATTGTTGATTTACATAATGATTTGGATAATCATGTGCATATTGGTAACCCGCACCATGCCCCAGTTTTGCAGCGCCTTTATAATGCGCATCCTGCAAATGAGTCGGAACCGGCAGATTTCCGGTCTCCTCCACTGTCCGCATCGCCTCCGCTATGGCATTGGCACAGGCGTTGCTTTTCGGCGCGCATGCCACATAGACAACCGCCTCCGAGAGAATGATCTGCGCTTCCGGCATCCCGATACGTTCCGCCGCCTGTGCCGCGCTGACCGCCACCGTCAACGCCTGCGGATCTGCCGTGCCGACGTCCTCCGCCGCACAGATCATGATCCGGCGCGCGATAAAGGTCAGACTCTCCCCCGCATACAGCATCTTTGCAAGATAATAGACAGCCGCATCCGGATCGGACCCCCTCATGCTCTTAATAAAAGCGGATATGGTATCATAATGATTATCCCCTGCTTTATCATAACGAACCACGCGTTTTTGAATACATTCCTGTGCAACCTCCGTCGTAATGTGGATTATTCCGTCCTCACTGCGCTCGGTCGTCCTGATACCAAGTTCAATGGCATTTAAGGCATGGCGTGCATCCCCACCCGCCGCATCGGCGAGAAAGTGAAGCGCCTCCTCATCAATATCCGCCTCATATGCGCCCATTCCTTTTTCCCGGTCACGGACGGCACGGGAGATCAAGGTCATGATGTCCGCCTTTTCCAGCGGTTTTAGTTCAAAAACCATGGAGCGGGACAGCAATGCGCCGTTCACCTCAAAATACGGATTTTCCGTCGTCGCCCCGATGAGCGTCAGTGTCCCGTCCTCGACAAACGGCAGCAGATAGTCCTGCTGTCCTTTATTAAACCGATGAATCTCATCAATAAAAAGGATGGTCTTTTTTCCGTACATCGCCGCGGTACTCTTTGCCTTCTCCACGACTTCCTCCATATCCTTTTTCCCCGCGACCGTCGCATTCATCTGTAAAAACTCCGCGCTCGTCGTATTGGCGATCACCCTTGCGAGCGTCGTTTTTCCTGTTCCGGGCGGTCCGTAAAGAATGAGGGAACCGAGCTTGTCCGCCATAATCGCGCGGTAGAGCATTTTATCTTTTCCGATGATATGCTGCTGCCCGACAATCTCCTCAAGCGTCGTCGGACGGATCCGCGCTGCTAAAGGCGACTCCTTCTCCAAATTTTTTTCGCGAAGATACGAAAACAAATCCATATTATCCATGATAATCTCCATCCTTAGAAATTCTCTTCACACTTTAGTCCAGTATGATCTCATCCACAGTGACAAATTCATAGCCCTGTGCCGAAAGCTCGTCAATGATGGCAAGCGCCGCCTCGACCGAGCTTGCGTATACGTCATGCAGCAGAATAATGCTGTTCTCATCCGTTTTTTCCAGCACTCTGCTGACGACAGTTCCCGCATCCGAACAACACCAGTCAAGCGGGTCCACATTCCATAACACCTGTATCATATTGAGGCTTTCCTCATACCTCTTATCCCAAGCGCCGTAAGGCGGCCTGACAAATTCGGTATGCTGTCCGGTGATCTCAAAAATGACCGCATCCGTTTTTTGCAGTTCCTCTGCAAACCGCTGCCCGTTCCTTCTCGTCAATTGAATATGGGAATAGGTGTGGTTGCCGATCAGATGCCCGTCCTGTGCCATTTCCCGGATCAGATCGGGATACAGCTCCGCGCTCTGTCCAAGGACAAAAAAAGTAACGCGGACATTCCGCTTGCGCAGCCCTTCCAGCAGCTGTTCCGTATAACGCGGGTGCGGTCCGTCGTCAAAGGTCAGCGCAACCTTTTTGACGCTCATATCCTCCTGGTATGCCGTCTCGACTCCGTCCCGACTGCCCATGCCTCTGGCATTGCCATCGGCATTGCCGCCGGCATCTTCACCCTGTATGCCCGCATTTTGCGCCTGTCCGCCTTCGCTGCCGTCATGTTCCTCCTGACCACACTCTCTGCCCGCCGTGTTCCTGCCCATATTCCCCCATATAGGTATGCTTCCGCCCGCCACCCGCGTTTTTACGACGACCACTGCACACAGCATGACGATACCTAAGCATCCCGCTATGAGGTATGCCCTTTTCCCTCGAAGACACATCCGGCATTTCTCCCATCATCACCGCGGTCTTAGCTGCCGCGCGTTTACAGCGCAGGACATCCCGCTTTTTCAGTACATTCTCTATTATTCTATGATGGAAAATCCAAATGTGAGATATATTTTTTTTCAAATTTCTCCTGTGCGGCAAGATTCAGGTACGTACAGCCTTTCGTCAGCTGTTCCGTGCGCGCGGCAAAACCGCTCATATCGCTGTTTCCCAACAGACATGCCCCTTTCAGCGCCGTATTGCCGACTGCGCGGATCTTCCCCGCAAACGCATCGGAAAGCAGCCCGATCCGCACCGCCGCATCCGGATTCAGATAATACCCGAAACCGCCCGCGAGCAGAACGTCGGAAACCTCCCCTGCCGCCGCGCCGTACTGCTCCAGCAGAAGCTCGATTCCTGCCGCGATCGCCGCTTTTGCTTTCTGCAGCTCCCTGATACTCTCCTGCGTGACATGCGCACCCGCGCGCGTGATTCCTTTCGTAAAATAGGGCTCCTTCAACAGACCATGCGCATCCATGAGTCCCTCATCCAACACCCCGGCGACAATCCGTATCAGATCAGCCCCCATCAGATCGGCGCTGCCGTTTCCCTCAAACGCCGGGCCTGCCGCAGTCGCCGTGCACAGGAACGTTCCTTTTTTTCCAAGCACGATCTCCCCGTTCGTTCCCAAGTCGATGAATAATTGCAAGTTGCTTCCCTTATGTAAACCTAAAGCTGCCATGCCGGACACGATATCTCCGCCCACAAACGCTGATATACCGCATATAATGTATGCAGGAATTCCTGCAACCACTATTTGTTGTGGTTTTATGTTGACCGGCTCAAACGGAAAGACGGAAAGCGGTTCAACCGAATCTCCGCAGAGCAGATGCACCATGGTCGTATTTGCCGCAATCACCATGTACGCGGGCGTCCTGCCGCATTGCTCTTTTATGAGCCGCATCCCGTCCGCAAGACAGGCGCATATCTGCTGCCGCATTTCCTCCGCGTGCCCCTGCATGCCTGCACTGATGCGGGATACCACATCCGCGCCGTACACGCGCTGCGGGTTTAGTGCCGCATAAGCTCCCACTTCCTTACCGCCGCACATGCCGCGCATGGCGATCGTCGTTGTACCGATATCAACCGCCGCAAACACAGGTGCCGGCAGTCCGACCGAATCTTCCGCATCCACCCGCCACGCGCTTACCGCATCGCTCGCATCCGCCCGCCACGCGCTTACCGCATCCGGCAGCACCCCCACCACATCAGGAATTGCTGCTGCCTCAGCTTCAATCACAAGCTCCATACTCACGGATACGGTATGCCTGCATGCCAAACGCACGCCTGCACGCAGCTCTCCGGCGGAAAGCAGCGCACGCTCGCCCGTCGTCGGGAGCGGCGCGCCCGTCAAAAAACGCACCTTGCATTTCCCGCAGCTCCCGTTCCCGCTACAATCGCGCAGATACAGTCCGCCGCGCTTTAATACCGTCAAAAGATTTTCGTTTTTCTCTGCCGTCAGCATGCGCCGCCGAATGGCATCTCCCTGATAAAATGCGCCATGCACCAACAGCGTAATTTTTTCAGACAAATTGATTCCTCTCCCTGTCATAATGATAGTCAATCTGCGCGAGCGTCTGTGTGATGCGCGAAATATCCTCATCCAGATCGTCGCATAACTCCTCTAAGCTTCCGTAATAATCGCGCAGCTTTAAGTTGACTGCGCTGAGCAGCATTGCCGCATCCTTTGGCAGCATCGTCATTTCCTCCCCTTCGCCTATCTTCAAAATCGCCTTACAGTCCGTAAGCCAATTCATTCAGATAACTCACTCTCTATTTCTTATTGTACCACTCCTTCAGCTCTGTTAAAAGATTTTCTGCCTTCTCATCAAAGCGTCTCAACGAATACAGTTTTGCGATAGTCTTTTCTCTGATTCTTTTAGCCGTCCTCTTGCCTGAGTACGTTCAATGTATTTCATTCTCTCTTCGATCAATTCTTGTTTTCTGGTCTGCACCGCAAAATAACTTTGCGCAAACGCAATTTCTTCTTTACCGGTATCATCCGCCACCGTCTGAAAACTGCTGCGGATGACCTTCACGCATTCGTCTAAATCATTTTTTGACACCTTCCGTATCATGCGCATGCTCCTTTCAAAAATGACCGTTCGAGTCAATTAGAATCACGGTCCTATTATCTCACACGGTGCAGCGATTCTATAACAAAACATGGGCTGTGATACTATTTCCATTGACCACTCTGATAAATCCCATGGATTTGAATAGCGCGATCGCAGCCGTGTTATCAACCTCGACCAAAAGCATCATACCAATTGTATCACAGACAACCCTTTTTTCCTGTTCTTTATTCACCCTGCACCAATTATGCCGAGCCACATATAATAGAGTAAGTAATCATGCCGAGGCATCATGATGCGCAAATATCCAATTCGGGCAGCCGCCGACACCCCGGATGTAGGCGGACTGACCATTAACGTGACCTCCACCATCGGGCTTCTCCCGATCGAAGGCGCAACCATTTCCATTCAAAACTCCAATGAAGAAGGAAATACCATCGAAGAGCTTCGTACAGACAGTTCGGGGCAGACCGACACGGTCGAACTTCCTGCACCCCCCTTTGAATACAGTCAGGAACCCGGCTCCAATCAGCCCTATACCGACTATAATCTCACGATCACGGCGCCGGGCTACGAGCCGACTGTCATAAACGGCACGGAGATCCTGCCCGACGTCACCGCCATTCAGAATGTCAAGCTGACGCCGATCGAGACGGGAACAGGCGAAGATGAGATCACGATTCCCGAGCACACGCTCTACGGTGATTATCCCCCGAAGATTCCCGAGGATGAGATTAAACCGATGGATGAATCCGGCAGCATCGTATTAAGCCGCGTTGTCATCCCGGAATACATCGTCGTACATGACGGCACACCGAACAACTCCTCCGCCGGAAACTATTATGTGACATACACCGATTATATCAAAAACGTGGTCTCCTCTGAAATCTATGCCACATGGCCGGAGAGCACCATCTACGCCAACACCCTTGCTATTTTGAGCTTCACGCTCAACCGGGTATATACGGAGTGGTACCGCAACCAGGGCTATGATTTTACGATCACCAACTCCACTGCATACGACCAGAAATGGATACGCGGCAGAAATATCTATACCAATATCGACCGCATCGTGGACAGTATTTTCAATAACTACCTGTCCCGTCCCGGTGTGCGCCAGCCGATCTTTACGTCCTACTGCGACGGAAAAAACACGACCTGCAGCGGACTTTCACAATGGGGGTCCAAATACCTTGGCGATCAGGGCTACAGCGCAATCGATATTATCCACTACTATTATGGCAGTGATATGTACATCAATTCCACGATAAGCGTGTCGGGGATCCCCTCCTCCTGGCCGGGCTATAATCTTTCAGGCGGCGCGTCAGGGCAAAAAGTCCAGCAGATACAGGAACAGCTCAACCGCATCGCGCGAAATTATCCTGCCATTCCGACTATTTCCGCCGACGGCATTTACGGGCCGAATACCGCCGAGGCTGTCCGCACATTCCAAGGAATCTTCCGCCTGCCGCAGACCGGTGTGGTCGATTATCCGACATGGTATAAGATCTCGCAGATCTATGTGGGCGTCTCCCGCATCGCAGAGCCGGAGACCTAAAAAACATTGATTAAATCCATGTTTCCTTAGCACTTTCGGTGAATGTGCACAGATTTGCATTGGAATCATGCTGCTTCGCAGCGCAGCTCATTCAAAGAATCCGCCTTGGGCGGATTCTTTTGGCATGTCCGTCACTCCTCATTTCTCACATAATAGCGACTAAGCGTGACGCCGCCGATGTCCACCTCGACCGATGTCCAATCCGGGTATGCAGGATACAGTTTCCCCTGCTCTCCATCCCAGTATTCCTCTCTCCTTTCTTCCCGCACCATTTTTCCGTCCTGATAATACAGCTCACGATATGCCTCCACACAGGGATATTCGATATCCTCTCTGGGGTCTTCATATGTTTCGGTCTCAGAGTAAATCTCCTCGAGCCTTCTGACCAACTGCCATTCTCCGTCAACGAAAGAAAACATCCCGTATATATCACCGCGGTACTCATCCGTTCCAATGTCCCTCCACACCGCGTCCGGCTCAGGAACCCAATAAACAAATCCAGTATAATAAGCCCCTGTGTTCTTTACAGGCAGCGGCTTTTCCTCATAAGCCATCTTCTGTGCATCCCATATCAGAAAATAGGTCTGTGCAAAACTGAATCGACTGCCATACATCAGATCACTGCAAAGCGCAATATCAGGAAATCCATCCCCCGAAAAATCAATCATCCAATGCACCTGCTCAAAATAAACCGGCAAACCGAGAATTTTCTGCTTAGAAATAATCGTTCCTTCCCCATCCCGAACCGTCAGACAATAATCCGCCATATATCCATAGGCAGATTCCATAAATCCCTCATGATAAATCGGACTGATTCGATCAAAAAGCACTTCAAACAACTCCCCGTCATACACAAACTCCTCCTGCCATACCCTCTGCGGGAGATCTTCCGCTCTTTCCGTTCCAGCTAAGATTGTATCATGCGTTCTTTGCGCACGGATATTCAGTACACACTCCTTTGAAAACAAAGAATATGCCGGAATCCGGTGTTCCTGTAACGTTCCACTCTCCCAATCCCTGTCCCGGATACAGACACACGTTTCCGTCACCTGAATATCCACAAGCTCTCCGTACTCATCCGGCACATAAAAAATCGCGCCGCTGTCCAAATCCTTTATCGCAACATAATCCCCATCCTTATATTTACGGTCCGCCCTTACCTCATCATAAGGCACACGGTAGGCTGCAAAATGCGCGCCGGATCTGCTGCCCGCATCAAAGTACAGGGTTTCACTCCCAACTCCTGCCCGCACCTCGTCATCCATACTCTCATTGCTCTGTCCACGATCAGCACACGCCTCGTCTTCCAGTGCCCCGAACAGCTCCTCATAGGTATACGTCTCTATGTCCTTATGTTCATAACATGACTCATAGGCTTCCCAAAACGCATCCGTGATCTCTCCATACTGATCTCCCGTTACCCGAAAACACCACTGTTCGTCCGATTGGGAATACCTGCCCTGCGCCCGGATCTTATCCGGCACGAAAAGCCGCTCCTCCTCCTTCGCATAGGTGGGCAGCATGACCAAATAGACTGCTTCCTCTCCGTTATGATACATGTCCCCGCAAAAGGTTTCGCACACCGCATCCCCGTTTTCGTCAAGCTGATAAAACGCCAGATACCTCCCGTCCCATGCCCACAACATCTTTCTGCTGCCGACCAAACCGTACCAGCAGGCTTCCGCATCATACCATATCGTATAGGCATCCGTCTCCTCATCATAATCAAGCACAACATACCCGACCGCAAATTGATACACCGTCGGCTCAGGCGCTCCGTCCCCGTCCATATCAAAAAAATAAAAAGAATAATCATCTTCTTCCGATGTAAAAAGCCCCTCAAAAAACGGAAAATCCGATAACAGCATCGTCTCACCCGTCTCTCTGTCGGTCAACAGTGCATCTCCGCAAATCAGCTGATAAAACGCGTCCAGATAACGCGGATAGGTGTCTAAATCTCCTTTCTCAAACTCCCCGGAAAAATCCACATCCGCATACGCATCCCGCAAAAACGCAAACGTCCCCGCATCGACATAGGGCAGCTTTTTGTCTTCCAGCATATCATGCCAGCCGCCATACTCCCGCAGATACGCCTCGTCATCCTCATGCACCCTCACATATTTTTCGACAGGGAAGCCGCCCACAGACGTCGCGCTCCTTTCCCAGTACCGCTCATCGGGATACAGACAGAGATTTCCTTCGTAATAACGGCTCCAGACACTGTCCGGTCGATACCAGATCGTTCCCGCATCGTAATTGCTCTCCACGACCGTTTCTCCGATCACTTCCCCGTTCTCATACAACAATTCCCGACGCTCACCCGAATATTCCAGATGATCCATGTAATACTCGCCCTCAATGCCAATGGCTTCCAGCCGACGTACCATCTGCCATTCCCCATCAACAAAGGAATACATCTCCAACACCGGCATTGCGGTGTCCCAATCCGTATCATGAAAGGTGATGACACAGGACAGCTCCTCATTCCACAGCGGCCCCGTCTCCATGCTCGCATGATCCTTTAACGGCAGCGAAGACGCCTCATATCGGGAGACCTCAGCATTCCAAATATAAAACGTATTCATCATGCTGCTGCTTTTGTATGTCGTACAAAACGCAATATCCGCGAACCCATCCCTGGAAAAATCCCGTATCCAATAAGCATCTTCAAAGCACACTGGAAATTCTGCTATGACCTGCTCTGAGACAAGCGCGCCGCCTGCGTCCCAAAGGGACAGCATGTAATCCGCATGATAAGAAGGCATCTCCGCCGTATCGGGCGCCGTATCGCAGAGCGGACTGATCCGGTCAAATCTCATCTGATAAGACGAATCCCCACAGCTTACAGACTCCGACCACACCAAAACCGGAAAACCTGCCTCTGCTGCATCAGAATCTCCATCCGTTCCGGCGGATTCCCCTGCCGTTTCCTGAGCTTCCTGTCCGAAACGTGTTTTTACCGTTTCCTGCGTCTGCGCAAAAAAATAAGCAGCCCACGCCTCAAGGATACAGAAAAGACAGACCGCGATCACTTCCAAAATCCGTTTCTTCATTTTCTCCCCCTCTTAACGGTGACTGCTTATATAGCCGCGTGACTCTTTGCCCGCGGAATGGTCATAACAGTTCAGCTTACGGCTTCATTGCTCGCGGGAATAAATCCTATATCTCCTCGTCGAAATGATAATCCTTCCCCGGCAATACCGCATTCAGGATAATGCCGACTAACGAACCGATCGCAAGACCGCTCAAAGAAATCGTCACCTTGCCGATCGTAAACGCGATCGCGCCCGCGGCACTGTAATTGATGCCGATGGAAAGCACTAAGATCAGCGCAGCAATCAGGACATTGCGGCTCTTCGTAAAATCACATTTGGACTCGACGATATTGCGCACACCGACCGCAGAGATCATACCGTAAAGAACAAGCGACACACCGCCGATCGTCGCGTCAGGCATACACTCGATCAACGCTGAAATCTTCGGGCAGAAGGAAAACAGAATCGCAAAATACGCCGCCAGACGAATGACAAGCGGATCAAACACCTTCGATAAGGTCAGCACACCGGTATTCTCTCCGTACGTCGTATTTGCCGGAGCCCCGAAAAGAGAAGCTAAAATCGTTGCCAGTCCGTCGCCGAGCAGCGTTCTGTGAAGTCCCGGATCCTTAATATAATTTTTGCCGACCGTGGAGGAAATCGCGGAAATGTCTCCGATATGCTCCAAAACCGTCGCTAGTGCAATCGGCATGATCGTGATAATGGATGTGATAATCAAAGACACATCCGGGTTCTTAAAAATAGCAAATACCGTCAGGTCATAGGAGATTGGTAATCCGATCCATGCCGCTTCCTTCACCGACGTAAAATCCACATTTCCCGTGACTGCCGCCACAATATAGGACGCAAATACGCCGAGAATGATCGGGATAATCCGAATCATTCCTTTTCCCCAAATATTGCACACAACAACGACCACGATTGCAATGAGCGCGATCCACCAGTTTGTCGCGCAGTTATCGACCGCCGACTGGGATAGGTTTAAGCCGATGGCAATGATGATCGGCCCCGTGACGATGGGCGGAAAAAATTTCATGACCTTTTCCGTGCCGAACGCCTTGATCAATGCAGAGAGCAGCAGATAGACGAGTCCCGCGCATGCCACGCCGAGGCACGCATACGGTAATAACTCCTTCTCGCCTTCCGGCGCGATCGCCCCATATCCCGCAAGAAACGCAAAGGACGACCCCAAAAATGCCGGTACTTTTCCTTTTGCCAGCAGATGAAACAGCAAGGTTCCCAGCCCCGCAAACAACAGCGTGGTTGCCACGCTTAACCCTGTCAGCGCCGGAACGAGTACCGTCGCTCCGAACATGGCAAACATGTGCTGCACGCCGAGCACCAGCATCCTGCCCGCGCCAAGCTCCCTTGCATTGTAGACCGGATCGACCTCAATGGAATTTTTCTTTTGACTCATTTGAATACCTATCCCTTTCTTCTTTCTTTGTAAATTGCACCGGAAAGCCGGTAATACCTGCTTTCCGCAACTCCCGGTCCTTGATTACAAAATCCCATTCAGGCAGCTAAGCGCACCATTTGCATCGCCCGCCACTATTCTTTCGCGGACTTTTAAGATCGTCTGCCGCACCATCGCATCCACCTTGTAATTTACCATTTCATCCGCCCTTAGCAGCGCGCCTTTACGATTATCACTCTCGATATCCCGCTGCAATTTTTTCAGCTCAGCTTTCAGCTCGATAGAGGTAAAAGTGATCACCCCTGCGCGCTTGAGTGCCCGCAGGATTCTTTCATGCAGATACTCCGACTGAAACGGTTTGACGATATAATCATAAATTCCGAGCTTCGTACTCTCCAAAAACGTTGTCTTGTCATTTTTGGCTGTGAGCATGATGACCGGAATCGACCTGCCGCCTCTCATGGCGCGGATCTCCTTCAGCGTCTCCAGGCCGTCCATAGACGTCATCTGAATGTCTAACAAGATCAGATCCGGCGTCTCACTTTTCAGGTATTGCAACGCCCTGCTGCCGGAATTGACCGCGATCACCTCATATTCCTCTTTTAATGCCTGTTCGATGGCTGCTAAATTGATCGCACTGTCATCCACCGCTAATATCCGAATTCTTCCCATACTAATAACCATGCCTTTCTCGCAACCTGCAAACTTGAATGCGTATGAAATACGCTATGCCGCAGGCACAAATTTGCAAAGCGAACAAGTTCGCTTTTGAAAAATTTATTTTTCACACTTCCTCCGTTCTCAAACGACTATGCCCGCAGCAGCAACTGCCGCTACGACTCCATCTTCTGCAACAGCTGTTGTAATAATTGCTCCGCCGCATCATCCTCATATAATTTTAACTGTTCCTGTATCTCGGAAAGCTGCTCCTTCACATCCTGCGGGAGCCTGTGTCTGAGCAGTTCTGCCACGATATCCGCGCATTCATGCGACCGGAATTTCTGAAGCCGCCCAAGCGCTTCCCCAATCTGCCGCAAAAGCTCCTCTTTCGGAAGCTCCTCCGCTTCCGGCTCCTCGTTCTCCTGTACCGCTTCGTCCAAATAATTCTGAATGTGCGTAAGCTGTTCGTCATAGGCTTCATACAGTTCAGAAAAATGAGCAAGCACAAAGTCCGCATCTGACTGCCCCGCTGCCATCTCATGTTCCTTTGCCATAGCAGAAAGACGCATTGCTCCTATATTGGCGGATGCACTTTTAAGTCCGTGCACCTCGATCTCATAATCATGATAGTCCTGATTCTCAAACAGCTCCTTGATCAGCTGCAGTTTCCGTTTTCCTTCCAGACAGTAAAGCTGCAGCAGCTCCCGATAATCATCCAAAGAACCGGAATGATGCTGCATGGCAGCGGCCGTGTCAATTCCCTCGATAACAATCTCCGCCAAAGATTCCGTCTCCGGCCTCCCCGTCTGCCCTCCTGCAGGTTCATTCGCATTCCAATCCGCCCAACTATCGTCAAACCCCTTTTCCGAACCGCTCTGTGA
>CAMWSU010000012.1 GCA_947176965.1 uncultured Lachnospiraceae bacterium | reverse complement strand
AATATTCTGCGCTGTCCTCTGGCAGTCAATGATGACGATTCTCTTGTGATGTCCTCTGACATGCAGGAAGATGCGATTGTCAGGCTGGCCTATGGCGATCCGGAAACAATTCTTGCCAGTATCAGGGAGGATGGGCAGAAAATAGCAGACTTCCGTCCCGAAGTGATACAGACCTTTTCCTGTGCTGCAAGAAAGGCATTCTGGGGGAATGAAAATATTAGTGACGAGACCATTTTGTTTCACAGCGTTGCGCCTACAACGGGCTTTTATACGCATGGCGAGTTTTTGCGCATAAAGGGGGACATGCTTAATTTTAATGTGACTCTTGTGATTGTTGCCATGCGGGAAGGAGATATGCCGACGACAGGCAAAAAAGTGAATATTGCCAGAGCGCAGATTGACAATGACAATAACGAAAAGATACCGATCATCAGACGTTTTGTTTCCTTTATCGAGGCATCCACGGCAGAGTTAGAGGAAATGAATATGAAGCTTGCTTTAAGCTCTGTTACGGATGGGTTGACAAGACTTTATAACCGTGCGGAGATTGAGAGAAAAATTCGCAGCGCTTTGGATAAACGTAAAAATCAGGGAACATGCAACAATATTTCTTTGATCATGCTGGATATTGATAATTTCAAAAAGGTAAACGACATCTACGGGCACAAAGAGGGAGACCATGTGATCCAGGCGCTGTCTGACGTCCTCAGGGATGTGACGACAGAGGTATCCTCCTGCTCTCTCGGTCGCTGGGGCGGCGAAGAATTTATGGTATTGCTGTCGGATAGTAATGCAGATGACGCAGTAGTCCTGGCAGAAAAAATCCGCATAGCGTTTTCTTCGGTATCTTATGAAACTGCCGGATGCCAGACGGTCAGTATTGGAGTAACGCAGGCAAAGGATGAAAATTCCGACGCGCTTTACAGCAGGGTGGACAAGGCACTTTATATGGCAAAGGCCGCCGGGAAAGATCGGGTTGTAAGGCTGGATTAAGAAAAATTTGTGCTGACGCCCAAATTCGCGGGTTGCTGGCACAAGGAGGATTCGCATGAGTGATGTTTTCAATAATGAATTATTTGAAGCATTTGCATCGGCATCTGATAATGTTTACATCTATGTATGCGATATGAAGACCGATATTTCCCGCTGGTCCAAGGCTGCTGTGGATTATTTCGGGCTGGCGGGGGAATATCTGAAGGATGCGGCGAATGTATGGGCACAACATATACATCCCGATGACTTGAATGTTTATACGGATGATATTACAGGCGTGTTTTCCGGCAAAAAGAAATATCATGACTGCCAATACCGGGCGCGGAACGCGTCGGGAGGATATGTGTGGGTGGAATGCAAGGGCAGCGTGATCCGGGATGCGGAAGGAAATCCCATCATTTTTGCGGGCCTTATGACAAGAATAGACGGACAGAGCAAATATGATTCTCTGACCGGACTTTTGACAATACATGAGGTGCACTATTTCGACTTTTCTTCACAGTCCGGAGCTGCGCTGCTGATCGGCATAGACGGATTCCGGAAAATTGTAAGTAATTACGGATATAACATTGGGGATGAGATTTTAATCAAATTTTCGAGGGAGTTAAGCGGTTTAGGTAAGCCTGATTGGAAAATTTTGCGGTTTAGCGGGGATGAATTCCTTGTGATTGCTTTTGCGTCCAATCCGCAGGAAATAACGAAATTTTATGAGGAACTATGCCGGAAAACAGATATTGTGAATCTGGAAGACGGGCGGAAGGTTGGAATTTCCATATCGGCCGGCAGCGTGCTTTTTCCTCAGGACGCAGATGCCAGAGAAACTCTGATCAATAAACTGGAGCACTCGCTGGAGTATGCCAAGAATAACCAGAGAGGAAGCATCGTATTTTTTTCGGAGGAGATTGCCGGAAAGTATGAGAGAGAACTGGTTTTGCGGGAAGATTTGAAGCAATGTGTTAAAAATGACTTCAAAGGGTTTGAATTGTTCTTCCAGCCGTTTATCAATCCGGACACCGGCAAAATTGCGGGCTGTGAATCTCTTCTCCGCTGGAAGGGGGAAAGAATTAAAGATTCCTATCCGATGGAGTTTATTAAGGTTTTGGAGGATTACGGCGAGATTCAAGAAGTCGGATATTGGGTGATGGAGCAGGCAGTCAGGCAGCAGGCGGCATGGCGTGATACCTATGGCGAGCTTCAGGTAAGCTTTAACGTATCTTATCAGCAGTTTATAGACGATACCTTTGAGGAAAAAGCAATTTCCTGTGTAAAAAAGTACGGAGTAAATCCGGAATATATCATTATAGAGCTGACGGAAAGCTGCCAGGTAGAAGATCCGAAAGAGCTTGCGGCCATGTTCCGCAGGCTGCGGGAGCGGGGCTTCAAAATCGCGTTGGACGATTTTGGAACGGCGTATGCTTCTATGGAAATGTTAAAATGGCTTCCCGTGGATTACATTAAAGTGGAGCATTCTTTTATCCGGGAGCTTGCACAGCCGGGGCATGACATTGATTATGTGATTGTTGACAGTCTGTTGGAAATGTGCAGACGCTTAGGATATCATTCTATTATAGAAGGTGTGGAGGACGGTAAAGTGGCGGATATTGTCGGAGCGCTGAAGGCCACACTATTGCAGGGCTACCATTTTTCGCGTCCGGTCTGCCGGAAAGATTTTGAAAAATTGTTGGATGAAAATAGAAAATAATGTGTGCGCAGTATGTCAAAAGGAGATTCCCATGACCTCAAGTGAAAAGAAAACGCTCGTCTTAAAGGAAGTCGTCACACCGGCATTCAAGACGGCAGGCTATCGCACGATCGGACAGACCTTCTACCGTGTGCAGGAAGAGTGCTGCATGACGGTCAAGATTCAAAGCTCGCAGTTTAATTCCGCGGCGACAGGATATACGTTTTGGTTTCACATCGAGGCGTTTCCGAAAGAGACAACGCGGGAAAAGCTGAAAGAGTGGAATTCCTGGGGGTCCTCTTCGATCCATGAGTCTTCCCTGCTGCCGGACTGCGGTTATCTTCATCCCTATCGGAATGCGTTAGGCTATTGTATTGACGGATACAAGAATTATGTACCGCAGGATATGGATATAGAAGACATCAAGGAGCGGATCGGGAGTGATCTGCGGGAAGTGATCCTGCCGCAGCTTGACGAGATTAAAAGTCTGGATGATTGGAACAGAAAAAAAGAAGAATGGACGGAGCAGGACTGGAATTCAACAAGAATTCTTTTGATCAGGTATTTTGGTTCCGCACAGATGAGCGCCCTTGTACCGGAAATGGCCTTAAAGCTGAGAGATACGCAGCGCCGTTTTGGTCTGTCATCGGAAACGATACGGGAAAATGAACCGCTTTATCATGAGGTCAGGGCATATTCCGAATGGCCGGAGGATAATAAGTGGGAGTTTATTCTCTCGGCACTGGAGTAGGAACGCGACAGGGGGTAGAAGATGTATCGTTTATTGCTTTGGCTTATCACGATTTTGTTTACGGGCGTGCCTTCGTTCAAGGGATTAGGCGGAGATTATATCGACCCCGTATTTGGAGAGAGCGGCTATTATATGCAGTCGGTCGGGGAGGCGCGTGTTCCTGTATTCATGGTATCTTTTCAAGACGTAACGTATCGGCGGAACCGGGTGACGAAAGACGATTTGACGGAATGGCTCTTTGCGCAGGATGACAGTGTTACAGCGTATTATGAGACTGCTTCTTACGGACGGCTGCATGTCGGCGGGGACGTTTATTTTTATGAGGCGGAGGGAGAGATCGCTTCCTATGAAAATGAATTTGGATTTGAAAACCTTGTGATGGAAGTGCTCACCTATTATGATGAGGAGATTGATTTTTCCGATTATGACTGCAACGGGGATTCGATCATGGATGCGCTGGTGATCTCTGTGCCGTCCGGCGGGGATGTGGATTTTTGGTGGGGCTGTCAGGCGACGTGGTATCAGAATCCGGAATTTCGTGTGGACGGGATTTCAGTCAATACGTATATCATCAATGATGAGCAGCCCTACGTGGGCGAGCGGGCAGTTTATCAGGGAACGATAGAGCATGAACTTGGGCATTGCATGGGTCTGCCGGATTATTATAAATACTATTCCGACGACTCGGAGGGCTTTCACGGGATTGCCGGAATGGAACGTATGGACGATTCCAGCGGAGATTTCAGCCAATTCTCGAAGCTGATGCTCGGATGGCTGAGAACGGATCAGGTACAGGTGATGGGACCCGATACGGAGAGCGCTTCGTTCCGGCTGCCGAAGGCACACGAAGGCGGCTGCGTCGTGATCTTTCCGCAGGGCGGGCAGATCGATTTTAACAGCGAGTATTTTTTAGTGGAATATAATACGCCGGATGGGAATAACGAGGGAGTGTTCGAAGCAGAGCAGGCAGGCGTACGCGTCTTTCATGTCAATGCAAGAATAGAAACCGATCCCTATGACGGCGAGCCCTATTTTCGTTATGAGAATTACAGTCCCTATTACAATGAATCCGATGAGGGGATACGGGTTCTGAAGCTGGTCAATGACGGTGAAGGCTTTTATCAGACGGGAGACAGCGTGGTATATGGGGAGGCATCCGATTTCGGATGGTATACGCCGGCGGGGTCGCTCTCTGATCCGAAGCTGACGATCCGGGTCGGAGCGGTTACGGATGACGGGATTGAGATCGAGGTTGTACGGCAATGAGCAACATGAGGCGTTAAAAACAGAAAGTCCGATGGAGAACATCCGGGAGAACCGGTAGGATGCAAAGGGTCGAATGGGTCGGTATCATGCGTGCATCCGCCGGTATTCTTTCGGAGTAACGCCATATTTTTTCTTGAATAAGGTATAAAAATGCGTGCGGTTTGTAAATTGAAGCCCGGCGGCGATCGCGCTGATGGAGTCGTTTGTCTCCCTCAGCAGCTGCGCCGCTTTTTTCATGCAGAAAGTCATGCCGTAATCATAGAGGCACATATCGGTAAATTTGTTGACGATGCGGTTTAGGTAGTCTCCGCTGTAATGCAGGCAATGCTCCAATTCGGCGCGCGTCATACGACCGTCGCTTTCTTCAAAGAGGCGGGTAATGCGCGAAAAAAGCAGGAAGTCACTGTTCGTATCGAGCCGGACATTGGTGCAGTGGTAGTATTTCGGCAGCGACAGATTGGATAAAAAAGCACATAACAAGCCTTTGATCTGGTGGGAAGCGCCAAATTCAGGATAAAGAAGCGTCTGTATCATGGTCTCTGCCATGGAGTGCAGCCGTCCCGCGTGCAGAGGATTCCGATATGCCGGAATAAAGTCAAGATAAGCACGTTTTCCCGGTTCCCTCAGATCGGAAGTGATAAACCGGTACAGAATGCTGCTGCAGATTTCTTTTTCATTCGGAAACAGCGAGTTCTGCACAGTGGCAAACAGATCTGTAACAAAATCGGGAGTCAGACCGATATACAGGATCCTGCTTTTGGATTGATAATACTCCATGTGACGCAGGTTCCGATTGATCAGGCAGCAGGAGCCGGCGGTGTAAAGGTATTCCGTCCCCTCGATCTTCTGTATGATACTTCCTTCCAAAACAATCACAAATTCAAAAAAGTCGTGAAAATGCGGCGCGTTTTTTGCATAGGGGGTATTTTTCTGGGCAAGGGATTCCTGATACAGAACGGCTTTCGTGGGGGACAGGGTTACAATGTTCACATAGTCCCCGGGCTCCGAGCCGTCACAGTATTCCAGCGTAAGCTGGAGAGGTACATTCATATGGTAAAAGCGGCTGAAATCGCTCTCGCCGTTTTGCACATTAATAGAGGAATCGCTGCTGTCCAGCGCCGCTAACATATCTAATTTGGTATCTTGTTCCATAACGAGATCCTCCCACAAACGCCATTCCCGAATATGATACAAATCCGACCGTTCAAATCGCATTCCGATATTGCTGTGCGAATTGAGAATTACCTATAATATTTTTTATCTATAAGAATGATTATAGATAAAATCAGGAAAAGAGTAAAGAAGTTAAAATTGGTAGGCAGA
Organism: uncultured Lachnospiraceae bacterium; assembly: GCA_947176965.1. GTDB lineage: Bacteria > Bacillota > Clostridia > Lachnospirales > Lachnospiraceae > DLAJ01. The sequence goes on along the minus strand of CAMWSU010000012.1, from coordinate 40,579 downwards.
TTGAAAAGTCAAAGATTTTTCAATTGTAAACAGGGAGGATCAGTATGAGGAAGCGATTACGAACAAAATTAACGGCTTTCGGCATCAGCGTCAGTCTTTGCATTGCTGCTTTGTCGGGATGCGGATCAAAGGGCACGGACTCCGAAACGGGAGCACAGACGCCCACGGAAACACCGGCATCCGCCGAGGGTCAGGAACAGGATGGAACACAGGGAGCATCGCAGCCGGAAACGGACGGCGCAGCACAGTCTGATACGTTTGAAATAACCACATTTGCGTTGCCGGACGGTCCGGAGGAATCCGAGATTTTTATCGCGCCGATCGAAAATATTTCCGATGACTTTATCCGCGGCATGGATGCGTCGATCGTACTTGTTGAGGAAAACAGCGGCGTCAAATATTATAACTATGACGGCGAGGAGCAGGACGTCTTTATGACGATGGCACAGTCGGGTGTCAATTACATCCGCCTGCGCGTATGGAATGATCCCTACGATGAAAACGGCAACGGGTACGGCGGCGGCAATAACGACGTTGCGAAGGCAGTCGAGCTCGGAAGACGCGCGACCATGTACGGCATGAAAGTCTGCATTGATTTCCATTATTCCGATTTTTGGGCGGATCCGAAGAGACAGCATGCACCGAAGGCATGGGAGGGCATGAGCGTCGAAGAAAAGTGTGAGGCACTTTATGATTTTACAAAGGAAAGCCTTACGGAAATCTTAAATGCCGGTGTGAATGTGGGTATGGTTCAGATCGGAAACGAGATCAACAACGGGATGTCCGGTGAAACAGATGTTGACAATGTCATGGAGCTGTTACACGCAGGAAGCCGTGCGGTGCGCGAAATATCCGAGGAATACGGAAAGGACATTCAGGTTGTTGTACATTATACGCATATTAATCAGCCGGATGAAATAGACTGGATTGCGGCGAAGCTTGCGGATTCCGGCGTGGATTATGATATTTTCGGATTATCCTATTATCCGTTTTGGGACGGAACCAATGAAAATATGCAGGAGGTTGTCCGGAATATCCGGGAAAACTACGGAAAAGAGGCAATGATCGCGGAGACCTCTTATTGCTATACTTCCGAGGACGGCGACGGCTGCGGCAACAGCTTCCTTGGCACAGATGATCTGGTTGAGGGATATGCCGCGACCGTGCAGAGCCAGGCGACCATGATCCGAGATATTTGCGAGGATGCAAATGAGGCGGGCGCGCTTGGTATCTTCTATTGGGAAGGAGCATGGGTTCCGGTCGGCAAGGCAACGGAAGATAATTCCCCGATCTGGGAAGAATTCGGAAGCGGCTGGGCAAGCAGCTATGCGGGTGATTATGATCCGGAGGATGCCGGCTTATATTACGGCGGAAGCTCTTGGGATAATCAGGCAATGTTTGATTTTAATGGTTATCCGCTTGCATCCTTAAATGTATTTAAGTATTTAAGGTACGGTTCTACCGCACCGCTGGCAATTGATGACATTCCCGGAGTGAATGTTGTCTGCGATGTGGGCGGCACCCTAACGCTTCCTGAAGCGATTCCCGTGATCTATAATGACCGCTCGGCAAATAAGCAGGCAGCCGTGACATGGAATGAGGAACAGCTTGCTGCGATCGATACGAACGTCGGCGGGATCTATGAGGTGACGGGTACTCTCGAAGACGGCACAGAGGTTACTTGTCAGATTGAGGTCATTATGATCAATCATGCTTTGAATCCGGGATTTGAAGATGCCGATACGTCCATGTGGAAAGTGACCTATGCGGGCGATACGAATCCGACTGATTTTCAGGTAAAGGCGGACGACGCCTATACCGGTGAGGTTGCGTTCCATTTCTGGTCGGAGGATTCCGATATGGAATTTTCCATTGAGCAGGAACTCACGGACTTAGAGCCGGGAACCTATCAGCTCTTCGTTTACGCACAGGGTGGAGATGTATCCGCAGACTGTGAAATGGAATTATACGCGGTCGTGAATGGTGAGGAGCTGACGGCGCCGTTTATGGTAACGACCTGGACGGACTGGAAGGTACCGACAATAAGCGACATCAAGGTTACGGACGGTACGCTTGTCATCGGCGTGCGTATGAAGTGTAACGCAAGGAGTTGGGGAACGGTGGATGATTTCACCTTAAACAGAGTTTCTGATTAAAAAGTGGTTTTGATGAAATAGCATCTGACAAAAAGGAGGCCGGCAGGCCTCCTTTTTTGGTGTATAAGAAATATCGTGATGCCGGAATCATTTTACGGTGCGCAGACACTTTTTGGGCGGAAACGAAAAAACGAATAAAAAAACCCGAAATTCAAAAAAGAATTTCAGGCACAACTTGTATATACACTCTATCACACTTCAAAATAAAAGTCTAGTAATAATTTATTTTTTCTGTATACTTTTTTGTGTACTCATCATATAGTTCTCATTTCTGTAAAAAAATGATGTGATTCTTTGCAGATGAAACAGGTAACAGCACAGACAAGGAGGCGGATAATGGACAGGGAACGGCAGGAGGAGCAGAAACATTTTGACGCGTGCAGGGAGCTGATCCGTAAAAATGCGGCAGGATACGAGGCGGAATTTGAGGAACGGCATCAAAAAACGCAGGCGCTGTTTCGCGCGATGCAGGGCGGCGATGTAGAGCTTTACAATCAGATGATGACGAGCGCCAGTCTGGAGGAACACGCGTTAAGCCAGCTGAAGAAAAACCGTGCGGCATATGAAAATCCTTATTTCGGCAGGATCGATTATCTGGATAAAGAAACTGCCCATGAGGAGAAAGTCTATATCGGAAAGAATGGTATCTTCCGCAATAAGACGGACGTTGTGATCGCGGACTGGCGTGCGCCGATCTCCAGTGTCTATTACGAGAATGAAATCGGGGACGGAAGCTATCATCTGCCGGAGAAAGTCTCCGACTATGGGATGGAAAGTCCGGAGATTCCGATCTGTCTTCATCTGAAACGGACATACGATGTGGACAAGGGCGTTTTGAAGGGATATTATGACAGCGACGTCGCGGCAAACGACGCGCTTTTGGTGCAGTATCTCTCTCAAAATAAGGATGCGGTGCTGGGAGACATTATCGCCACCATTCAGAAAGAACAGAATGAGATCATCCGGGAGTCGCCGTTTAAGAATATCCTGGTGCAGGGCGTGGCGGGAAGCGGAAAAACCACGGTCGCGATGCACCGCATTTCCTATATCCTCTACAATTACAAGGAACGCTTTACTTCCAATGAGTTCTGTATCATCGGCGGCAGCGATCTGCTGCTTAACTATATCACGAGCGGTCTGCCGGAATTGGATGTGCACGATGTGAAGCAGAAGCGCATGGATGAAATGCTCACCTATCTGTTAAAAAAGGAATGGACGAAAAAGCAAAAACTGACCGCGCCGTCAGCGGACGCCTCCGTGCGCAGCCGCATGGATTTTATCCTTTATTTAGAGCAATGGATCCTGCGTCTTAGAAGGGAGACGGTCGCGGCAAAGACGCTTGCAGATCGTGAATTGGGAACGATTTTGACGGACAGCAGTATAGAACGGCTGCGGGAGGAAACACCGGAATATAGTATTTACCGGCTGCTCGTCACACTGGACGAGCGTGTGCGGACAAGGATTAAATTCTTATGCCCGGAGGGAGAGAAGGAGTATTTCACAAAAAAATGCAGGGAATATAAACAGCATTATAAGAATCGGGCAATCGGAAAAAGCGTCTGCACGTTGTATGGGGAGTTTCTTGCGGATTATGAAAGAAAGTTTCCGGGAGCTGTGGATCTTGCGCTTCATGAAAAGCGGGCGGCTGCGGGAGAGTATGATATTTACGATGCGGCGGCGATGGCGCTCATTTATTATCGCGTGAAGCAGAAAAAAGAGGACGAGGAGTTCGGGCAGATTTTTATCGACGAGGCGCAGGATTTTGGCGCAATGATCTATTATGTGCTGCGGACGCTTTTGCCGGAATGCTATTTTACCATTATGGGGGACGTCTCCCAAAATATCAATTACGAAACGGGCATGAACGATTGGGAAGAGATGAGAATGTGGGTGCTCACGGGAGAGCGGGATACGTTCCGGCTCTTAAAAAAGAGCTACCGCAACACGATAGAAATCTCAGAGTATGCAGGGAAAATTTTACAAAAAGCATCCTCAGGACGCTATCAGATCGAGCCGGTCATCCGTCACGGCATTCCCGTGCAGGAGTATAGGGAAGCCGATGAGGAAGCCATGTATAAGCGGGCGCAGGGGATTGCGGATTCTGTAAAGGAAAAGGGCTATGGCAGCATCGCCGTGATCTGCGGCGATGACGCGGAGGCGGAATGGATCGGGAAGTGGATGGAGGGCGTAACAATCCTTCCGGTGCAGATGGTAAAGGGGTTGGAGTTTGACGTCGTGATCTTATGGAATCCGCCCGGGGAAATTGATGGTGTGAAAACGGCGAAGCTCCAGTATGTTGCCGCGACAAGAGCGCTGCATGAGCTGCATGTTGTGAGGGGTAAAATGTGATATTTCTTTCTGCAGGAAAATGGTATAATGATATAAAAGTATAGCAGAAGGAGAATGAGACGGTGGAGGAAATACAAGATTTCTATAAAGCCTGTGATGAAAGTAAACGTTTGATCACGCAGTCAGGGAAAATTGAGTTTATCACAACGATGAAATATTTAAGTCAATATTGTCAAAAGGACATGTCAGTTCTGGATGCCTGCGCGGGCGGCGGTATTTATTCTTTTCCGCTCGCTGATTTGGGGTGTAATGTGACTGCCGGGGATTTGATTGAAACAAATGTAGCACACATAAGAACGCTAAATGAAAAAAATCATAAGTTAAAAGACGTATATCAGGGAAACGTTTTGGATTTATCAAGATTTCATGATAATTGCTTTGACGTCGTATTAAATTTGGGTTCTTATTACCATCTGTGTGATGGGAAAGACAGAGAAAAATCCCTGTCAGAGACATTAAGAGTATTAAAGACCGGCGGGATATATATGATCGCATATATCAACCGTTGTGCAAATTATATGGCGCATTTTGCAGAGTGCAAAGATCATTTTTCTTTTCTGGCAAACTATATGAAAAAGGGACATATAGAAGATAGTACATTATTTTATTCATCAACGCCTGAGATGGTAGAAGAGGATTTGAAAAAACAGAATTTAAAAATACTTCACCATATTGGCGTTGACGGTCCGATGTTTGTTTATAGAGAGATTGTGGAGGGCATGAATTGTGAAGATTTTGACGCATTTATGGAGATTCATTTTGAGTTGTGTGATAAAAGAAGTAATCTAGGATACAGTGAGCATGGGTTGGTCATTGTGCAAAAAGTGTGATTATAGGAGAAAGGGTTATGCGAAAAGAATTTTTAACCCAACATGGGAGGAAATAACAGAGTATGAGAAAACTGCTTTTACTCACCGGCGATATAGCAGCCGGAAAATCAACTTTTTCAAAAATATTATCAGCCAGATACCGCATCGCTGCATTTCAGAAGGATTCGATCAAAGAGGTATTAGGAGATGTGATCGGATTTCATAACCGTGAAGAAAACTTAAAGCTGTCCAATGCAACGATGGGGATACTCTATCATTTATTTTCCGGACTTGCGGTGACGGGAAACGATGTTATTCTGGAAGCAAATTTTCACGAGGCAGAATTGCAAAAATTACACGAAATCGCGGGAGAAAATCATTATGAGGTATGTACGCTTGTGCTCAGAGGAGATACGGATGTTTTGTATCAAAGATATAGGAACCGCATGAACAATGAGAACCGCCATCCGGTGCATTTGAGCACGACGCTGGACGTGAAAGAAGATTTTGTCCGTTGCGCAGAGTGGATGAAACAGGAAAAGATCATCGGTCATACCATTGAGATTGATGCAACAGACTTTTCCTATCAAAAAGATGAGGAGCTGTTAAAGCGGATTGACGAATTTATGGGATGATCGCTTGGCTCGGATCCGATGAGAGAAAGGGAAGGGATTCTATAAATTTACGGAGGAGTGATGCGAATGTTCCAAATAGAATCTTACATAGAAGACCTGTTACAGCTCCTAAAAACCAGTTTTGGGGAGCGGCTTGTTTATATCGGCTTGCAGGGAAGTTATCTTAGAAACGAGCAGAATGAGAACAGCGATATCGATATTATGGCAGTCATTGACCATATGACCGTTTCGGATTTAGATTCCTATAAAGAAGCCATTATGCGCGTCGGATACTATGAAAAGTCCTGCGGTTTTATTTGCGGAAAAGACGACTTGGCGGCTTGGAATCCTTTAGAAGCCTGCCATTTGTTACACACAACAAAGGATATTTACGGAACGTTATCGGAGCTGCTTCCGAAGTATACCTTAGAGGATGAAAAAAAATTTATCAAACTGAGCATCGGAAATCTATATCATGAACTGTGCCATCGGTATATTCATGCGGATCGCGAAAAAAATAAAACGAAATTACCGGGAACCTGTAAAGCATTATTTTTCATCCTGCAAAATAGGATGTTTTTAGAGCAGGGAGTGTTTTATGCAACGAAAGCGGAGCTGTGCGACCATCTGAACGGACAGGACAGGGAAGTATTTGCCCTGCTGTTAAAATATCAAAACGGTCAGGAAGTTGACTTTGATGAAGCGTTTTCCCTGCTGTTTTCATGGTGTCAGAATGCGTTGATGAGCTTGGGAATGGAGGAGTGATCTGAAATGAAAATCCGGTTAGCGCGCGCACCGGTTTCGGATGCGGAAGAAATATGGAATATGCAGATCACGGAAGATAATAATAATCAAAGCATGTGAGGAGGCAGTACATGATGAAAATAGAACATATTGCGATGTATGTAAATGATCTGGAAGCGGCAAAGCAGTTTTTCGAAACGTATTTCGAAGCAAGCGCCAATGATGGATACCATAACAAAAAAACGGACTTCAAATCTTATTTCCTGACTTTTGACGATGGTGCGAGATTAGAAATCATGAAGAAACCGGATATGGAGGATGCGGAAAAATCCATTCAGAGAACGGGCTATATTCATATCGCTTTTAGTCTTGGGAGTAAAGAGCGGGTTGATTCACTGACGGCGAGGCTGAAGGATGACGGTTACGAAGTCGTCAGCGGTCCCAGAACGACCGGCGACGGGTGTTATGAGAGCTGCGTTGTGGCGGTCGAGGGAAATCAAGTTGAAATTACTGTTTAACCAATGAGAGAGGAGCGACATGATCGGAATTTATTTCAGCGGAACCGGAAATTCCAAATATGCGCTGGAGCGGTTTCTTTGTAAATACGACGAAACAGCAAAAGCATATGCACTAGAGGATGGAAGGATAACGGAACTCGTAAAAGAAAACGAGGAGATCATTTTTTCCTACCCTGTTGGCGAAAGCAGGAGATCGCTGCACCATGTGTTATCGTTGTGTCAATGTTTGTCCGAAGCAGGCGATCACTCTTTTTGGAAAAAGGGTCATAGAGCAGGGAACAATAGAAAAGTATTTATAGTATGTTTTCTTACAAGTCAAAACAGCTTGTGATATTCTTCCTGAAATTTCTTTGAAAAAATACAATATAACGCAAGACAGCCGCAAAAGAGCATTTTGGTATATCGAATTGTCATGCCGATTTCAGTGGAATAGGGAGAGAGGAGCTGACTTCCCAATAAATTTGCAAACATATGTACCAAGGCTCCCGCTAAAATACTTCTTTTTGTTTTTATGTAAATATACGAAACTGCAAAGTTAAGAACCATAACACTTGGCAGATACATCACCGCGTCAAATAAAGAGTTTTGAAGCAAATCGTACTGTGCCTGACCCGGTGTAAAAAACCACGCCAAATGCCAGATGCCCCAAATAAAACCTAAAAGCAAAGTAGCCCCCGTAAACCCGAATCTGACAAACAATTTGTCCAGTGCATACCCCCTCCAACCGAATTCCTCATTTAAGGGACCGGAAATCACAGAAAAGAACAATACCAAAAACAGATTTAACGGGTTTTGTATGATCGCGTGAATACCATTCATTCCCGGCATTTCATAACCCAATAAATACACACCGAACCAAATTGCTGTAATCGAAATCAGTGTGAAGAATAAAACAATTAGGACGAGCCATTTTATCCCCATATACCCGAAGCTAAAACAACGCATAAAATAATCTTTTCGCTGTTCTTTTGAATAGGTTAAAAATACGATAAACAATGCCGTAACAGACGGCGCGCCACCGCCAAAATAAAATAAGAATGTTCCTAACGGGGTTCCCTCTATTCCCAGAAAAAAAGGGGCGAATCCAAAGCTCCAAGTCCATGCAAGAGTAATCATAAAAAACAGGACCAATTGCTTCCTGTCATTAGATTTTGTCATTGCTTTTCCGTCTCCTTTCCAGTTGCGCATTGATATAGTCAATATCTCTTTTCACAACTGCCATATCAAGAAAGTATACCGGAACGTATACGATTGCCACATACACAAATGCCATCCACCAATTTGATTTAAAAAACCATTCAACAAAATATCCGTATAAGAAAACAAAAACAGAAACAGAAAAATATTCAATCAAAATATTTACAAAAAAATAAGTACAGATGACTTGCTTTACAAAATGCTGAATGGCAGTAACAAAAAAGGACAAAATAAAAATCTCAAATACAAGCAATATTTCCGGTGTCATTCCGATCGACAAAAATGACAAGAAAAATACCACTAAAATGATGATTGCTGCAAATAGAAATGTTTTTTTCAATATTTCTTTTAACACCATGAGGCCTCCTTTAAAATATTCTTGATGCTTTTCAAATAGGTCCTTGCAACAATCAGCTTTTCACCATTGAGCAATGTCGCTTCAAGCTGGCTGTTCATCAGCTGCCTTATGCTGTAAAGCATATCCACATTCATTAAGCAGGATTTACTGATTCGTATGATCCCGGCCTCTCTTAACGCTTCCTCTAATTCGTATAATTTTTTATCCGTCATATAGACTTCATCTTTTGTGTATAAAAAAGTTTTTCTTTCCACGGATTCCACGTAGTAAATATCCGAGATATGCAATTGAAAAACAGTTCCATTGCGATTGCCGCTGATCATAAGATCAAGAGATTCAATTTTTTTGATCAGGTTTTTGGTTCTTGTATCCAGTATGGGATATTCAATAATGATCGTTAATGGTTTATCGTCTATTTGCCTTGTCTCTATCTCCATGATCTTCCTCCTATACGGTATCTTAGCATAAAAAGAAATGAATAAAAGATATGTAAACATGACCTGCAAATATGGTAACATCAATTACATTTTATTTGTCCGGTGTACTTAAGAAATTCAAAACCCGATCATGAAAATCTTTTGCTTCTTCATACAATGCATGACCGAGACCATGATAAATAAACAATTCGCTTCCGCTGATTTTATCCGCTATTATAGAAGCAGAAGCTGTTCCTACGATTTGATCACAATCCCCGCCGATCACTAACGCAGGGCATATAATTTTGCTCAATTCCTCATAGGCATTATGGCTCATACAGGAAGCCGCCTGTATGAGAAAACGTCTGAAACTTTTTGGTTTACCCATTCTTACAAGGAACGGATAAAGCCGCCGGTACTTTTTCAAGTATCTTTCTGAATAGGATTTTTCTGCAGTATCTATCATTAAGGCCTTATAGTTTTCCTGCATTGCCATTTCAATCCAGGAACCAACAACTTTTTCTGTTGTTTCATTTGGCTTTGCACTTGTTACTGCTAAGATGAGTTTATTAACAAGATCAGGATGATCAATCGCAAGATATTGTGCGATCATACCACCTTGAGATATACCTAAAATATCTGCTTTTGAGATACCAAGAGTCGTCATAGCCGCTGCTTGGTCTTTTGCCATTTCCTTTGTAGAATATCCTTCCTGCAGATGATTTTTTCGACTGAAAACATAGACTGTAAATTCTTTCGCATATACCCTGTACATGATGGAAAAAGTAAGTGCCATTCCCTTTACCGTACGCAGTCCATCGCCTAATCCGGGCAGCATAATAAGGTTTTTATTACCATTTCCAAAAGATATGTAATCCATCTCAGAATCTCCAACAAGAACACTTCCATTATGGGCGTGATAAAACATAATAACCTCCTTTATTTAACAATTCCTGCCTTGAGGATTTCCAGATACTCTGACAAACTTTTTCTATATTCTTTTTCTACTATTTCAAAATCGGCATAATCTTGTTTTTGTATTTTTGTTAAAAAATCATCATTATGACCTTTAAGAAACCACTTTATCAGATCAATCGTTTTTTGCCTGTCCCACCGCAATTGAGCGGTATCAATATCCTGTAAAAACCAATAATAGATGTCCTGTTCCCTATTGCCGTATTTTAATATGGTTTTCCTGTAGATCTCGGTGTCGCTTTTCGTAAAAGCTCTAACGATCATTTTTGATTTTTCGGGATATAAAATATACCATGAAAATTCCAAAGCAGAGTATTGTAAGATCCGTTGAAACAAATCGGGAGAGAGCGTATTCACTTTTTCTTCTAAGCCGGAAATAAGCTCGGATGTGATTTCGTCAAGAATATAAAAATAAAAATCTTCTTTTGTTGGAAAATATTTGAACAGACTTCCTTTGCTGATACCGGCTTTTTTAACAATTCGATTTGTCGAACTGTTTTCATAACTATAATCGGCAAATTCAGAGACTCCTGCCGAAACAATATTTTGCTGTTTTTCCGTATTCAGCCCCCAAAATAAAGATGTAGGCATGATAAACTCCTTGAAATGACCATATGGTCACTCTATATGTTTCATATTAGTGACCATGTGGTCACCGAAATGAGTATACCTGGATTCAATTTATTTGTCAATTAAATCTCGCTGCTTCTTTTGGGAGGGTATCTTAATACTTTATAGCAAGCTTAGTGTTCTGAAAATCATTTTCAAATTTCCGCTTGACTCCTACGCAGCGTCATACCGTATGATGAGAGTAACACGAGGGGGGCACTTGGAGGAGATTGTGATGTTGACAGTGAATGAAGTGAGCAAATTAGCGGGAGTGAGTGTGCGCACACTACACTACTATGACAAGATCGGTCTGCTTAGCCCGACGAAGCTGACCGAATCCGGTTACAGGCTGTATGACGATACGGCGTTGGAACGTTTGCAGAGTATTTTGCTGTTTCGGGAATTGCAGTTTCCGTTAAAGGAGATCAAAGCGATTTTGGACAGCCCGAATTTTGACAAGGGAAAAGCATTGGAGCAGCAGATCACCCTGTTGGAGTTGAAAAGAGAGCATATTGAGAACCTGATTGACCTCGCGCGTGGAATAAAACTGATAGGAGTGAGATCACTGATGGATTTTACGGCATTTGATACGAAAAAAATTGACGAATATGCAAGGCAGGCAAAAGAGTCCTACGGCAATACGGAGGCGTATCGGGAATTTGAGGAAAAGAGCGCGAATCGCACGGGAGAAGAATGGACGCTGATCTCGACAAAGTTCATGGGACTGTTTGCGGAATTGGGAACGATGCGGGAGTGTTCGCCCGGGGAGGAACGTGTACAGGCACAGATTGAAAAACTGCGCGCATTCATTACGGAACATTTTTACAACTGCACGATCGAGATATTCGAGCGCCTCGGAAAGATGTACAACGGCGGAGGCAGCATGACCGAAAATATCGACCGCGCCGGAGGAGCCGGAACCGCGGAGCTTGTAGACAAGGCGATTCGTTTGTATTGCGAAAAAAGAAAAGCGGAGGGAGCCGACTGATCAAAGCGATCGCTTGCCAATTCCCCATGCTTCGGTTATAATACCTGATAGGTGATTTTGCGCATGACTGTCTCGGGTTTGTCACGCAAAAACGCGTGAAAACACCTCGCGGCATTGGCGGGGGAACAGTTATGAATTTTACAACATAAAAAGGAGGATCATTATATGTGTAAGCCAAGTGCAGGGGATAGCGAGGGCTATTCAAATATACGATAAAATCGAAGGATAGCCCTTGCCTGTCCGAAAACGGTTACATGCCCGTTCGGGTGTGGGGAGGCAAGTATGAGCTATAGGAGAGCGGAAGAATTATTTCCGCAGGAGATGGTCGAGCTGCTCCAGAAATATGCGGCGGGACAGACCATCTACGTTCCGAGAAAACCCGGACAGAGAGCCGTCTGGGGGGAAAAAACAAAGCTCCGGGGAGAATTAAAGGAGCGTAACCGGCAGATTTACCGACGTTATTTAGAAGGGATGACAACGAAGGAATTATCCGGTCAATATTATCTTTCTGTCAAAAGTATTCAAAGAATCATTCGTCAGGAAAAATAAGCGGCATCCGGTATCGTGCGCGGTAGTTTTGCGCGCGGTGCCGGATTGTATTTTTTTTCATAAATGTTTGAGGTTGCCGGGCACAATTGACAAGCGCTATCATGAAAGCATAGTCGGCTATGCGTCATAGAAAATGTATCGGTCATTCTGCCAGGTACATTTTCAATACGAAAAAGTGTATAGAAGGAGGGTTTTTTTATGTCAAAAAATAATAAGAAGGAGACCGTTCGCTGACCGGGAGGTTTGCGTAAAGGGCATTCCTCCTAAAGCAGATTGAAAATCTTTGATTTTTGATTGAAAAATCTTTGATTTTTCAATGTTGAGCAAGAAGCTCAATTAATGATATCTTTCGGAGGAAAAAATGAATAGAGAAAATAAAAGAAGACAGTATGAAAAAGGCTACGATAAAACGCATCCGAGTGATCGCGAATTTGTCTGCAAATGCTGCGGGAGAGTAGTCATTCCGCAGGGCGGGGGGACGGAGCACCGTAATCATTGTCCGAACTGCCTTACCAGCATGCATTTGGACATAGAGCCGGGTGACCGCGAAGCGGACTGCGGCGGCATCATGGAGCCGATCGCGGCATGGGTGCGGAAAAACGGTGAGTGGGCGATCATTCATCGGTGTAAATGGTGCGGAACACTCTCGTCCAACCGGATCGCGGCGGACGATAATCCGATGAAATTGATGAGCATTGCGTTAAAGCCGCTGTGTATGCCGCCGTTTCCGTTAGAGCGCATCGAGGAAATGACAAAACTGATGGGCGGAAGCGGATCGACGGGCATGTGATCGGGAGAGTGAACGATCAGGATAACAAAAACAGTACAAAAATAGCAGATGTGAAGGCGGTGTCATTTCAGTTATGACACCGCCTTCACAGCGTGAACAAAATCGGCGACCTTCTGCGGGTCCTTTCCGATGCGCCCGGTGTATTCGACGGCGGAGGAAACATCTACGCCGTCGGGACGGACGCAAGCAATGGCGTGCGAAACATTATCGGGGGTAAGTCCGCCCGCAAGCAAAAACGGCTTGCCGTCGCGGGGAAGCGTATCGAGGATGCCGAGATCGAAGGTCTTTCCGCCGCCCGGCTGCGGCGCGTCAAACACATAGCCTGCAATGCCGTCACAGCCGCAAAAACGCGGATATTGTTCTAAATCACTGACATTAAATGCTTTCAGGATCGGCAGCTTAGCAGCGCGCAGCACGTCGTCGGACAATTCGCCGTGTATTTGGATAAGGTCAAAATGGAGCGATTCGATCGTGGTGATTTCCGCGACAGACGGAGAAACGACAACGGCAACCCTTTTGATGTCCGGGCGAAGCGCCTGGAGGATGCTCCCAGCCTCCTGCGGCGTCCGGCTGCGTCTGCTTTTCGGATAAAAAAGCACGATGCCGGCAAAATCTACTTGAAATTGGTTGATGAGCGCGGCGTCCTGCGGTGAGACGAGTCCGCATATCTTGATCATGACAGACATTTTTGATTCTCCTGCGGATATATTTTGCAATGTTCCTAAATCCATGATAGCATATTTTTAGAACACAATAAATCGAAACCTACCATTTTCATCGAGGAATATGCTATTTTCCCCGGAGGAGGTTGTGTATAGTAGAGAAAACCTGATCGCAGTGCGCCGGAGGGAAAAGCGCGCATGATGTCAGGCATACGGGAAGCGATTTAGAACAGGAGGACATGCCATGCAGACAGAGATCATTCCGGTTAATCCGAACGCACATGAGGAAGTAAAACGTGTGCTTTCTTATTTGAAGTCTATTGAAGGAAAAAAGATTGTTTTGGGACAGCATACACAGACAATGGGGCAGGAGGAGCTTGTCTACATATATCAAGTAACAGGGGAGCTGCCCGCACTTTGCGGATTTGAACTGCTGGCGTATTCGCCGAACATTTCCGCGCAGAGTGATGAGGAATGCTTAAGCGAGGTGCGCGCAGCCAAGGGTACGCTTGGGAAAGCGTGGGATTGGGCCGGAAAAGGAGGACTCATCACCTTTACATGGCATTGGTTTTCCCCGCTTGGCGGCTGTCATAAATCCTTTTATTCCGAGTGTACGGACTATGATGCGGATCGTGCCGTGACAGAGGGGACGCTCGAGCATGCAGCGCTTTTGTCCGATATGGATTTTATGGCGGGGCTGTTAAAACCGTTTTGTGATGCGCATGTGCCGATTCTGTGGAGACCGTTCCATGAATGCGACGGTGATTATTTCTGGTGGGGAAAAAAAGGGGCCGATGCGGTAAAAAAACTGTACCGTCTGATGTACGAACGCTACACGAATCATTTTCATTTAGACAATCTGATCTGGGTATTCAATTCGTCGGATGCTGCCTGCTATCCGGGGGATGATGTGGTCGATATGATCAGCCGTGACATGTACCCGGAGGCACACTGCCATACAAGCTGCGCAAAGGAATACGAGGAGTTAAAAGGAATGACGTCGTCGCCGAAGCTCTGTGCCATCGGAGAGATCGGGCCGCTGCCCGACGTGGACGCTATCATAGCGGAAGGACTCGGATGGACGTATTATATGACTTGGTCGCATGATTTCGGTATGACGGAACGATTTACGACGAACGAGGTGCTGCGGCGGAATTATTTGAGCGGAAACGGCATTACGCTGTCGAAGCTTCCGGAGCTTTACCACATCAAAGAGGCGTAGGCTTTTCTCTGTTACAGGCACAGGAATACGACAAGCGGTATCGTCGCGATGGAGAAGAGCGTCGTCAGGAAAACGCCCCTTGTGGCGAGCTTTTCATCCGCGCGGTACTCAATGGAAAAAAGCACGGCGGAGTTGGCGACCGGGAGCGACAGCATGATCAGACTCACATGTAAGAGCAGCGTGTCCTGAATAAAAAGACAAAACAGCGGATAGAGACAGAGTGGGAGCGCGATCTGTTTTAAGAGGATAAACGGATACATACGCCAGTCCCGCAGCATTTCCGGGAGATTCATGGACGCGATGGATGCGCCCGTCAAAAGCATGGCGAGCGGCGTAGTCAGTCCGCCGATATAGCCGACGACGTCCACGACAGGCGCGGGAAAGGACAGATTGGCGAAATACAGGACAATGGCAAGTAAGGACAGTAAAATCCCCGGTGAAAGCAGCATGCGGAGCCGGGGTTTTTCTTTTGTTTCGCTTCGGGAATTCTGGGTGCCGCCGGAGCTGATGAGCAGGATGCCGTAGCTGAAGCTCGACAGGTTAAAGATCATATTAAACAGCGCGGTATAAAACACCGCCTCCGCGCCAAGCAGGGCGGAAATCAAAGGAAATCCCATAAAACCGACGTTGGAAAACGTCGTCATATAAGTATAAAGCCCGCGCTGTGCTTTCGGGACAAATAACAGCCGCGCGATCAAATAGCCAAAAAGCGGCAGGATCAGATAAAGAACAACCGCAGCGGCGAGCACGAGAAAAACCGTCGAAACGGGGGCGCGCTGTGTGAGCTGCAGGACGGAATCAATGATCAGAAACGGCATGGTGACATTGATGAGAAGCCTTGTCAGCGTGCGGTTAAATTCCGTGTTTAGAAACCCCAGCCGAAACAGGAGAAACCCGGTTCCCATCAGAAGGAACAGCGTAATGAGCTGGTGCAGGATGATCTGAATATCCATGAGGGGGCGGTCCTTTCTTTTTGAATGTTATCAGGTAATTGCGAAGCGCATGCATTTCGCAATTACCTGTGAATGATACTTGCGTGCCGCGTCGATCCGCGTATAATGATGGTAGATCGGTATTGGTGTAACCGAACGGTAATAGTATGCCCGAATAAAATAGCCGTAACGTATTGTATCCGTTATGTGCAAAAAATACATGCAATAACAGAAAGGGAATAGAGATGAAATATTGTGTGATCGGTGCCGGCGGAACGGGAGGCTGTATCGCGGCGTATATGGCAAGAGCGGGAAAGGATATCACGGTGATCGCGCGGGGCGAGCATCTTGAACAGATTCGTACGCAGGGAATCCGGTTGGAGACTGTGAAAGGAACGGAGGTCGTTTCACCGATTGCTGCATATGAGATGAGTGAATATATGAATCAGCTCGCACAAAAATCCGCGGAAGTATCCGCGGAAGAGTCTGCGGAAAAAGTCATGGAAATATCTGCGGGCAGACCCGATGTGATCTTCGTGTGCGTCAAAGGATATTCATTAGAGCAAGTGGTGCCGTTTATCAGAGAGGTGTCAAAAAAAGAAACGATCGTGATACCGATTCTGAACTTGTACGGAACCGGTGCAAAACTGCAAAAATTGCTGCCGGAGCTTTTGGTGACGGACGGCTGTATCTATATTGCGGCAAAGATCAGGGAACCGGGTACGATCCAAATGAACGGTACGATCTTTCGCATTGTTTATGGTGTGCGCGATTCGGATGAACTTCGACGGGAATTATTTATTGTGGCGGAGGATTTGCGCCAGAGTGGAATTGAGGCGGTGCTTTCCGAAAATATCCGACGGGATGCCCTGCAAAAGTTTTCGTATGTGTCGCCAATGGCGGCAGCAGGGCTGTATTTTAATGCCAATGCCGAACGTTTTCAGGTGACGGGAGACGAGCGGGATACCTTTGTGGCGCTGGTGAAAGAGATGGACAAGCTTGCGGAAGCAATGGGCATATCGTTTCAGGTTGACATTGTCAGAAACAACCTCGCAATCCTGGATGCGCTTTCGCCCGAAGCGTCTACTTCCATGCAGCGTGATATTGCGGCGGGAAAGCCATCGGAAATTGACGGACTGATCTATGAGGTCGTGAGAATGGCGGAGCGTTACGGAGTGGAGCTCCCGAACTATCAAAAGATAGCAAAAGAATTGGAGTCTTACAGCACGTAAATCGTGACCGCGGCAAAATGCCTGCCGCGGTCATGATTTCATTATGTCGTGGTATTTACCGGAGCGGTCGAATTGCGCTCGATCAGTTTTGCGCGCATGACGGTGCGGCTGATCGATACATGATTGATCAGGTTGTTCAACACATGATAGGCGCCCTTGCCGAGATCGAGGCGGTCCTGCCGCACAGTCGTAAGCGGCGGCGTGAGCGTGGCGGCAAACGGTAGATCGTCGAAGCCGATCACACTAATGTCCTGCGGAATGCGGATGCCGCGTTTCGCACACTCCTCGATCACGCCCTCCGCAATGCTGTCGGAACAGCATACGATCGCCGTTGCGCCGCTTGATAAAAGCTTGGGAACATGATATTTGGCGGAATCCTTCACATAATGCCCGAATGTGACAAGGTCGGGATTGATCGGGATATGATGGGCTTCCATACTGGTGATAAACGCATCATAGCGCCTCGCAGTGATCATGGAGTGGGGTGAGCCGTTAAAAAAAGCAATCTTTGTATGGCCGAGCCGGATCAAGTGCTCCACCGCTAAGTCAATGCCCTCCGCACTGTCTGTTTCCACGGAACCGACATAGGTGTTTCTTTCAATAAAATTATCAAGAAGGACGGTCGGCACTTTACAATGCGTAAGCTGTCCCATCCAGGAATCCTGAAGGGCAAAGCCGACAAGGAATGCGCCGCTGTAGCCGTTTTTCAAAAGGTAGCTGTCATATTTGTTCTGCGTTTGGAATTCGGGTGTGACCGGAAAAATCGTGACGTCCCAATCGTCGCGCAGCGCCACCTGACGAAAACCGAGTACGAGATCATAGCCAAAACTTTCCGGCGTATCATAATTCATATTTTCTATAAAAAGAGCAAGCTTCTTATTCTCTGCCTTCTTCATTTTCTTCGTCTGATACCCCATTTCAATGGCGGTATCGAGGACAAATTGACGAAGATCCTCACTGATGTCGCTTGCGCCGTTCAGACCCTTCGAGACGGTGCTGATAGAAACGCCAAGTCGATTCGCAATGTCTTTGATCGTTGTTGCCATAGGTGTGGTCACGCCCTTTCGAATCTGCAATTTTTTTTATAGTAATTATAGTAACCAAAAGTAAAAAAATCAACTAATTAAGGTAAAAACGAAAATATGCGAAAAAAATTTGTAAAAAATACACAAAATTACCATAAAAAAGCTATAGAATAACACTAAATCCAGAAAAATTGCGCAAAAGAGCTTGCAATTAAATGGAAAAAGTGCTAAATTTACAAAAGGAACGAAAATAAGCGAAAACAATTGGAAAAGGTTTTCGCAATCCGAAAAACGGTCAGGAAAGAAAGAGCGCGATTTTCGAGGAGGAAAGCAGAGTGAAAGGGACATCGCTGACAAGAGGAGCCGGGATATTGCTTCCGGTGGCCAGCCTGCCTTCCAAATACGGAATCGGCACATTCGGCAGAGCGGCGTATGAATTTGTAGATTTGCTTGTGGATCTGCATCAGAAGTATTGGCAGGTGCTGCCGCTGGGTCCGACGAGTTACGGAGACAGTCCTTATCAGTCGTTTTCCGCGTTTGCCGGCAATCCGTATTATATTGATCTGGATGTTCTGAAAGAGGACGGGCTGTTGACAACAGAGGAGATTGAGGCGTTTTCATGGGGGGATGACGACGAAGATGTATCGTATGGAATCCTGTTTGAGAACCGGTTTCCTGTACTGAAGAAAGCGTTTGAACGGTTTGATACAGATGATGTTTCGTTTCGGGCATTTTGCAGGGAGCAGGAGAGCTGGCTGGACGGTTATTCTTTTTATATGGCTTTGAAAACGTTTTCTGGAAATGCGGAGTGGACGGCATGGGAGCCGGACATCCGTGATCGGAAATCAAAAGCATTAAAGGAATATCGGGTGCGCCTTGCAGATGAAATTTCGTTTTGGAAGTTTTGCCAGTATCAGTTTTTCACTCAGTGGGGCAGGCTTCGCAGCTATGCGAACAATCGCGGCATCCGTATCATTGGCGATATCCCTTTGTATGTTTCGATGGACAGCGCGGATGTGTGGGAGCACCGGGAATTGTTTCAGGTGGATCGCAGCGGAAAAGCACAGCTTGTTGCCGGATGTCCGCCTGATGCGTTCTCGGATGACGGTCAGAAGTGGGGCAATCCGCTGTATGACTGGGATAAGATGGAGCAGGAAGATTTTTCGTGGTGGCGCAGGCGGATCGAGGCGAACGCAAAGCTTTATGACGTGATCCGGTTTGATCATTTTATCGGGGTGGTTCGCTATTACAGCGTTCCTGCGAAGGATGCGCATGCGAGGAACGGGCATTGGCGGAAGGGACCCGGTAAGAAACTGACGGATGCGATATCGGAGTCGCTTGGAGAAAGCCGGATGATCGTCGAGGATTTGGGCGTTGTTGTTCCGGGGGTTAAGCGGCTTGTGCAGCGCACGGGATGGCCGGGCATGAAAATCCTGCTGTTTGCTTTTGACGGAAGCGCCGATCATGAGTTTTTACCGCACAATTATCCAAATAGCAACATGGTTGTATACGGGGGCACACATGATAACGAGCCTCTTATGGGATTTTTCAATGAAAAGTGCGAGTATGAACTGGCGTTTTTATATAATTATCTTAATATAAATAGTAAGGAGGAGATTGTGGACGCAATCATCCGGCTGGCATACGGAAGTGTTGCAGATGTTGCAATCTTTCAAATGCAGGATCTGTTAAAGCTCGGCATGGAAGCGCGCACGAATCTTCCCGCAACGATTGGGACAAACTGGCGTTGGCGTCTCGGGAAAAAAGAATTATCCGAGGAGCGCCGCGAGTGGCTTCGGACACTTGCTATCGTGTACCGCAGATAAAAATCACAGAAAAGCAGAACCAATTAAAAGAGTACGTACTCTTTTAATATTTAGGTAATCATAGATTACCTAAATATTAAGTGGGCGGGAAGCACCGCGATGATTGGCGGTATGACCGTAAGGAATGAAGTAAAATGCAGCAATGCATTTTATGATAAACAGGTAACTTGATATGGCATACATATCAACAAGAAAATTTTAGGAGGAGAAAGATGAAAAAGAAATTATTGGCAATGCTCCTTTCCGCAGCAATGGTAATGTCCCTTGCAGCATGCGGAGGCGGAGACGACAACAAAGGCAACGATGGCGGCAGCAGTAATGACAACCCGCCGGCAGCATCCGGCAATGACGATCAGGGCAGCGCTCCTGCGACCGGCAATGACGATCAGGGCAGTGCTCCTGCGGACATTGACTACGGCTCAGGCGTGATCACGATCTGGGTTGCAGAGGCAGTAACAGAGTTCACACAGCAGAAGGCAGATGAGTTCTTTGCAGCTCATCCGGAGATGGCAGGCTACACGGTAGACATCCAGCCGACAGGCGAGGGTGATGCGGCAGGTAATATCATCGCAGACGTAGAGGGCGGCGCTGATATTTACGGTTTCGCACAGGATCAGTTAGGACGTCTTGTATCCGCTGGCGCATTAACACCGATCACTGGTGATTATGCAAGCTTTGTTGAGAGCGAGAACGATGCGGGTGCGGTTAACGCTGCAAAGATGGGTAATCAGATCTATGCGTTCCCGCTGACATCCGATAACGGCTATTTCTTATATTATGATAGCAGTGTCGTTACGGATCCGAGCACCTTGGATCAGATCCTTGCTGACTGCTCTGCAGCAGGCAAGAACTTCTACATGGAGATCAATTCCGGCTGGTATCAGACCGCGTTCTTCTTTGGAACGGGCTGTACACTGACTTATGATACGGATGATTCCGGAGCACTTACATCTTCTAACATTACCTATGCAACGGATAACGGTGTAAAGGCATTAAAGGCAATGATCGCTCTGGCTGGAAACAGCACATTTGTAAACGGTTCTTCTCTGAACAGCGCAACGAATGTCGGCGCGATCATTGACGGAACATGGGACAGCGGCTTGGCAAAGGATATCTTTGGAGAGAACTATGCATGTGCTAAGCTTCCGACCTTCACGGTAGATGGTGAGACCTTCCAGATGGGCGGTTTCGGCGGATTCAAGCTCTTAGGTGTTAAGCCGCAGACGGAGCAGGGCAAGATGCTCGTATGTCTGGCACTCGCTCAGTATCTGACGAATGCAGAGACACAGCTTGCAAGATATGAAGCAGTAGGCTGGGGTCCTTCCAACTTAACGGCGCAGGGCAGCGAGGCGATTCAGGCTGATGAGGCGCTTGCAGCACTTGCAGCACAGCTGGCAAATGCAATTCCGCAGGGACAGTATCCGGATGCTTATTGGCAGGATGCAACGAGCCTTGGAGACGATGTGATCGCAGGAACCTATAACGGTATGAGCGATGATGAGCTGATGAATGTATTACAGGGCTTCCAGGAGCTTGAGCAGTCCTATGTAGGTCAGTAAAATACAACAGGTATTTGGCAGACTGACAGAGCAATAGAATTCATGAAAGCAACAAAAATACGGGCAGGAGGGGGAAACCCCTCCGCACCCGACTTTCAGGCAAAAAATGAGCGCTCTTCCGTAGGGCGGGAGCCGGAGGGGGTCAAGGATGGAAAAAAAGAAAAAAGGTCTTGGAAAAAAGATTTTGGGTGCACTTCAGGTACCGGTAAAGGATTGTAAAGAAATCGGGCAGACCTTTGCGCATGGAGATTGGAAGACGAAGGTATCCTTTCTCATCATGGGCTTCGGACCGCTGATGAGAGGACAGATTTTAAGAGGTATCGCATTTCTTGCGACCGAGATTGCATTTATCTGGTATATGGTTGCAGTCGGTGCGAAATATTTGAAAGATATCGGAACGCTCGGAACGGTACAGGGCGGTTTTGATGAAAATTATGTATATACATATGGTGATAACAGCTTTTTCATTTTGTTGTTTGGTGTATTGAGTCTGTTTGTTCTTGTGGCGTTTCTGTTTGCGTGGAGAGTGAATGTCCGTGTGAACATGAATGAGGAAAAGCGCCTCAAGGAAGGCAGAAAACTTGCGACAGTGAAGCAGGATTTGCACTCGCTGTTGGATGAACATTTTGATAAGACGCTGCTGGCAGTGCCGGTAACGGGTGTGTTCTTATTTCTTTTGCTGCCGATCGTATTCATGATCTGTGTGGCATTTACCAATTATGACGCGAATCATCAGTCACCGACGAATCTGTTTACATGGGTGGGACTGGAAAACTTCAAGAATATCTTTTCCTTAAGTACCGGCGGATTCGGAAAAACGTTTGTGACGGTGTTAAACTGGACGTTGGTTTGGGCGTTTTGTGCGACCTTCCTGACGTACTTTTTGGGAATGGCGGTTGCCATCCTCATCAATAAAAAAGGCATTAAATTTAAGAAAATGTGGCGTACCATTCTCGTTATGACAATCGCGATCCCGCAGTTTGTATCGCTGTTGTATGTCAGCAAGATGTTTGCGGCAGACGGTCTGGTGAACTCCTATTTAATGAAGTGGGGCTGGATCAAAACAGCGCTTCCGTTCTGGACGAAAGCTTCCTGGGCGAGACCGACAATCCTGCTTATCAATTTATGGGTCGGAATTCCGTATGTCATGTTGATCACAACGGGTCTTCTCATGAATATCCCGGAGGAGCTTTATGAGAGCGCGAAGATCGACGGTGCAAGTCCGTTCCAGACATTCAGAAAGATCACGCTCCCTTATATGCTGTTCGTAACAGGACCGTATCTGTTGACACAGTTTACGGGTAACCTGAATAACTTTAATATTATTTACCTGCTCAGTCAGGGAAAACCGCAGTCATTGGAGCTTACAGGAGGAGCGGGATATACCGACTTGCTTGTAACATGGCTCTATAAGATGACGGTACAGGATACGAACTATAAGATGGCGGCAGTCATCGGTATTATGGTATTCTTAGTCACGGCGGTTGTATCGGTAGCAGTATATAATATTCTGCCGTCAGTCAGAGATGAGGAGGGCTTCCAATGATGAAAGAGGAAAAGAAGCTGCACAAGCAGCATAAAAAGCTGTCCAATGCAATCGTCTATGCGATATTGGTTGTGATCAGCATCATTTGGCTGTTTCCGTTCGTATGTTTGGTTCTGCAGAGCTTCCGCTCTTATAAACCGGAAGTGGAATTCGGCGGAATGGTCGATTACCTGCTCCCGAAGCATTTTTCGCTTGACTCGTATACATTCCTGTTGAGCGGTGAGAGCAACTTCTTAAGATGGTATGGAAATACCTTGATTATTGCGATCTTTGTTGCAATTGGTCAGACGATTTTTGTATTATGCGTCAGCTACGCGCTTTCAAGAATGCGCTTTAAGATGCGCAGAGCGTTAATGAATCTGTGGCTGGTACTGGGCATGTTCCCGGGCTTCCTTACGATGATCTGCTTATACTTCCTGTTAAAGCAGATGGGTCTGACGCAGGCAGGAGCAGTACCGGGCTTGATCTTGATCTCGGTAGCGAGTTCCGGAATGGGTTATTATGTGTGCAAGGGCTATTTCGATACGATTCCGAAGTCCTTGGATGAGGCAGCGAGAATCGACGGTGCATCGAGAGCGAAGATTTTTATCGGCATGATCGTACCTCTTTCGAAACCGATTATTATTTACACCGCGTTGGTTGCATTTATGGCGCCTTGGTGTGATTACGTATTTGCTTCCTATGTAGCGTTCGGCTATGAGAAGGGCTACAACGTTGCGGTCGCATTGCAGAGATGGGTGAATACGAACGATTATCAGGGATATTTCACAAGGTTCTGCGCGGGCGGTGTATTGGTAGCCGTACCCGTAACGGCACTGTTCATGGCATTGCAGAAGTACTATGTAGAAGGTGTGACCGGTGGTGCAGTCAAGGGCTGATGCCGGGAACCGTTTGAGTTATGCGCAGCAGTAAAGTGAAATACCCCGCAGCTTGCTGCGGGGTATTTCACCCTCGCGGCATTCGCCAAATGTCTGCTGAGCAGCCGCTTGGCTCATTGCTCGCGGGAATAAAAGATCGGCAGTCTCCGTATGGGGGCTGCCGATTTTGGCAATCAGTCGAACGGCGTATGTTTGATAGGGCTGTTATGAAAAACAAAATTGTGTTAGAGTTGTTTATAGATAAAGCGACTGCGGCGTGAGCCGCAGTTCGCGGGCATCAGGAAAGGAGAAAAAAATGAAAAAAAGACTACTTTGCATGGCGTTAGTCGCAACGTTGATCATGGGGCTGCTTGGCGGCTGCGGCAAGAAAGAAGGGCAGGAAATGCCGACGGAACAGAACGGTCAGGAAGGAGAGACTGGACAGGAGGGATCGGAAGCCTCGAATGATCCGACCGGCTATCTGTATGAGCAGGAGCTCAATATCATTGATGATAATTACAGAAATTATTATGAGATTTTTGTATACTCGTTTTATGATTCGGACGGGGATGGCATCGGGGACTTAAACGGCGTGACAGAAAAGCTGGATTATATCGCCGATATGGGATTTAACGGGATATGGCTTATGCCGGTCATGTCCTCTACGACCTATCATAAATACGACGTTACGAACTATTATGAGATTGACAGCGAATACGGCGCAGTGGAGGATTTTCAGCGTCTGGTGGATGAGTGCCATAAAAGGGGAATCCGTGTCGTCATTGATGTGGTAATCAATCATTCTTCCTCAAAGCATCAGTGGTTTTTGGACGCCTGCGCGTATCTGCGCGGCCTTGAGGACGGCGCGGAGCCGGACCCTGCGGAGTGCCCGTATGTGGAATACTATCATTTTGCAAAAGAGAAGGTAAACAGTGATTATTACAAGGTCAGCGGCTGTGACTGGTACTATGAGGGTGTGTTCTGGTCGGAGATGCCGGACTTAAATTTGAGCAGCGAGGCATTGCGGGGCGAGCTTGAGAACGTCGCAAAATATTGGATTGACATGGGGGTTGACGGATTCCGTATGGATGCGGCATTGCATTTTGAGGAAGGAGATACCACCTTTAATACGGAAACACTGAACTGGCTGTATTCTTATTGTAAGGGCTTGAACCCGGACTTTTATATGGTATCCGAGGTATGGGCGGGACTTAACACCATTCAGGGATATTATGGGAGCGAGACGCCCAGTATGTTCAATTTTGACGCGGCGGGAGCGGAAGGAAAGCTGGTCAAAGCGGCACGCGGAACCTATGCGGCGAGCAGCTTTGTCAAGGATATGCTGCGCTATCAGGAAATGTTCAGCGAGGCGAATGTGGATTATATCGACGCGCCGTTTATCACGAATCATGATATGGGACGGGTATCCAATGTCCTGCTGAGCAATCCGGATGATCTGAAAATGGCGTGCGGTCTGTTGATGATGATGAACGGCAGTCCCTTTGTGTACTACGGAGAGGAGATCGGCATGAAAAGCTCCGGCACAAAGGATGAGAATAAGCGGCTTCCCATGATCTGGTCGGATACCGATACGACCGGAATGACGAACGGACCCAAGGACGCGGACAGCGGAATCACATCGGCATTTCCGGGCTTGGCGGAGCAGCTTATTGACGAAACTAGTATCTTAAATTATTATAAAAGAGCAATCAGGCTGCGCAATGAAAATCCGGAGATTGCGAGGGGAAGCATTGTGATCGTGGAATCGCTATGTGACGCGGGTCAGGCGGCGATCACAAAAACCTATGAAGGAAGCACGATTGGAATCGTATATAACAATTCCAAAGAAGAAATTCAGGTGACGCTTACAGGAACGGAGCTTGCCGACATGCAGATCCGCGGTTATCTGACCCTGAACGGGGAAGTGATCACGTTATCGGACGGGGTACTCGTAATGCCTGCGCAGTCAATCTGTATTTTGAAATAATCATAGGATGATTGCATGAAGTGATGTGTGCGATGGAAAGATGCCGAGAAGCGTGTGAGATGATGAGCGGCATCGCCGGACACGATTTACGGTATGAGATGATGAGTTATATCGCGGAAAACGATTTACAGTATGAGAAAATGGGAAACGCCATGAAACAAACGCTGCTGGATTTGTTGAACAAAATGATAGAGGAGCATAATGCCAATCAGACGGAGTTGTGCAGGGGGCTGTGTTCGAACTCCGCATTCTCCCGGTATATTAACGGGGAGCGGCGTATGGACAGGCTGCTCCTGTCAGCGATGATGCAGAGATTGGGAAAGTCGCCCGATAAGTTTGTATCCCTTTTGACGGACGCGGAATATCGCTATTTTGACTGGCGGCTGCGTCTGCTCAATTTGGTTGTGGATGCGGACTGGGAGGAAGCGGAACGCCTGCTTTCCGAACGGGAGATTCCTGATAAGGAGCTGAATGAGCCGCTGCAGGAGCAGTTTTATCTGATGATGCGCGGATTGCTGCAGGAGAAGATGCGGAGAGACCGGGCGGGCGCGGCGGCGTTTTTTTACCGCGCCATCCGCGCGACGGTTCCCGGCTTTGCGGGAAAACTGCGCCCGCAGAGCGTGCTATGCGTGCAGGAGATCAACGCACTGCTTCTGTGGCAGGAATATTTGGGGGATGAGGAGACATCCGCTGAACTGCTTGAATTTTTGGTGCATTATGCGTACCGCCATTTCGAGGATGAGCAGGAACGGGTGAAGGTCTATCCGAGGCTGGTGGCGGAGTGCCTGCCGTATTTTCGGAAAGAAGAACGCTATGAGGAGATTTATACGATCTCAAAACAGGCGTTCCAAATGATGATGTCCCTGCGCTACTTTGTCTGTGGGGAACAGGTGCTCGGCGCGTACATCGAATCCGCGGAGAAGCTTGGGAAAGCGGAGGAGGTAGCGAAGCGGAAGGTACAGCTTGCGTCGTGGAATGCGATGCGGGAAGAACTGCGTTCTGACGGCGGGATAGCCGATGGCGTGTGCGCGGAAAGCCGGGGAAGCGCACAGACGGCAGCGACGCCCCGCTCCGCCCTGACAGGCCGGGGGGACGAGTGGTATGTGTGGGATCTGTGGCAGGAGCCGGAGCTGTTAAGAGAGGTCATTGAGCGCAGAAGGAAGCAGAGAGGAATTTCTCAGGAGGTGCTGAGTGAGGATATCTGCACGCCGGAGACACTCTCAAGAATTGTGACGGGAAAGCGTGCGCCAAGCCGAAGAAACTTTAAGGCGCTTGCGAAAAAGCTGGCGGTGCGGGAGGACTATTATTACAGTATGATCGAGGCGGATGACTTTCGCCTGCTGGAGGAACGTTTCCGCTTAGACTGGATGGTCGAGACCAAACAGTGGCAGAAGGCCAAAGATACCGCGGAACGGATGGAACAGCGATTGGATATGGAAAACTGCTATAACCGGCAGTATCTCGGAGAGATCTACTATATCATAGAATTGGTTCAGTCCGAAATCCCGTGCGGGGAGAGGATAGAAAGGCTGTTATCGCTACTGAAGCTGACGAAACCGGATTACCCGCTGACGGAGCATGTGCGGGAATGGCCGGAAGCGTTTTGGTGTACGGTCTTTACGAGTGAGGAGATTTCCATTATGACGCAGATAGCAAGAGCTTTGCGCTGCGACGGAAAGGCAGAGGACAGCATCTATCTTACGGAGAAGCTGTACGGGTATTATAAAAAGAGCGCTATAAGACCCGAATTTCATTTCCGGACATTGTTGGGGATTTTGGCGCAATTAAGTATTCTGCTTGGTACATCGGGGCGCTATGAGGAGTGTATCCGTTATTCACGGGAGGGCATTGCGCTGTGCTTTGTGAGCCGCAAAATGTCAGAAATGGGATTGTTTATCAATAATATCGCCAACGCAAAGGAATGCCTTGGTGACAAGGCATTCGCATTGCGCTATTATCGATATGCGTTTTACTGCGAGGAACTGATTGGAAACAGTTCGGAGATACCGAGACGGTCGTGTGAGAAACTTAGCAGAGAAAATCCAAAATGGTATTAGCAGTGTTTGTAACAGCTTTCTTCATAGGACTCACACAGGAGGGGTGCCTGCCCACCATCGGCATGTTTGGACTGTTTCGCGGGTGCAGCAAATACCAGCGACAGGGCCGCTGCAGTGACCAGACATAATGCAATAATACGTTTTTTGAAGTTCATACGGATACCTCCTTCGTATAAGGGAACGACTTCACGCTTCGCGTGAAATACATGACCAGTTTCAAGCAAAGTATAAAAGAACTACGAAAAAAGAGCCATGACGTTTTTGGGGAAATGGTTTGTCTCATATTTCCGAAAACGTCATGGTTCTTTTACGGTATGGTGATTACAATGGAAAATACAGAAGGTTTTCGAAAATACGGAAAAGAGAGGAGCAGATTTTTTAAGTTCTTAGTTTTGGTATAGGGGGACGCTTAATGATGAAAGGGGAAAAAAGGACGATCTGCATATTGGTGTTTCAGATTTTTTTTCTCCTGTTTTGTTTTGTGATTCTACCGTGTACCTTATATTTAATAGGATGTTCTCGCTTTAGCGAGAAAAAAATGTACGAGGTCACATGGGACATCTCTCTGCCGGATCATATGGAGCTTTTATATGATGAGCATACGCCCCGTGGTTTTCACGGAGATGGGATCAGGCATACCATCTATAAAGTAGAGAGTGAGAAGCTCAGTCTGGAGTTTATCGTTGGCAATAATCCTGAGGTGAAATCTTTCTGTATAATGATATGTGATGATTTGGAAACGGAGGACGAGTATCTGCCTGATTTTGAGGGAAAATACGGATGGATTAAATATGAGAAGCAGTCGAATATGCTGATTATGGTATATTTTCCGAATCTACAACAATTGCACTTTTTTCAAAAACTTATTTAAGGTTTGCTTATGGGGAAAACGAAAGGATGGTTATGCTTTTTATTTGCTGTGGTTAGTTTGTTTGCTATGTCTAATATGTCATATGCAAAAGAAAACGATGAATCTCCGGTAATTTCAGAGTTTGATATGCAATTGGAATATAATATACAAGTAATAGAGGCGGATTTAGAGAGTAAGGGAAGTTCGGTCTTGAATGAACTGAGTATAGCGATCGAGTTTTTAGAGAATGAAAAAAATGCTGCAGAAAGTGAAGAAGAGAAAGCTAAGATACAGGCGTTAATTGATACTACGCAGGAATTAAGAGATAACTATGATTTGTATTCAATGGGTATTGTTGGATATGGGATTTCACACCCTGTTTATACGCCTGCTGTTGCAGCAGTGGCAACCTATTTCTCATCCTCCGGGTATTGGTTATCATTTGAATTGTTAATGCACGCGGAGGAAAACAATACGTTGAATTCAGTTTACACTCCTTATTATGGAGACAAAATATTATCTTCTCCGGTTGTGCAGCAAATTAGAACAAATAAGCAGGATGTTTCAGGCAGTGGAGAATTTGTGAATGAAGGAACAACGACACAGCGGGATTTATATTATGCAATTCATTATTTTGATTATACATTTATAAGTGCTTCGCGGACTTTTATGCTTGCGGATACCTATGATTTTGCCTATGGAGATTACGAGGGCATTGCAGGGGCGGCAATAGATACTATGTGGACGGCTCAGCTAATTGGAGTACTGGTGCCCTATAATGTTATTATTATTGTATCATAATATCAGATTTTGCACTGTGAGTTAAATATGTAATATCTTGGATGCTTTTTCATGCAGGGATGATGAAGAAAAATGTACACTTCAACTATATTCATGTAGGTATGGATTAAGCAGTCTATTAAGGGATTTTGAATGAGTTTTCCGAAAACGTCATGGCACTTATACAATAACATGATTACAATACAAAATACACAAGAGTCAAAATGCATTATGATGCGAAATACGACATGGGAAAACGAAAGTGCAAGCTCCTATTCGGAACTTACAATCAAAGAAGGGTATTTGGATACGAATCTTGTGGGGGTTGAATTTAGAGGGAACACAGCAAATGAAGCGTATGCGATTGTTTCCTATGATGGGCGATAGGATAAAGCTGTGATTAGGAGAAGCGGTGTGCGAAAGCTGGTAATGTATCAGACAACATTTTTGTTGAAGCAGAGGGAGGCTGTTGCGGCGTTTCTGTTGCTTATGTGGTTCGTTATCGGTAATTATTTGGGTAATGTTACAACCTTTCGGGGGATGGATGTTACCCAAATGTATTATCCGCTCAAGATGATGACATTGAGCTATAACAGGGTCAATTACAATGCGGATATTACGACGCTGTTCATTATGCTCTATCCGATCATGGTGACGCTGCTGGCGGGTTTTTCCTATGTGAAGGAGCAGCAGACACGGGAGGAAGTGTACCTGATTACCCGGATTGGAAAGAAGAGCTATTTAAGGAGCAGGCTGTGGGCGTCGTTTTTTACAACGGCAGTCGTTTTTTTCTGTTCCATTTTTGCTTGAGATGATCTTGTACGCAGTATCTTTTCCTATGAAAGCTCAAAATGATTTTTTTCATTTGGGACTTTATGAGCCGGAATACGCTCAGATGGTTCATCGTTATTTGGGAAGTTCGCTCTATGTATATTCGCCGGTGCTTTATGCTGTCATTATGATTCTGTTTTTTGGACTGTTATCAGGAATGCTGGGGGTAATTCCGGTAGCGGTGTCACTGGCCTTTCCGGTACGATTCCGTGTATTTTTGTTTTTGCCGGTTTATCTGCTGCTTAATGCAACAAATTATATCCAGACCATACGCAGAGGCGGCGTTACCTGTAACTGGTATGACTATATGTTGTTGTTTCAGGATGAACCAAAGAACCTTTGGTTTCTTGTCATAGGAATCGGGATCGTTCTTGTGCTGATCATCGGTCTTTCTTTTGCGGGAAGGAAAAGAGAAGCATGGTAACCTCATGGTACAAAAAAAGCATGGTGCTTCTGCTTGGAATCGTCTCGGGGATTCTTGTATCACTTGCATTTATCAGACCTTATCAGGAGGAGATCCCATTGGCGGAGCTTGTGCTGCAATTGAGCGGGGCAAGGGGAACATTTGCATTGGGGTGTTCTTTGACGGAGCTTGTTAGGTTTATGCTGTGCATGGTACCGAATGTACTGATCATCATGGTACTCGGAACGCAACTGTATCGGCATTTCTGCACAGCGAGTATTTATGTGTTCAGCAGGTGTCCGAACCGTTTGGCATGGTATCGGGGGGCACTTGTACCGCTGTTTATACATGTGCTCTTGTTTGAAGTGGTGTTTGTTACGGCGGCTGTTTTGGCGGCATTGCCGCGGTGTCGGATCATGGTCAGTCGGGGAGGCGTGCTATTGCTCGGCGCTCATGTACTGATATACATATTATGGATTTTCGGATGGGTATTGTTGACCAATCTGCTTGCGATCGGGCTTGGCAGCAGCCGTGCTTTTTTTATAGTCATGACGGTGCAGGCGGTTTGCACGGCGTCGCTTGCGCTTATCGGTGTTTTGGAGAAAAAGCAGATGTCACAGAATGTGATAGAGAGACTGCTCTGGTTTAATCCGGTTGCGCATACGGTTATTAGCTGGCATCAGGGCGCGCCGTTTGCTAAGGAGCTTGCAGAAAGCCGATATGCACTAAATTTAGCCTTTTCTGCGGCGCTATTAATATTGCTCGATGTGATGATCGTATTGCTGGGGGGCATCTTCGTAAAGAATCGGGATTTATTATCGGGGAATAGAGAAACGGAGGAAGGCTGAGAATGAGCCTGATCGCACAAGGGGTGACAAAAAAGATAAAAGACAAACTGATTCTGCGGGATGTCAGTTTGGACATGGAGCCCGGGGCGGTATATGGCTTTTGCGGTCGGAACGGTTCCGGCAAGACGATGTTGTTTCGGGCGTTGTCGGGTCTGATGCGTATTGACTCCGGAAAAATCTATTGGAAGGGTCAGGAGCTGCATAAGGATTTTTCGGTGCTTCCGAGTTTGGGGATCGTGCTGGAGCATGCGGGGCTATATCCGAATATGACCGGATTGGAGAACCTGTCTTATCTTGCGGGGTTAAAGGGGATCATAGGAAAAGATGAAATGTGTGATGCGCTTGAGCGGGTAGGACTGGAACCTTATGATAAGAGAGTGTACGGCAAATATTCCATGGGCATGAAACAGCGGATTGCAATCGCGCAGGCAATCATGGAGCGTCCTGAGGTCATCATGCTCGACGAACCGACGAATGGACTGGATGAGGCAGGAGTACAGGAGATCAGAGCACTCATCGGACAGGAGAGAAAAAGAGGGGCGCTGATCTTGTTGGCGAGCCATAACAAAGAAGATATGAATCTGTTAGCGGATCGTGTCTATCAGATGGCGGATGGATGCCTAAAGGGGGAGGGGATAAATCAGTGAAGCTGCGCGGGGCGTTCATTGTGACGATGGCGGCGTTTTTGGCTGCTGCCTGCTATGGAATCTATGAAAAAAGGACCTATACAGATGTTACGCGGGATACCTCCTATCTGGAGACGGTATATGTAGCGGAAATTCCTGAAAATTTTGCTCTGTCCTGCTGCGAAGAATTGGAGAAGATATTGCCGGAGGCTCCAATTGTCATCAAGGTATCTCCGGTGGGAGAATTGGAGCATCTTGCCAGAACGAGCAGGCAGAGAGTTCGGGTGGAAGCTGTTTTGCAAGGAGAGGGTGTTTGCGAGGATGAGGAAATCTACCTCACCAAAACCACATGGAATCTGTACCCGTCTTATATGGGATTTGCAATGGACAGAGGGTTTGTTAATATCATGGAGATCGGGGAGGAATATTTGGTGTTCGTTGGAGAACGGGCCGATGGTTTAGGGGAGCCGACGCCGGTATATGAATTATTCGGTGAGACTGTGATCGCCCCGGTATTTTCTTATCTGACACATGAAAATAAGATAATAGAGACGGACGGCTTATCGACTTATGTTCCGTACTGCGAGGTGACCCAAAATGAATTTTTTGCAGTATCGCAAACGGCAATGGATGCGTTTTTATCATTAAAGAGGGAAATGATGAAACGGTATGGATAGGTTGTGCAAAAACGATATTCAAAAGATAAGGAGGGGGATAACAGATGCAAAATGGCAACTTCAGGATGATGGGCTCTTGTTCATTATTTATTCTATTGAGTATAGCGATGAATGCGGTTTATAGCGTTATGATCGGTTTCATAGGGAAACCGCTTTTGACCGGAATGGGGAGGACAACGGGATATTCAGGTCTTATCATCTTAGCTCCGGCTGTTGCACTCTTTTTACTGGTAAAAGCACAGCTTCCCCGTATACGGTATAGGATAATAAAAAATCGGTACGCGAGGTTTCGGGAATTGTTTAGGCTTCCGTACAAATGCTATCCGCGGCGTACAGTGGATAAATATATAGCGCTTTTTGTTAATGATATGGATGAATATGAGGCGGAGTGCTTTAATGCATGCAAGAGGATGGCGGAAACGATTGGTATGGTCGCTGTTGCCACAATTATTCTTATGATAATGGAGCGACGGCTTTTGGTGATAACCTTGATTCCAACCGTATTGATACTCGGAGTGGGAACGATACGCGGTAAACTCAGTATTTTGTTTACGATTTTGGGATTTGTATATGTTGCCGCGGGAATGGCGGACGGAAGTCTTTTGTTAGGACGTGCAACGTTTCTTGTTCTTCTTGTCAACATCATGGGGCAGAACGTATCAGCGTTGGTTCCGGCAGTCAATCATTATAAGGCAGCGCGAGAGCGTTTGGAAGGAGCGTTCGCAGAACCGGACGAAGAAGAGGACACAATGAAAGACGGTAACGGGGTTAAGGAAACCGATACCGGCTTTTCTTTCAAAAAGGATATTACATGCAGACGGCTTGCATTTTCCTTTGGAAACAGAGTGATATGCAAGCCGTTTGATTTATATCTTCCCTACGGAAAGAAATATTTGCTGACAGGAAAATCGGGCGCGGGAAAAACGACGCTGATCAATCTGCTTACGGGCGTTTATGAAACATTTGAGGGAAGGATTCTGTATGATGGCGTGGACATTCGCCAGATTCCGCAAAAGGATTTTCATGAGGCGGTGGCTATTATTCATAAGGAGATCTTTTTATTTGACGATACCGTCCGCAGAAATATCTGCCCGCTTTCTGCGTATTCTGAGGACGAGTTGATGAGGGCAGTTGAGATGGCGGGATTAACCGAATGGATAAGGAAGCTTCCGAAAGGGCTGGATACGCCGCTCACTGATAACGGAAAGGCGCTTTCGGATGGCGTGCGGCAGAGGATTGCCATTGCGCGGGCGCTCATTCACAGACCGTGCTTTTTGGTGGCTGATGGAATTCATTTGGGGCTTTCGCGGAGACTGGCGGAAAAGATAGAAGATACGCTGCTGTCTCTCGACATGACGGTTATCGTGGTATCCCGCAGGGATCGTTCGCGTGGAAAAGGCTATGATGCTGTGATCAAAATGGCGCAGGGAAAGGCAGTACTTGTGCCGTGTAAGGGAGAAATATCTTCATCGCGTGTGCGATGGAGAATGAATGATAAAATAAAGGATGATTGTGAAGCAATCAAAATCATGGAGAATTGACAGACATAGAGGGTGATGTTTGAACCCTTCGGGGAACGAACACCACCCTTATCTGTTATGAGACCTGTATCACTGTTGAGTATGTATTTTGCCGCTTTCAAAAAGAAGGCGCGTCAGGCGTGATGCTTTTTTAGGGCAGCAGACACGAATCCCTTAAACAGGGGATGCGGTCTGTTCGGCCTGGATTTTAATTCCGGATGCGCCTGTGTTGCGATAAAGAATGGGTGCGAGGGAATCTCGCACATTTCCACAATTCTTCCGTCGGGGGAAAGGCCGGAGAGCCGCATGCCCTTTTCGGTCAGTACCGCACGGTAATCATTATTGACTTCGTAGCGGTGTCTGTGGCGCTCTTCAATGGTTTTTTCGCCATAAAGCTGATATGCGAGCGAGGATTCATCCAACACGCACGGATAAGTGCCGAGCCGGAGCGTGCCGCCGATGTCCTCCACGCCGTTTTGATCAGGCATAAGTGCAATGACCGGATGAAGCGTGCCGGCATCCAGTTCGATGCTGTGCGCATCTTCATAACCTACCACATTTCGCGCATATTCGACAATGGAAAGCTGCATGCCAAGGCAGAGTCCGAGATACGGAATCGCCTTGGTGCGGGCGTATTGGATCGCGAAAAGCATACCGTCGATGCCGCGGTCGCCGAAACCGCCCGGAACAAGAATCCCGTCCACGCCGGATAACAGCCCGCTCACATTTTCTGCAGTCACGGTTTCCGAGTCGATCCACTTGATATTGACGGTCGCATGATTGGGAATGCCGCCGTGCTTGAGCGCCTCTACAACGCTGATATAAGCGTCATGCAGGGCGGTGTATTTGCCGACTAAAGCGATCGTGACCTCGTCGGTCGGATGGCGAAGGTCTTCCACCATGGCGTTCCAGTCTTTTAAGTCCGGTTCGCGCTGTTCTAATTCCAGACATTCGCAGGCAACGGAAGCAAGGTGTTCTTTTTCCATAGCGAGGGGCGCCTCATAGAGATGCTCCACATCCAGATTCTGCAATACATGACTGTTCGGCACGTTACAGAAAAGAGCAATCTTGTCCTTGATATGCTGATTCAGGGGATACTCGCTGCGGCACACGATGATGTCGGGGCGCAGTCCTAAGCCCTGCAGTTCTTTGACACTCGCCTGCGTCGGCTTCGTCTTCATTTCCTGAGAAGCGCGCAGATAAGGGATCAGCGTCACATGAATGAGGATGGCATTGTTGCGTCCGACCTCATGCTGAAACTGACGGATCGCCTCAAGGAAAGGCTGTGATTCAATATCGCCGACGGTGCCGCCGACCTCGATGATGGCGATCCGTGTCTCATCATCGGTGAAATTGCGGTAAAAACGGCTTTTGATCTCATTGGTGATATGGGGAATGACCTGGACGGTGCCGCCGCCATAATCGCCGCGCCGCTCCTTCTGCAGAACGGACCAGTAAATCTTACCAGTTGTCACATTGGAATTCTTGTCCAGATTTTCGTCGATAAAACGCTCATAATGTCCAAGATCTAAATCGGTTTCGGTACCGTCGTCTGTGACGAATACTTCGCCGTGCTGAACCGGGTTCATTGTTCCGGGATCGATATTGATATAAGGGTCAAACTTTTGCATGGTAACTTTGTAGCCGCGTGCCTTTAATAATCTGCCGAGCGATGCGGCGGTGATCCCTTTTCCGAGACCGGATACAACGCCGCCGGTAACAAAGACGTATTTGACTGCCATAGTGTTCCTCCTAAAGTGTTGAATAAAAACAATACATCACCATTATATAACGGTTCGCAGACAAAAATCTACTCATTTCTTAAAAAAAGACAAAGAATTATGGTGTATCAATGCGGCTCAAATGAAAACCGTACGCCGACTCTTCCACAGAATAAAGAATGTCCCATTCCGCACATCCGGGCGGATAGAGCGGAGACGGATCAATATTGGTCATAGTGAGCAGCCATGCGGCGAGCGGATAACCGTCCTTCCACCCGCCTGCACCTGCCAGCCGGTCATACCATATGTCATTTTTTAAGATATAAATATCCGTGGGAATCCGGTCGGGATGCAGGCGGTAATAATCGCCGAGGCGGTCAAGCAGAAGCGCGGCGGCCACACCTTCCGAGGCGGAAAATGTCGAGATCCATGAGGAATACACGCCGTAAGGACGGTCTGCGTATAAATAGCACCACGGGCTGGAAGTGACAAACAGTACGGGCCCGGACGAGTCGTTCCCGTAATCGCGGATCTCCGCAAGCAGCGTGTTGTAGGCGTCCGCGTGCTCTTTCGTGGTGTAGACACCGGCAAGCGGGCCTTCCATGATTTTCGTATCCAGCGCGGCAACGGAAGGCTCCCAAAAGGCGTGAGTCGATTTTGCATAGCATTCCGCGCAGAGCTGAGAAAGAAGGAGCAGGGCGGCGGCGCAGAGCACAAGCGGCGTCGTGAAGCGGCTGCTTTTTCTGGCGGGCAGGATGGTTCCCCTTGTATTTATTACCGTTGGATCTGTGTCAATTTGTTCTTTTAAGAAATCCCAAATCAGAACAACGCTGCCGATCAGCGCGACGGGCATTCCCATGCAGATCGCATTTTCCCCCTGGTTGGATGCTGCGCCGAGGCAGAACGCATAAAACATGCCAAGGCACCAGAGGAAAAGAAATACGCGGTGATTCTTTTTTCGGGCGAGCAGATAGGCTGAAAGACCGCATAACGTGATCGGGAACATGATATAATTATAGTCGGTCTGAATAGACGGAATATGGATCATGACCGCTGTTGCCGTGGTGAGTGCGGTCATGCTGAAATACATCCATGCATGTGTTTTTTTTCGGTCAATGAGTGAGAGTACGGTCAGCAGAAGCCATACGGCGACAAAAGAGCCGAACGTGGAGCGCATGACGTACCAAATGCTGTAAAGGATTTCTTTTACGGAGCGGGAAGCATGTTCGGGGTCATGAAGGATCGCGGGAAGATTTTCCATGATCGTTTTGAGGTCGGCACGGCATAATATAAAAAGGAAAAGACAGGCGGCAGGAAGCGCCGCGCCGAGCGTGAAAAAGAGCAGACCGCGTCCGTATGTACGGAGAGAAGCGTTTACGGCCAGTGCGATGAGAAAAACCGTCACGCACAGCAGATATAACAGGATAATATAAGGATTGGCGATGACGGCGACGGCATAGAAAAAGCCCGCAAAAAGAAATCCGATGCGTCCCTCTTTTTTGCAGTAGGAGAGCAGCGACAGGCAGAGCGCCATTGCCATCAGCGCGAAGGTATTATAGGATAATGCCATGACGTCATAGGGTGAGTAAACGGCAAACAGCAGCACCGCGCAGAGCGCGCCATAGCGATAACGCCGAAGGATAAGATAAAGAAGTACGGTGGTGAGAAGCTGCATGGCGGTATAAATGTAGCGGAAATGCAGGATGATCCCGTCCGTTCCTCCCGCGATCAGCGCATGAAGCCGATAAAAGGGCAAAAGAAGAATGCCGCTCAACTGAGAAAGATTCCATTCTTCCGAAAGCAGGGCATCGCCGAAGGAGAGCCGCTGTGCCAGCGTCAGATAAAAAGGTTCGTCACAGCCGCCGTAACCATAGCGGCATTTCCAAAGAAAAAAGAAAAGCAGCGGCACAAGTGCGCACACAAACAGCAGGTCGCAGACCGGAAGGTGTTGTTTTTTCATAAGACCGTAATCCTTTCTTACAAACTCTTTTCTATTTTATCCCATTCGAAACATGTGAACAACCATAAATTCATTTTCTTTTCATAAAAGAACAGTTGATTTATAGCGGCGCTATCCCTATAATAAATGGGGAATCGTCTGATCGTGAATGGGATGGAACGTTTTGGACGAGACTGACTATCGAAGGAAGAAGCGTGTGTGATCTGTACGCGGGGAATGAGAATGAAAAATAATCTGAATGAATATGATAACCGTTCCGGCGGGCCGGGCAGCGGAGGCAATGGCTCGAATGGCAGCGGCGGGAACGGAGGAAACGGAAACGGCGGCAACGAGCCTCAGAAGCGGCAGAACTTTTTATTTGTGCTGTTGGCGAGCTTAGCGCTGGTGCTCATGATCAGCTGGTTCATGCGTACCATGGATTCGGGGGCCAATGAGGAAATTCCGTATAACACCTTTATTGAGATGCTGGAAAACGGGGAGATCGAGTCCGTTGTGATCTATGACACCCAGCTTACGATCAAGCCGAAGCAGAGTGAACAGAACAGTTATCTGCCTGCGCAGCGGTATTATACGGGCGCAGCGGAGGATGCGGACAGACTGGCGGAGCGTCTTTCTGATGCCGGAGTGGAGTTCAGCAAGGAGATACCGGATAATTCGGGATGGTTCCTGTCTCTGCTTTTGACTTACGGACTGCCCGTATTGGTGCTTTGCATCGGCTTAAATTTTGTGTTTCGGAGAATGTCGGGCAGCGGCGGACCGATGGGGATCGGTAAGACCAACGCCAAGCTCTATGATGTGCAGAAAGAAACGGGTATTACATTCAAGGATGTCGCAGGCGA
This sequence comes from uncultured Lachnospiraceae bacterium, assembly GCA_947176965.1. Taxonomy (GTDB): domain Bacteria; phylum Bacillota; class Clostridia; order Lachnospirales; family Lachnospiraceae; genus DLAJ01. The sequence goes on along the minus strand of CAMWSU010000012.1, from coordinate 1,547 downwards.
AGATGAGGCGAAGGAGTCGCTTGTTGAGGTCGTTGATTTTTTGCATAATCCCGCAAAATACAGCAAGATCGGTGCAAGACTGCCGAAAGGAGCGCTGTTGGTGGGACCTCCCGGAACGGGCAAAACGCTGCTGGCAAAGGCGGTGGCGGGCGAAGCGCATGTTCCGTTCTTTTCATTGGCAGGCTCGGATTTTATCGAGCTTTATGTCGGCGTCGGCGCATCCCGTGTGCGAAAGCTGTTTGAGGAAGCGGAAAAGCACGCGCCCTGTATCGTGTTTATCGATGAGATCGACGCGATCGGACGAAGCCGTGATTCGAAATACGGCGGTGGCAACGAGGAGCGGGAGCAGACGTTAAATCAGCTTCTGTCCGAGATGGACGGATTTGACGGAAAAAAAGGAATCATTATTTTGGCGGCGACGAACCGCCCGGAAATTTTGGATAAGGCGCTGTTAAGACCCGGACGGTTTGACCGCAGGGTCATCGTGGACAAGCCGGACTTAAAAGGGCGCGTGGATATTCTGCGCGTGCATGCAAAGGACGTGCTCATGGATGACAGCGTGAATCTGGAGGAGATCGCGCTTGCGACGAGTGGAGCGGTCGGCTCCGATCTTGCCAATATGATCAATGAGGCGGCAATCAATGCGGTCAAAGAAGGCAGGGAGTTTGTCTCGCAGAAGGATCTGTTCAGTGCGGTTGAGGTGGTTTTGGTCGGCAAGGAAAAGAAGGACCGCATAATGAGCAAGGAGGAGCGCAGGATCGTCTCGTATCATGAGACGGGCCATGCGCTGATCGCGGCACTACAGAAAAATTCCGAGCCGGTGCAGAAGATCACGATCGTGCCCCGGACGATGGGGGCGCTCGGTTATGTGATGCAGGTGCCTGAGGAGGAAAAATATCTCAATACGCAGGCGGAGCTTCATGACATGCTCGTGGGGCTGCTCGGCGGACGCGCGGCGGAGGAGATTGTTTTTGACACAGTGACGACGGGCGCATCGAATGACATTGAGAAAGCGACGAATATTGCGCGTGCCATGGTGACGCAGTACGGCATGAGCAAACGTTTCGGTCTGATGGGACTTGAGACGGTGGAAAGTAAATACCTCGACGGAAGGACCGCAATGAACTGCTCCGATGTCACAGCCGCGGCTGTGGATGAGGAGGTCATGAAGATCTTAAAGGAGAGCTATAAGGAAGCGAAAAAACTGCTCAAGGAAAATCGTGAGCTGATGGATAAGCTTGCCGAGCATCTGATCGAAAAAGAGACGATCACAGGCAAGGAGTTTATGAAAATATTCCGCGAGGAGAAAGGACTGCCTGAGCCGGAGGAGAAGCCGAAGGCGCTCGAAGACGGGACACGTTCTGAAAAACAGGCGGACGGTGTCGGCACGACAGGGCAGCCGGAGCAGAATCCGGCAGGACAGGCGGGAGGTTTTGGCACGACGGGGCAGTCAGAGCGGAACCCGGCAGGACAGGCGGTCGTCCTCGTCATGGCAGGACATGCAGAGCAGAATCTGACCGGACAGGCGGGCAGCTGTCGCTTAGACA
>CAMWSU010000011.1 GCA_947176965.1 uncultured Lachnospiraceae bacterium | reverse complement strand
GACGGAACGCGTAATGCCGACGCGGTCCGCGATCTTGCTCGCAACCAGGATTCCCTCCATGCCGCCCAGCTCATCAAAAATGTGAACGACTGCCTCCTGCTCAGATGTCGAAAGCGTATTGATCGCCGAGCGCACGACCTGCGTCTTACGGACCTCCTCCGCATTCTCCTCATTGACGGAGCGCAGCATCTCCAACCCGACAACAGTCGTCCCGTATTCACATAAAATAATATCGTCAATATCGTACGCGCCATCGCTTTTATACAAAAACAACGTGCCAAGACGTTCTCCCGCGATCTCGATCGGCGTGATGATTCCCTGAAAACGCGTCGTATCAATTCCTTCAAAGCCAAGCGTCTCCAGATTGACATTTTCTTTTGTCGAGAGCACGGAAAGCATCCGCTCGTTCAAAAGCGTATCTATGAATCTGCCGACTTCTCCCACGATCAGCTCGGTAATGTTCTCAATCCCCGGATAGTTCCCGATACCGAGTACCTTTCCTTTTCTGCTGATCACAAGCACATTGGACTGCAGAATGTCCTGCATCACATTACAAATATCGCTGAACACAACCTTGCTGGAATTATTGTTATGTAACAGCTTACCGATCTTTCTTGTTTTATCCAGCAATTGTACACTACTCATGGGACTCTCCTCATCTTTTGCGGCGCTTCACCTGAACACTTTTGAAATTATCAGACAAAAAAGCCTTATGCATAACAATTGTAGCATAAGGCTTACTATTTGTCCACTATTTAGAGATTTTTGCTTCTTCCGGTGTCTCCGGTTTTTGCCATGACATAAAATCACAGTCGGGATATCCGAGACAACCGTAATATTTTCTTCCCTTGCGCGTGCGCTTGATGGCAAGATCTTTGCCGCATTTCGGACAGGGAACGCCGATTTTTTCAAAATAGGGCTTCGTGTTGCGACACTCCGGAAATCCCGGACATGCAAGGAATTTGCCGTGCGGTCCGTATTTAATGACCATTCTTCTTCCGCACAGTTCGCAGTCCTCATCCGCCTCCTCATCCGCGATCTCCACCTCGGAAAGCTCCTGCTCCGCCTGCTTTACTGCCTCGTCCAGATCAGGATAGAAATTGGATACGACGGTCTTCCAGTTGACGTTTCCCTCCTCTATGCCGTCCAAAAGCATTTCCATATTGGCGGTAAAGTTCACATCCACAATCGTCGGGAACGCATCCTTCATCATATTGTTGACGACCTCACCAAGCTCCGTCACATAGAGATTTTTATTTTCTTTTACGATATAACGGCGCGCAAGGATGGTTGTGATCGTCGGCGCATAGGTACTCGGTCTTCCGATGCCAAGCTCCTCTAACGCCCGCACAAGCGTAGCTTCCGTGTAATGCGCCGGCGGCTGCGTAAAGTGCTGCTTCTCGTCAAATTGTACAAAGGACAGCTGCGAGTTTTTATCCAGGCTTTTCATCATGGTGTTGCCTTCTTCTTTTTCCTCATCCTCCTGTACATACACGCTTAAAAAGCCGTCAAAAACGAGTTTCGATGCCGAGACGTTAAAACGGTAATCACCCGCTGCGATCCGTACGGATGTTGTCTCATAGCGTGCAGCTGCCATGCGGCTTGCGACAAACCGCTTCCAAATAAGCTGATAAAGCCGAAACAGATCTCTCGGAAGAGAATCTTTCAGTGCAACCGGCGTGCGCGTCAGATCTGTCGGGCGGATCGCTTCATGCGCGTCCTGTATCTTTTTGCCGCTCTGCTTCTCCTTGCTATCCTCTTTCCGGTTATATTCACTTCCGTACTGTTCTTCAATATAATCGTGCGCCGTACGCTCCGCTTCCTCGGAAACGCGCGTGGAATCGGTACGCAGATAGGTGATGAGTCCGACCGTGCCCGCGCCCTTAATGTCAACGCCCTCATAAAGCTGCTGTGCAAGGCGCATTGTTTTTGACGTTGAAAAATTGAGTACCTTGCTCGCTTCCTGCTGAAGTGTGGATGTCGTAAACGGCAGAGGCGGCTTCCTTACGCGCTCTCCTTTTTTCACTTCATCCACTTTATATTCCGCTCCTGAGAGCGCTTTGGTGATCGCCTGCATTTCCTCACCGGAATGGATGTCGATCTTTCCGTTTTTATCTCCGTAAAATTTAGCGATCAGCTGCCTTCTTTCCCCCGCCACGGCAAGATAAGCGTCCAGCGACCAATATTCCTCGGGAACAAACGCGTTGATCTCCTCCTCACGGTCGCTGATGATACGCAGCGCGACTGACTGTACGCGTCCTGCGCTCAAGCCCCGCTTCACCTTTGCCCAGAGCAGCGGAGAAATGCGGTAGCCCACCATCCGGTCAAGACAGCGGCGCGCCTGCTGCGCATCCACCAAATCCAGATCGATCTCCCTCGGGTGCTTAAACGATTCTTTGACCGCGTTTTTCGTGATCTCATTAAAGGTAATGCGGTACACCTTTTTATTTTCCAATTTAAGCGCAGCGATCAAATGCCATGAGATTGCCTCTCCCTCACGGTCCGGGTCGGTTGCGAGATAGATTTTTTCCGCTTTCTTGACTTCTTTTCTCAAGTTCGCAAGAATATCGCCCTTTCCTCTGATGGTGATGTACTGCGGTTCATAGTCATTGTCCACATCCACGCCAAGTCTGCTCTTCGGAAGATCCCTGACATGTCCGTTGCTCGCCATGACCTCATAATTGGTCCCCAGAAATTTTTTGATGGTCTTCACCTTTGCGGGTGACTCCACGATAACCAGATTTTTTGCCATTTGTTTTCCCCTGTTCACTTTCCTTACGACTTCCTCAACTTACCGGAAGCTTGTTGCCCCTCTACTAATATAAGAAGTAACGCGTACGACTATACACCAAATTTTATGTTGTTTCAAGGGAAAATTGAAAACTTTGAAAAAATTTTCGAATTCTTTATCATTTGTATTTTTCACTTTGAATTTTATGTTGAGTCTTGACAAATACACTTTTTTGCATTAGAGTATTTGCAGAGTCAAGATTTGTCCACGCCGTGGGTAATTGTAACCTGAGAAAACGAGACAAATGTTTGGCTTTTTTTGCGTCCCAAACAAAAACATTTTCTTTTTTCCGCAAATAATCCTCCAAACGTTCACGCCCGTAGAAACTAGTGATTTCATGAATGTCTTTCCCATGTATCTGTTGTTCTAAATGTATTGCAAGTAATAACGGGTGATGGTCAGTATCATATTTATCCGATATCAATGCATACGACCCTCTGTCCAATTCATCTACAATAAGCGCGGGTGCCTCTATTATCTCAGGTATTTTTGCGACAATAAAACCTTTCTAGCTGTTCCTGAAAACTCTCCCGTCTTCTGCTCATAGACACTCCTCAGCAATCCCCCGCGCTGTCCCTGTAATATCTCCCCTGTCTGCACACAGCACGTCCGCTGATACAAAGATGCATGAGCGCAGCAGAAAACGCCCCCGGCGCAAGCGCGCTCCGGCTCATCAGCATATCAACCGTCTGCCCCTCCTCGGATAAAAGAGCATAAACCAAGCGCTCCGGCTCGCTGTCAAACCTCCCCGCGTTCTCATCTCCTGCTGCCCTGCCTGCACGCAGATCACTCCGTCTGCAGATCTCCGATAATTCCTCCAAAAGCTGCTCCGGCGAAGTGGCAATTCCTGCGCCCTGCGCGATCAGACCGTTACAGCCGCCGCTCAACGCATCCGTTACTCTCCCCGGCAGGGCGTAAACCTCTTTTCCCTGCTCCAGCGCCGCATCCACAGTGATGAGCGTACCGCTCTTTTTGCGCGCCTCTATCACGAGCAGTACATCCGCCAGTCCGCTGATAATACGGTTTCTCCTCGGAAAAAGCCCCGCGCAGGGAGCCGTGCCGGGCGGATATTCCGACAAAATACCGCCCTGTTTCGGAATCCGTTCATAAATATCCTTGTTCTGTGCAGGGTAACAGATGTCAACGCCGCACCCAAGCACGGCAAACGTCCTGCCGCCCGCCTCCATTGCCGCCTGATGGCTGATGCCGTCAATACCGAGTGCCATACCGCTGATGATCTGTACGCCCGCCTCCGCAAGCGCATGTGCAAACTTGCGCGCCGTATACCGCCCATAGTCAGAGCAGAGCCGCGCCCCGACAATACTGACACCCGGCTTCGATCCGTCAGGGATATCTCCTCTGATATAGAGCATATTCGGCGGTTCCGGAATGTCTCTCAGCTTTTCCGGATATTCCCTATCCTCACAAAAAAGAACCCGGATCCCCTGCGCGGTCATCTCCTCATAAAGTCTGTGCGGCTCGTATCGAAAATCTGTCTGCCATTCCCGCAGTCTCTCCGCCTGTGCCGCCGTGAGCAGTTTGCGCTCGGAAAGCTCCTTCACCTCCTTTTCCGGCAGCCGGTATAGCCGCTCCGCGTTTCCGTATTCGGCAAGCAGGCGTTTCGCGCTGACCGCCCCGATGGACGGAATGCGGTCAAGCCAGCATGCATATATCATTTTTGAATCTATGTTATGTAAACTCATAGTTTCCCTCCCTTTGTTCAGCAATGTTTAAATTCTTAGGTTTTTCAATCTATCTCCCCGTTATCCACTCATTTGCGTCCGCCACACGGTAGCAGACCGCCTCGCTGATATGCCGCTCCAGCACGTCCCCGCTCCCATCTAAATCTGCGATGGTGCGCGCAAGCCGGATGACACGGTGATACGCCCTTGCGCTTAAGTTCATCGTCTGAAAAATCTGTTCCAGCATGTTCTTTTCCGCCGTTCCTAACGGCACATAGCGTTTTAAGTCCCCCGCCCCGAGATCGGTGTTAAAGCGGTACGGTGTTCCCCGGAAACGATGCTCCTGCCGTTCTCTAGCCGCCATGACGCGCTCTCTGATCGCGGCGGAGCTTTCATTTTTTTGCTCTGTGGAAATATCCCCGATGGACAGACGCGGCGCTTCCACGCACAGATCGATCCGGTCTAAGATCGGCCCCGAAATCCGCGAAAGGTAACGTCGGATTTCTCCCGGCGTGCAGCTGCATCGGTTGTGGTCGGGATAATAGCCGCACGGACACGGGTTGAGCGCCGCCACAAGCATAAAATCCGCCGGATACGTATAGCTTGCACAGCTTCTTGCAATATGCACCTGTTTATCCTCCAGCGGCTGGCGCATAATATCGATCACCTCCCTGCCGAATTCGGGAAGTTCATCGAGAAATAGGACACCTCTGTGCGCCAGACTAATGACGCCCGGAAGCGGCACTCTTCCGCCCCCTGCCAGTGCGTATTTGGAAATGGTGTGATGCGGACTTAAAAAAGGACGTTTCGTGATGAGAGATTCGCCTGCATGAAGCAGACCGGATACGCTATAGACTTTTGAGACTTCCAGACTTTCTTCGAAGGAAAGCGGAGGGAGAACGGATGGAATTCTTTTTGCGATCATCGTCTTGCCCGAGCCGGGCGGTCCGATCAGCATGAGGTGGTGAAAGCCCGCCGCCGCAATCTCAACAGCCCTCCGCACGGCAGGCTGCCCGTTGATATCGGCAAAATCAAGCTCCTGCCCCGTGCCGGCATTCTGTGATCGGACTTCCTTCTTTTCATATAGAATCTGCTTCTCCCGCTCATCGGGCGATGCGCACAGATAATCGCGGAGCTGCCCTAAGCTTTGCACGCCGACGACCCGCATGCCCTGCACCACGCACGCCTCCTGTGCATTTTCTTTCGGCACGACGCAGCAGGCGATTCCTTGATCCCTTGCCGCCAGCACGATCGGCAGCACGCCCCGCACGGCTTTGATCTCTCCGTTTAAGCCAAGCTCCCCCAAAAACAGTATGCCTCCCGTATGTGTTTCCGGTATCATCTGCAGGGACGTCAGCACCCCCACGGCGATCGGCAGGTCGAATGCCGTCCCCTCCTTGCGGACATCTGCCGGGGAAAGATTCATGGTAATACGGACCGGCGGCACGCGGATACCCGTATTTTTCAGCGCGACGCGCACTCTCTCCCTCGCCTCTTTTACCTCGCTTCCCAGCATTCCCACCATGTCAAAGCCCGGAAGACTCTGCGCGGTATCCACTTCCACGCGGACGAGATAGCTTTCAATCCCGTTCAGACCTCCGGATAACGTTGTCGTAAACATACTGTGTTCCTCCTTTTTGTATTTATTTTGTTTTTGGTAATTGCAAAACGTGTGGATTTATATTGTGCGATTGTATATTTTCACATTTATAAATAACATATATTGCGTTTTGCAATATCCTTTTATTAAGTTTACATAACTCAAAAAAGAATCGAGTATTAAACGTTTGAATCCTTTTTATTTGTAAAAATTGGGAAATAGCGGCGAACAACGTTTGTCAGAATTAAAACGTCTGCCTTTATAGAAAAAAGAATAGATCAATCCCGGCAGCCCGCAGACAGACTGCCGGAATGCAATACGAATGAATCAGTTTCCATCTTTTCAGATATACCGCTATGCGGTAAACACCTTATGCGTCACAAGCTTTAGAGCAGCTTTAAGGACATCCCATCGGGGTCGGTCGCAAACTGAATTGCCATTTCGCGCGTGATGCGCCCCTCCATATAATGCTGCTGGATGGCCTCGTCCATCGTGATCATACCCATTTTGCGGTTCGTCTGCATGACGGATACCAGCTGATGGGATTTACCTTCACGAATCAGATTACGCACCGCATGATTGGCATGCATAACCTCAAATGCCGCCACGCGGCTTCTTCCGTCCGCAGTCGGAATGAGCTGCTGTGATACGACCGCCTCGATCACGTTTGAGAGCTGAACGCGAATCTGCTGCTGCTGATGGGGCGGAAATACGTCGATGACACGATCGACCGTGCTCGCCGCTCCGATCGTATGCAGCGTGGAAAGAACAAGGTGCCCCGTCTCCGCCGCCGTAATAGCAACACTGATCGTATCAAAATCACGCATCTCACCGACAAGAATAACGTCGGGGTCTTCACGGAGCGCAGCGCGCAGCGCATTGGCATAACTCTGCGTATCCAGGCCGATCTCGCGCTGATTGACCATAGAAAGCTTATGGGAATGCAGGTACTCAATCGGATCCTCCAGTGTGATGATATGGGCGTCCCTCGTGTTATTAATCTTATCAATGACTGCCGCAAGCGTCGTGGACTTACCGCTTCCGGTCGGTCCCGTCACAAGGACCAGTCCCCTTTTCCGCTGAGACAATTCCACAACAGAGGGCGGTACGCCGAGTCTCTCCGGCGCCGGGATTTCCGTTCCCACCAAACGGAGCGCAACCGCGACAGAGCCTCTCTGCTTATACGCGTTGACACGGTATCTTCCGATGTTGGGAATGGAAAAGGACATATCATATTCGCCCCGTTCCTCAAAACGCTGAAGCTGATAATCGCTCATAATATCTTCTACCACTCTATGCGTGTCGGGCGGGAGCATACGCTCATAATCCATTGTGATGAGATCGCCGTTGACACGCATCTTAGGCGGCACTCCGACCGTAATATGTACATCGGAAGCCCCCGCCTCCTTCGCCTTTGCAAGTACTTCCTCCACAGAAATGATTCCCATTACCGTTTTCTCCTCGTTTCTTCTTAGTCAGATTCTTTTTCAGCCGTTTGTCAAACGCAAAATGCCTGCGATCACCATGTCCTTGCCCGCAGGCATTTCGTTTTTCTTAAAAATCCTGCCCCGGAACGTATTCCTCTTCCTCAGAAACCTCCACATATTCCGGCTCCTCAAACGAAAATCCGCTGCGCTTGAGCGCCTCGGTATCGATCACATAACGGTTGTCCATCGTCTTCATGATGTCCCTGATCTCCATATCACCGTATGCCAGTTCATTGCCGAGATCAACGATCATATTCGTATCAAAGGTCAGAATCATCGGACGCAGAATGTTCTCATTATTCTGTACGAGAACCAGTCCCTTTTCTCCCGTATTCAGCTCCACGCAGCTTCCCGCGCTGAGAATATTGATGGATTTGATCATCGCATCCACGACGCCCGGATCAAACACATCGGGATTCTCCAACAGCAGACGCAGCGCCCGAACCTCGGACGAAGGCTCTCCTTCAAACTGCATCGCCGTCATTTCATCGTACACGTTCGCAACTAAAAGGACTTTTGCTCCCGACACCAATTTAATATCGGAATTGTAAACTCCTTTTTCAAAATTGCTCTGCATTTTCTGCGCCTGCACACAGATCCGCTTCACGCCGGGATTTGAGGAAAATGCCTTATCCACCAGATCAAATCCCTGCACTTCAAAGCTCTCAACGGCTTCTGCATCCGCCAAACGCTCCGGTGCGCTCTTTCCCAGCATGAGCTTCCCGATGTCATGAACGATCGCCGCAATGATCGTGTCAAGCTGTTCATCCAGCTTCATGTTCATCACATGCGTGATCATCGCGCACAGAATCGCAACATTAAGGGCGTGCTTGCACACATAATCCTCTTTGCTGCGCAGATTCTGTACGAAATTGATTTTTTTGTCCAAATGCCCGTAGGAACGGATCACATTTGCAGTGATCACCTGTGTTTTGGCTGCGCGCTTTGTCTGAATGATCTTGCTAAGCTCCTCTTCGATCGCATAGACATTCATTGTCTGGAAACGCTCAAACTCAATATCGTCCTTTGTCATCGGCGGTACGGGCTCAGCAGGCTCAAGAATAAAAATGCCGATCAGTCCGAAATTTCTCACAGAATTAATGCTCTGCGAGGTCAGCTTGGAATTTCTCTCATATAACAATACGCCTTCTTTACTGTAAATCGGCCGCGCAAGTCTCATCCCTGCCTTTAATTCCGCCGTTTTAACAAATAACATTCCCGCTTTCCCCCTTTATGTCCGCTTTTGTCCGTCTATGCTGTCTCTGCTCGCTCTCCAGATAACACGTCAGCATCTTGTGTAATGCCTTTTTTTCGATTCGTGAGACATAACTTCTCGAAATAGACAACCTTTCTCCGATCTCACGCTGTGTCATCTCATGTCCGTCCAAAAGACCGTAACGCATAAAAATAATCTGCTGCTCTCTTTTGGTCAGGCAGTTCCTTACATACCGCGGCAGCACCTTCAGCCGCTCCTCCAATTCCATCCGCTCGACAACATCCGTCTGCTCGTGTTCGATAATATCAAGCAGGCTGATCTCGTTGCCCTCCTTATCTGTACCGATGGGCTCGTATATGGAAACCTCTCTGGAAATCTTTTTTCGGGAGCGAAACATCATCAAAAGTTCATTGTCAATGCAGCGCACCGCATAGGTTGCAAGCCTGCTGCCCTTCTCATGATTAAAACTGTCCACCGCCTTGATCAGCCCGATCGCGCCCGTGGAAATCAAATCGTCCAACTCCTGCGACGGACTTTGGTACTTCTTGGCAACATGGGCGACAAGCCGAAGATTCCGCTCGATCAGGATTCGTCTCGCTTCTAAAGCCTCCTCGCCGCCTTCCCGCATCTGCCTAAGGTATCGGGTTTCCTCCTGCGCGGATAACGGTTTTTGAAACGTTTTCAAAAGAAGCCCCCAAAGTCAATTTGATATATTCTATGTGACCTTGGGATTGAAAGTGCCTTTCCACCCTACGCAAAAAATTGCAATCTACTTTTATTATACAAATCATGTCCAAAAAGCGCAAGAAAAAAAGCACCTTTTTCGTAATTTTTCACAACAAAAAGTCAGCCATCACATAATTGCTGACATCCAATCCGTACTCTGTGAGAAAAAAGAAGCCATCCTTCTGCTTCAGAAGTCCGTTCTTCCTATGTTTCTCTAATATGCTGCCATATACCTCGTACAGGGAACACCCGAACTGCTCGTAAAACGCCTGCTCCGATACGCCCTTTGTCAGCCTGAGTCCCAAAAACATCGTCTCCGCCATGCGGTCCTTTACGGAAAGTACTTCCCATTCCGCATAGGCGGAACGCAGGGCGACGTCCTGCTCATGCGCTCCCTTTATGGCACTGCCCGATTCCGGCTCGCGTCCTTTCCCGCTGTCCGCCGCGCGTGTTTCCCGCATTCCAATGTCCCGCTCGTACTCTGTCATGTCACCGGCATTCCGAAAACGCACGTCGCCCATCAGCGAAGCCGCACCGAGTCCGAATCCTAAATACTCCCCACGCATCCAATAGGTGAGATTGTGCCTGCACGCATAGCCATCCTTCGCATAATTGGAGATTTCATAGCGCTCATAGCCATGCTTTTTTAACACTTCCTTCGTCAGCGCATAGAGCTTTCTGTCCGTCTCCTCATCCACTGCGCCGTTCGGATACATCGCATAGAAGGGTGTCCCCTCCTCCACGATCAGGCTGTAAGCGGAAATATGCTCCGGCTCAAGCGCCGCCGCTTTATTTAGCGTATCAAGGAAGCTCTCCGCAGTCTGTCCCGGAATGCCGCTCATCAGGTCGAGACTGCGATTTCGAAATTGTAACTGCTCCGTCCACTCCCATAGGCGGTACACTTCCGCTGCGCGGTGAATCCGCCCGAGCAAAGCAAGCTCATCATCCTGTAGGGACTGCACGCCGATACTGATGCGGTTGATCCCAATGCGCCTTAAGTCCGCAAGCTTTTCCTTCGTCACGGTTCCCGGGTTCATTTCCGTCGTGATCTCCGCGTCCGCGCGGACGGGAAGGACCGATCTAAGTTTACATAAGATTCTTTCTATTTGACTTGCGGCAAGCAGGGATGGCGTTCCACCGCCCAAAAAAACCGTTGCCGCCTCATAATCCTGCAATTGTCCGCTATCCGCAGCCGCCTGAATCTCGCGAAGCAATAAGTTTACATAATGCTCGATCCTGTCCGCAGACGCAGGCGCGGATAAAAAATCACAGTACAGACATTTGCGCACGCAGAATGGAATATGAAGATAGATGGCGAGCGGCTTTTTGCCGTGACTGCATTCGTCCTTCTCTGACTCCATCAAACGTTTCCTCTCATGCACATGCTTTCCCTCTGACATGCGATCCATCTCAATCATCATCCAGCTTCAAAACCGACATAAACGCTTTCTGCGGAATCTCGACGCTTCCGATCTGGCGCATTCGCTTTTTGCCTTCCTTCTGCTTTTCTAACAGCTTCTTTTTCCGCGTAATATCGCCGCCGTAGCACTTGGCAAGCACGTCCTTGCGCATCGCCTTGACCGTCTCTCTGGCGATGACCTTGCCGCCGACCGCCGCCTGAATCGGAATCTCAAATAAATGGCGCGGGATTTCTTCTTTTAACTTCTCACACATTCTCCGCCCGCGCTCATAGGCGCTGTCCGCATGCACAATAAAGGAAAGCGCATCGACCTCCTCGCGGTTGATAAGAATGTCCAGCTTAACCAGCGAAGAACGCTCGTAGCCTTTGATCTCATAATCAAAGGAAGCATAGCCTCTCGAACGCGATTTTAAGGCATCAAAAAAATCATAGATGATCTCGTTTAAGGGAAGATCGTATTTTAAGAGCGCGCGCGTCGTCTCAATATATTCCGTACTCACATATCTGCCGCGCCGCTCCTGACAAAGCTGCATGATCGAGCCGATAAATTCCGTCGTCACCATGATCTCCGCGCTCACGATCGGCTCTTCCATATAATCAATTTCCGACGGATCGGGCAGATTGGACGGGTTCGTCAGCTCCACCATGTCACCGTTTGTCTTGTATACACGATAGACAACGCCCGGCGCTGTCGTTACCAAATCCAGATTGTATTCGCGCTCTAAGCGTTCCTGAATGATCTCTAAATGCAGAAGTCCCAAAAATCCGCATCGGAAGCCGAACCCAAGCGCGGCGGACGTCTCCGGCTCATATTGCAGGGACGCGTCGTTTAACTGCAGCTTTTCCAAGGCATCCCGTAAATCCGGGTACTTCGCGCCATCCGCGGGATATAGGCCGCAGTAGACCATGGACTGTACTTTTTTATATCCCGGAAGCGGCTCCGCACACGGTGAGTCCGCATCCGTCACCGTATCGCCGACCTGTGTCTCCTTCAGATTCTTGATCGACGCCGTGATGTAGCCGACCATGCCCGCCGAAAGCTCGTCACAGGCAATAAATTGTCCCGCGCCGAAATAACCGACCTCGACCACATCCTGCTCTGCTCCCGTCGCCATCATTTTAATTCTCGTTCCTTTTTTGACCGTCCCCTCTTTGATCCTGCAAAAAATAATGACGCCCTTATAAGAATCATAAACGGAGTCAAAAATCAGCGCCTTTAAGGGGTTGTCCGCACTTCCCGAAGGGGCAGGCAGCTTCTGTACGACCGCCTCTAACACCTCATCGATGCCGATGCCGTTCTTCGCGGAAATGAGCGGCGCATCCTGCGCCTCGATGCCGATCACATCCTCAATCTCATCTATGACGCGCTGCGGCTCTGCGCTCGGTAAGTCGATCTTGTTGATCACGGGTATGACCTCTAAGTCATGATCGAGGGCTAAGTACACATTGGCAAGCGTCTGCGCCTCAATGCCCTGCGCCGCATCCACGACCAGGATCGCGCCGTCACAGGCGGCAAGACTTCTGCTGACCTCATAGTTAAAATCCACATGTCCCGGCGTATCGATCAGGTTTAAGATATATTCCTCCCCGTCCTTTGCCTTATACACGGTTCTGACCGCCTGCGCTTTGATGGTGATGCCCCTCTCGCGCTCTAAATCCATATTGTCAAGCACCTGCGCCTGCATTTCCCGCTCAGTCAAAAGCCCTGTCCGTTCGATGATCCGGTCCGCCAGCGTGCTCTTTCCGTGGTCGATATGCGCTACGATGCAGAAATTACGTATTTTACTTTGATCCATCTGTGCCATAACGGTACTCCTTTTCCCCAATCCCATGAAACAGGCAATTGCGTTTCGCAATTCCCCGGTCTCATTCAGACTCTTTATGGATTATAACAAATATTGTTTCCCGTGTCCACGTGCAATCCGTAGGTCGTATCCTATGTCCGCCTTTAGACATGCAACGCAGGCCCTGCGCTCCGCTACCTTGCCCCGCTCAGCTCCATCCCCAAAATCTGTGCAATGATCGGCACCGCATTCCAAACTTCCTCGCAGGTGTTTGTCTGCGCCCCCAGCTCGATCAGCATGCTTTTCGGGCAAAAATGCATGTTATAGCGCAGCGCACGCAGATAAATCCCGCGCGTGACACCCGGATAATATTCGTTTGCAAGCGCCTGCGCCTGAAAAGAGAACGCCAGATTGTCTTTTATGTAAGGATTATACAGATAATCAATGTTTCCCTGCGTGTTGTTATAGCTTAAGCCGTTAAAAAACATAAATTTCGCCGTTGGCCTTCCGTCAATATCCGCAACGAGCCGGACATCCTCTTTTACCGCGTCCCGATGCAGGTCGATCACCACCTCGATCGTCGGATTTTCCTCCAGAATCTGCCGTATCGCGGGTTCCGCGCAGGAATATGCCCGGTCGCGGTTTTCCACATCATACTGCCCTGTGTGATGAATCACATTGAATCCATACTGCGTACGCAGAAGCTGTGCCAGATATTCCCCCGCACCGACCACGCCGGTAGACAGATCTCCTTCCGTGGAATCGGCATAAGCCTCCAGCGAATGCGTATGATAGATCAGAATCTGCGGATTTTCAGCGTCTCCCTGAAGCGTCATATCAGCTCCGGTCAGCTCTGCGATGTTTAAGCGCTCCGCTGTCGCCGTTGTCGTCGGGTCCACGATATAAAAGCCTTTCACCAGGTCCTCAAGCTCCTGATACTGCGTCCAGTCATAGGTAAAGCTCGGCACCGTGCGCAGAATGATGCTGCCCGACATCGTTTCCACGATGTTCCCCTGCTGCGTCTCTCTGGCATACGCCTGATTTTCCGAGAGTACCAGTTCATTCACAAGCTGCGTGTCCGCCGGGTTCGGCGCCGCCGGCGGCAGGTCCTGCACACTCCAATACGTTTCTTCCTCCCCGTCTTCCGCCGCCGGATTTTCTGCAAGCATGCTCCGCTCCCGCTCGATCTCCCATGCGATCAGCTCTTCATAAGTGCTGCGGCTCTCGGTATTTTTTGTTTCCCCATATTCTCCGATCTGCAGTAAAATCGGCATTTCTCCGCAGGCTGCCTGTAACAGCAGCTGCCCTGCATTTTCCGGAAGATATTTTTCGTCGGCAAATGCATAAAGCGGCACAAGGCTCCGATACACCCTGTCCCTCACACTTTCCAAAAAAGCAATCCCAAATCCCTCGCGGCTCTCCCCACCCGAAACGTTTGTCCGTTCCCCTGCCGTATCGTGTACGATATTGGATACCGCTAAAAGAAAAAGCAGCAGCAGAAGGACAATGAGGCACACCTTTGCCCTCTTACTCCTGCCTGTCTGTATGGAAATCTCCCGCATACGCACGGCATTACCCTCTTATCCGTAATCTGTTCTATTCTATGAGACAAGGCGCGGTGATATGACGTATGCGCTCATCCGTGCGAATCGCTGTGGTTTCGTTCCCTAATCCTCCGCGCCGAATCGCTCAAACGCCCGGTTCAATCCCTCGGAGATCGTATAACTTAAACGCTTCACAATCTCATCGACATCCTTCCCTGTGACGTAAAAATTGGCCAGCTCCGGCAGAAGCTCCGGCACCTCCAGCGCGCCGCCCGGTCCGTGCTCTCCCACGTTCCACCTGCCGATCGCGTCGTTGACGATCGTCTGCGCATCCACGACAGTCGGAATTCCGATCGCAATGACGACCGGCACATCGATCGTCTGTGCCGTGATCGCGTTTCTGTGATTCCCTACGCCGGAGCCCGGATGAATCCCCGTATTCGTGATCTGTATCGTCCGGTTTAAGCGTCTGGTGCTGCGCGCCGCAAGCGCATCGATCACGACGACCGCATCCGGCTTCGTCTGCCCTGCGACCCCCCGTATGATCTCCGCCGTTTCCATGCCCGTCGCCGCCATAACGCCCGGCACAACGGCGCTGATCGAATGCATTCTTTCCCTGTCATATGCCGCTGCACCGAACTCCTTCATCACCTGCCTGGTAATGAGCAGGTTGTCCGTCACGCGCGGTCCTAACGAGTCCGCCGTCACATCCCGGTTGCCGAGTCCCACGACCAAAATAGACTGCTCCCTCGTCATGTCCGGCAGCAGCTCCCAGAGCTGTTTTGCGATCTCCTCGGAAATTTCCTTATGATAATCCTCATCCGGCTCCGTCATGGCGGGCGCTTCCAGCGTGATGTACGTTCCGATCGGCTTGCCGAGCGCCGTTGCCCCGTTTGCGGATTCAATGACGACCTTTGTCACATGAATATCCGACGCCTCCAAGTCATATTCGTCCACACTCACCCCTCTTAAGTCCCCGGACGCTTCCTCTGCACTCTCGCGTGCCTCCAATGCGAGATCCGTTCTGATCTGAAATGCCATTTCCTCCATCCCTCTTTTCCATTCGGAAATATTTTTGTTATTTTGACCGAAAAAAAGGAATTTATGTATTGACAGAACTGCGGAAATTCACTATTATACTCTATGTGTGTTTACATTAGTTCGTCCGTGTCCGGCTATAATGAAACACCGCTGTCAACAAATAGAAAATATGGAGGTGTTATCATGGCAAATATCAAATCCGCGAAAAAAAGAATTTTAGTAAGCCAGAAAAAGGCAGACAGAAATAAAGCAATCCGTTCCAGCGTAAGAACTGCAGTAAAGAAAGTATATGCTGCGATCGATGCAAAGGATAAGGATGCTGCTGCATCTGCTGTATTGGCAGCGACAAGCGCGATTGATAAGGCGACGAGCAAGGGCGTATATCACAAAAACTACGCTTCCAGAAAAATTTCCCGCCTGAATCTTGCAGTGAATAAAATGTAATTTTTTATCATAAAAACCCCTCAAAAAAACCATCATCGTACGGCTGGCGATGATGGTTTCCTTTTTGCTTTTTTATTGTTCTTACTTATGCTTCACGACCGTATTCGCATCAAGCCGAAAATGATGGAAGACTCTTTTTTACTGTGCAAACACCGTACATGGCACCGCCGTCTCCCGGATTCCGTTCTGCCCGTTGATGACGACCTCGCCCCAATCCTCGGAAAGTGAAACGCCGTTCCAGTCCTTTGACAAGTCCAGGTACTCCACACCGCCGCCGTTTCCCTTCCACGACCACGCAAGATAACCGACTTGAAGCTCCACGCAGCGCGCCATGATATACTCCTCCTGCACGTCGCCGTCCGAATGATTGTAGCCAAATTCACCGATCACGAGGCATAAATCCTGATCGAGCGCATAACCCATATTTTCATCAATGGACTGCTCGGTACCGCCCGCCGTTCCGTACATGTGAACGGAAAACATCGTATTGCCGAGCACATCCGACTCCAACACTTCTCTGCCGTGATCGCCGATGCATTTCCCGTACTGTCCCCAGCCGCAGGCATCAACCATGATCGTATGTGCCAGCCCCGCTTCTCGTAACATCGGGATTGCCTGCGAATACCCTTCACACCAGCGGGTACTGTTCCAGTCACCGCCCCATTCGTTCGCAATATTGATGATGCAGTAGTCCTCCTCACCGATGAGTACATCTTTGATCCCCACGAAATATTCTGCCGCCTGTAACAGGGAGTCCACATCATTGTAGCCCGTGGCATCATGCACCTCAAAAACAGCAACCATGCCGAGATTTTTGCAGATCGCCAGAATATCGGCAACAGACTGCGCTTCGGTCTTCGTCCACTGTCCGCCGTTCGAGAGCACGATGCGCACCGCGTTGGAGCCGGTTCCCTGAATGGCTTTTAACGCCGTGCCGAGCTGATCGGCAAACCATGTATGCGCATGGTTGATGCCACGCATCACAAACGGATTTCCGTTCGCATCCAAAAGTGTTTGTCCTTCCACATGAAATCCCATCTGCTCGCGCAGTGCGGAAACATCGATCGTATCCCCTGCCTGCGTATCGTTATCCTGCGCGTTCTCACCGTCTTCGCCTGCATTTCCGGCATTTTCATCCTGTGCGTTCCCGCCGTCTTCGCCCGCATCCCCGGCATTTTCATCCTGTATGATCTCGCCGTCTGTTCCTATATCCCCGGCATTTCCGTCCTGCTGATCCGACGTATTCCCCACATTGCCGTCCCCGGTATCCTTCTTCGCATTGCCGCCGCAGGCACAGCATATCAGCAGCACCGCTAACATCAGCGCAATAAGCTTACTTTTCCATAAACTTTTTTTCATAAAAATAACCATGCCTTTCTCTCAACCTGCAAACTTGAATGCGTATGAAATACGCTATGCCGCTGGCACAATATTTGCAAAACGAACTAGTTCGTTTTTGAAAAATTTATTTTTCACACTATTCCCTCCCAACCACATTCTCCATATCTGTCAATGATGACCGCCGCCTCCGCCGTGCGAATGGCCCCCCGCAGATGTATGATGACCGCCGCCACCACCGCCTCCGCCTCCGCCGCTGCTCGACTGGATACGCCTTTTTGTCACACTTTTTCTGACAAACTGATCGGTCATGACATTCATCTTCGGTCTTCCGCCGTTTACATAAGTATTTCCAACCGTTGTTTTGGTCCCGATATTCTTAGCTAGGTTTCCGATCAGATAGATTACTGCTGCGATTGCCGCAATGCCGGCCACCACATATAACGGGATTACGACGCGCTCCGTACTGTTTCCTGACATATAGTAGTAAATATTGTTTACATAACTTTTATATGCTTCATAAGGATTCTCATTGACCCTGTCGTTGACATCATCTATCACACGATTGATCATGCGGGTGGAAAACTTATCCTCCACCGTGCCCGATGTGGAAAGCCAATTGTAAGCATAACCATAAATGCTGTCACTCCGATCCCAATTGTCCACAAACACACAGCCGTTCCCGTGCGGCGCATTATAGCCAAAGGCTTTCTCGTCATAGAAATTGTCGGCGTACACCATCACATATTCCGATTCTGAAAGATGTCCGAGGACGTCCTCATAGCCTCTTGCATACTCCGCCAGCGGCTCATTTATGATCACAAGCACGATATCGCAGCCGATCTGCCCTTCCCGCTTTGCGATCAGTTTCTCTAAATCTTTCTCTTCGGAATCCGTCAGCACATCGGCATAATCATACACTCTCTGTGCGGGCGCTACGCTGTTTTTCCGTACATACGTTTCCCCAACGGCATACTTCATTCCCCACAAAGCCAGATAAATGGCAAGCAGCACCGCGATGATAATGAGAAAGACCGCCATGCTTTTTATGTACTTTTTCATATACGAACCTCCATGACAACCCGTGAAGTTTTCAAATTTCTCACGCTATCTCCATGATCATTCGGATGATCTGTCCGATGATCATGACAAATCCGAACACAGACGCAGTATAACCGACCGCTTTTGGCTTGGATATCGGCATTTTCCCGATGATTTTTCCCGTCTGCCCGTTTACATAAAATGTGTAGTTCTCCCCACCATATGCATACTCATACACCCAGACCGGCATCAACACGTAATCCACCGCTTTCTGACGCACGTTCATGTTGCGGAACTCGGGCGTTACCGTCGAATAGCCTCCGATCGTCTGCCGCATCAGGTCCTCGGTGTCCCGCTCCGCCTTGCGATGCGCGCGCGGCTCCAATTGATCCGAGCCCTGATTATACATTTCCGCAATAAAGCCGGACATATATTTCATTTGGAAATTTTCAAGTGCCTGATAGTCGTACGGCTCCACCAGATCCATCTTCATATCGTCCATCACGATCGAGGCATCTACGGGAATGCGAGTAAAATCCGCCTCCATACTCCTGTTGATATGATAATAGGACGTCTCCGTATATTCCGTATCTCCCGATGTCCATACCCGCACCTTTGTTCCTTTTCCCGACCAGTCATATTGCACATGGTAATCGTACATGAAAAAAGGAACATACATGCCTTCCATTTTTTGCAGGGTAGCCCGCGACAGAAACGTGGACGGCGCAAACGTCCGCCCGCCGAACTCCGCCTGCAGCTTTCTTTCCGCTTCCTGCCTGCTGACCGCAAACGGCAGGATCAAATGCGGCGTGAACTGCCCGCTGACCCGCTCCTCAAAAATCTGATAGCAGCCGCAGTGCTCACATTTTCCCGCAGACTGAAACCTTCCCACAGTCAGGGGCGCGCCGCAGTTTGCACACTGCGCCACTCCGCCTCCCGAAACCGGCTCCTCGCTGTCGATTCCCTCACAGTGCGCGCAGTACATCCGCTTACGCTGCGGGTCGTAAATGACATTCCCTCCACAATTATGACACTTATAGATCATGCTTTTTCTCTCTATACTTTCTTTGTTATTATGAATACAACATTGTCTGTTCTATATTTATTTCTATTTTAACAAATATAAGCGCTGATTCCAACCGTTTTTTGCACTTCTACTCGCATTTCTCCTGCGGGTATGCTATGCTTATTTACATGGCGCAAGACATCTGCAGCTTTGCTCTTGCATTCGCCGGTTTATTATTCAAAGAAATCAAACGAAACGGAGACCTCATTATGACCTACCAGTATGACCTGTCCGGAATTTGGAACTTCCGGCTTGATAACGAAAAAAAAGGAGTGGACGCGCACTACGAGACGGGCGCCTTCTCCGACACAATAAAGCTCCCCGGCACGACCTCGGAGCAAAAAAAAGGCGCACCGAATCAGGCTGCAGAAACCGGCTCCCTGACCGTCGCATATTTAACGGAAGGTTATGCTTGGTATCAGCGGGAGCTCACCATCGCGCCCGAAGCGGTGGGACAGCATGCCATCCTGAAGCTGGAACGCACAAGAATCTCCCATGTTTGGGTGGACGGCGTTTATGCCGGATGCCAAAACAGCTTATGCACGTCACACTGTTACGATCTGACGGCGTTCATCCGGCAGGCGCATCCCGTGCTGACGATCATGACTTCGAACGTGGACTATCCGACACGCGGCGGTCATATGACCTCTCCTGACACACAGACAAACTGGAACGGTATTGTCGGTTCGATGACGCTGACTTTTTATGATACGATCCGTATCCGTCGCGTCCGCATCGATCCGGATTATGAAAAAAGAACCTTGTCTGGTACGGTCGTTATTGATAATTATTCAAAAATCAAACATTCCAATTTGATTGTAAAAGCGCTTCCCGTCACGTTGGAACATTTATCCATACCACACTGTCATTCAGACGCGTGCGGTATGGATGCACTCCTTCCCGCAAAACAGGTACTTGCGGATTCTTCTGCGGTAACGCTTTTTGAGGATGCTGCCACGATACCACCCCATGACTCACCCTCCATAAATGCGTCCGGACATACTGTGCTGCGTTTTCAGGTAACGGTACCCGAATCATTTTCTGTTTGGGATGAATATAATCCGGTCGTACTGCGCCTTGCCGTTTCCCTGACCGATGAAAACGGGTGCGGGGACTGCCGCGCCGTATGGTGCGGCATCCGAAAGTTCGAGTCGCGCGATACGCATTTTTATATTAATGACCGCAAGACCTTCCTGCGCGGCAAGCATGACGGTATGATTTTTCCGCTGACAGGCTATGCGCCGATGAATCTTTCCGGTTGGCTGAAGGTCATGCAGGCTGCAAAGGAGTTTGGCATCAACCACTACCGCTGTCACACCTGCTGCCCGCCCGAGGCCGCTTTCCTCGCCGCCGATCTGCTCGGTATTTATTATGAACCCGAGCTTCCGTTCTGGGGAACCTTTGCCGCTGAGGGAGACGAAGGCTATGATGAGATCGGGCAGCGCTATCTGACGGAAGAGGGATTCCGCATTTTGGACGAATTCGGCAATCATCCTTCTTTCTGCATGATGTCCATGGGAAATGAGCTCTGGGGCAGCCCGCAGGCCGTTAATGAGCTGGTCGGCCGTTATAAAGCATATGACGGGCGGCATCTGTATACGCAGGGTTCCAACAATTTCCAGTGGATTCCCAACATTCAGTCAAACGACGACTTTTTCTGCGGCGTACGCTTTACTGTGGATCGCCAGATACGCGGCTCTTACGCGATGTGCGACAAGCCGCTCGGTCATGTGCAGACCGACCGCCCCTGTACGGACTTCACTTATGAATCCGCCATTTTCCCCGATTATCCTGAAAGCAGCACGGAAGTCGGTGAGGACGGCATGATTGAAATTCAGTACGGCACGGGAATCAAACGCGTCAAGCTGACGGATGCGGCAGAAGAACTGATCCCCCATGTTCCGGTCGTATCCCATGAGATCGGACAATATGAGACCTATCCTGATTTTGATGAGATCACAAAATATACCGGTGTCCTACAGGCACGCAACTTTGCGATCTTCCGCAGCCGCCTTGAGGAAAAAGGACTGCTGCCGATGGCAAAGGATTATTTTAAGAACTCGGGCGCACTCGCCGCAGCCTGCTATAAAGATGAATTGGAAACTGCCCTGCGCACAAAGAGCATGGCGGGTTTTCAGATCTTGGACATTCAGGATTTCTCGGGGCAGGGAACCGCACTTGTCGGCATGCTCGACGCGTTCATGGAAAATAAGGGCATTGTCAGCGCAGAAGAATTCAGACGCTTCTGCTCCGATGCCGTCATTCAGGCGGAGTTTTCCTCCTATGTCCTTACAAACGGTTCCGCACTTGAGGGTATGCTCTCCCTGACATGGTATCGCAAGAAGCTGCCGGAAACCGTTGCCGTGGAGCTTGTTCTGACCGACCGGAAAAATGACGTGCTTGTTTCCAGACAGCGCCTGAACTGCCCCTCAGGTATAACCGAAAACGGCTATACACCGCTGTGTCCCTTTATGTTGACGCTTCCCGCGTCCGATGAGCCGGAGCATTACCTGCTGCAGATCCGCCTTGCGGACACCGACGTTTCCAACCAATACGAGCTTTGGAGCTATCCCGCGGCGGATGGCATGATTGGTTTACATAATATTGAATCTCAGTCCGTGGATACATCAGGTTTACATAATATATCCACAGATCTCTCTGACGCGATCAGGCGCGTACAGGAAGGGCATCCCACGGTGCTCTGCCTTTCCAAAGACTTAAACCCAAATGCCATCACCGGCACGTATTGTACGGATTTTTGGTGCTATCCGATGTTCCGCAGTATTTCCGAGGGCATGAAAAAA
Source organism: uncultured Lachnospiraceae bacterium (assembly GCA_947176965.1). Classification (GTDB taxonomy): domain Bacteria; phylum Bacillota; class Clostridia; order Lachnospirales; family Lachnospiraceae; genus DLAJ01. The sequence continues at coordinate 25,412 of CAMWSU010000011.1, read as the reverse complement.
GAAATCCCTGTGGGAACGATGGGTCTTTTCATCCGTAAAGAGCATCCCGCGCTTGCCCACTTCCCGACGAACAGCTACTCCACCCCCCAGTGGTGGGATATTGTCATGAACTCCGCTTCCACCATCCTTGATGGGACCGCCATCGTGCCGATCGTGCAGACCATTGATAATTTTGAGCGCAATCACCGGCTCGGACTGATCTATGAAATACAGCTTACAAGCACCGCCGTTCCTCTCATCATCTGCACGAGCCCGCTGCCGCGCCTTGCCGCGGACGGACGTGCAGAAGCGGCTTGCCTGCTCCAAAGCCTGTGCCGCTATGCGGATACATGGAAAGAGGACGCAACCAGCCCGCTCTATACCATGAGCGCAGAAGAACTGCGGACATTGTTTGAATCCGCGTAAAAAAAGATTGGCGTGAATGCGCCAATCTTTTTTTATTTAGATCATAACCTTCTGTTTTCTCCGGTATGCGGCCGCGAAGCAGATGATATGCACCGCGGCAGTGATCGTCCATGTCACGATATAGGAAAAATAGAGCGTCCCCAGTGTCCGGTTCATCCGAAAGACCGTGGCAATCCAAATAAGACGCAGACCGCATGCGCCGACTAATGACACGATCATCGGCATGACGGAATATCCGAGACCGCGCAATGCGCCGACCATGACGTCCATCACACCGCAGAGTGCATAAAAACGGCAGATATAACGCATTCGTATGAGCCCCGCTTCCACGACCTCCTTCGTGCCGGAATAAATTGACAACAGCTCTTTTCCGAACACGACCGCGAGATTCCCGAGCAGAGTTCCGACCACGATCACGATTCCCTGACAATAAAAGAGCACGCGCAGGATTCTTTTTTTCTCCCCTGCGCCGTAATTTTGTCCGATAAAAGTCAGCGCCGTCTGATACATGGAGTTCATGGCAACATAGACAAAGCCCTCGATATTGCCCGCCGCCGAGTTTCCCGCAACCACAATTTTACCGAACGAGTTGATTGCGGACTGGATGACGACATTCGACAGTGAGAACACGGTTCCCTGTATCCCCGCCGGAATGCCGATGCGCACGATCCGCTTCAAAATCTCTTTGGAATAATGCAGCCCGCGGAACGAAAAATGCAGCTCTGTATCCTTGATCATGCACCACAATACAAGCGCAGCAGAAATCATCTGGGAAATAACCGTCGCCATGGCAACGCCCACAACCCCCAAACGAAAGACGATCACGAAAATCAGGTTTAAGATTACATTGACGACGCCCGCAATCATCAAAAAATATAACGGCCTCCTCGTATCTCCCGCAGCGCGCAGAATCGCGCTGCCGAAATTGTACACCATCACCGCAGGCATCCCCAAAAAGTAAATGCGCAGATAGATCGCGGCAAGTCCGATCACATCATCCGGCGAGGACATCCATACCAGCATCTGTCCTGACAGACATATGCCGATCACCATCACCACCACGCCGCAGATCAGACTCAAAAACACACTTGTATGAACCGTATCGGAAATCTTATCCCGCTGACCGGAACCGTAAAACTGCGCCGCCACGACGTTCGCGCCGACGGAGGTTCCGATAAACAGATTCGTCAGCAGGTTAATAAGCGAGCCGGTCGAACCGACCGCCGCAAGGGAATCATCCCCCGCAAATCTACCGACCACAACAATATCCGCCGCGTTAAACAATAACTGTAATATGCCCGAAAGCATGAGCGGCAGCGCAAAAAGCAAAAGCTTTCCGAACAGCGGTCCGTGCACCATATCAATCTCATGGCTCTGCAGCCGCTTACTCTTCTGTTTCTCTGCATCTTTCCCCGTTTCCATCTTTTTCTGCCTCGATTCAAATGTTTTTCACGATATCAAATACAATATGCAGTCCTCTCTGCGTCATCCTTCCATAGATCCGATCAGCTTCTCTGCAAACCGCTCCCATGTCTCATACGCCTCTGCATATTGCTTTCCAGCGGCTGCGATCGCTTCCGCCTCCTGCATATGGGTCAGACCATACTCACATTGCGCGATCAGCTCCTCCGTCTGCCCGGTTTTATATCCGAGAACCTTAACATCCCCCTGCTCATAGCGGCTGCGCGTATACTGTGTGCGATCCGTAACACACACCGCCCCGTTTCGCATGGCATTACCGATGCGGTCGTGTCCGCCGCATACAAAGCCCGGCATGCAATGCAGGGCAAAGCGATAGTTCCCAATTTGGTTTACATAATTCTCATAAGAGAGTGCTCCGCCTGCCTGTGCGCCAATCTGCTCCCAGCCCTGCCCGAACAGGGTAAGCGGCAGACCCGATCTGACAAGCGCTTCCACAACCTGTTTTCTGCGCAGATTCCGGGCATAGGCGTCCGCAAGGAAATCCGCCTGCATACGCGCCGCAAAACGCGGACCGTAGACGCCGGATACACCCACGCTCCCATGCATCCCGGCAAGCAGTTCCTCCATCGTCCGCTCCGGCTGGGCAAGCATCTGCTCCGCCAGCAGGCGGCATTCCTTTTTCAACTGATCGGGCAGCTCGTTCATCAAATCCCAATACTGCCGCGGTTCCTCATATGTTCCGCAAAACAAAATCTCATTTTTCCGTTCCTGAAACGGCGTATCCGCCAGAGCACCCGCCGTTCCCGGAATCGTCCGCGCCCACACCTGTCTGATCCGAGGATAATTGGCACGCACATAATCGGCATGACGCTCATCCACGCAGATCACATGCTGCAGATCGGTGTCCGCGGAAAGTGCTGCGTGATGATAGAGCGGATGATCCAGCACGATATGATAAAACGGTGCTTCAAACAGCTCGATCAGATTCTTCCCGCCCGCCGCAAGCTTCGGCAGAAAAGAATTGAAATCGACTACTGCAAGATACGTTCTTCCTAAAACCTCCTGCAATACCCGATCCCATGACTCCTCGTCCTTCCCGCTTCCCTCCGGCAGATAACACCACGCCGTTTCCATTCCCAGCTTCTTCACTGCCTCCTCAAGTCTCGCCGCAAAAAAACGATAAGAAGCATAACAGCGGTCGTTCACGCTGACAAAAAGAATTGGCTTCCCACTCATTGCTTTTTTGATTCCTTTACTCCGTTTTTGTTACAAATGTCCGCCAGACCGCAGCGGTCACAATGTGGATTGGTTCGTGCGGTGCATATTTCTCTTCCGTGCCATACCAATCTATGGCAGAAATCGCTGCCTTCCTCGCCCGGAATCAGCTTCCACAGCTCCATTTCCACCTTTTTCGGCTCTTTGACACCATCCACCAGTCCCATACGGTTCACGAGGCGGATGCAATGCGTATCCGTCACGATCGCCGGTTTGCCGAACACATCGCCCATGATCAGATTGGCGCTTTTTCTCCCGACCCCCGGCAATGCCAGAAGCTTTTCAAAACTGTCCGGCACTCTGCCGCCATACTCGTCGCGCAGAACTTTCATACATGCACTGATGTCGCGCGCCTTACTGTTTCCAAGTCCGCACGGTCTGACAATGCGCTCAATCTCCTCCACGGGCGCGTCGGCAAGCGCGTTTACATCGGGAAACTTCGCATATAAATCCTGCACGACCACATTGACACGCTCATCCGTGCATTGTGCCGCAAGCCGTACACTGACCAACAGCTTCCATGCCTGATCGTAGTCTAAGGAACACGCCGCGTCCGGATATGCTTCTTTTAAGCGCTCCACGATCAACAGCGCAAGCTCCCGTTTCTTTTTCATGGATAATTTCATATTCGTCCCATCCTTACTCCGCTATGTAAAATTCCTTCCTTATCATATCATTTTGGTCTGTTCCGTCAAGACAAAAAGGAGTGAATTTGCAATAAACACACCTATTTGCTTTTTGACAGTTGATGTACATGTTCTAAAAAGGATCGGGCAGCCTTGCCCTCTTTTTCATGATACTCCCATCCCAATTTTTCTCCAACGTACTTTGACACCATTTCAAATAATTCACACATGTCAAAAACGGACTTCCATGCATGATCCATATTGCAGTCAAAGTAAGTTGACAAAAACATGTTCCATTCCCGCTCTGAAAGCCACTTATATAAATATTTCGATGATTTTCCCGTGCTGACTGACCATCCTGTTAAAATCCCAACTTTCCAATTCAGCATCGTAATTAGCTGATTTCTTACAATATGATTTGTCATATCCTGCACATAGGGGATCTCCCCCCGCCATAATCCCTTTGCTATATTATTGGTACACCACCAAAACTCATTACAAACTGCCAGATATTGTTCTTCCGTTGGCTCTTTGACCCAATACTGACGATCTGTTGCCGCTTCTATTTCGGGTAATATATTTTCTTTGTCTAACAAGATTTTGCAAAGCTTGTCATCCTGAATGTGCTGTAGTGCATAGTTTACAGACTGCACGGTTAAGTCAATCCGGGTTCCGTCTGCAAACTGCATGAGCCACCCATACGAATTTTCCTTATCACTCGGATAATATGGGTTTTCGTCAGGGTACTGCATGTAAAGAATTTCTCCGAAAAGATGAATCCATTCTTTATCTTCTATAAAACTTTTGGTGTCTTCCACAACATAAACAATATCATAATCTTGAAACATGTCGATTGGAACATTTTTGTTTGTTCTCGAGCCATTCATGTACACAGCTTTAATCCTATCATCATTTTGTGCAATCCCTAGGATAAGGTCATACATTTCATTTTCTGCTCTCATCATCACACCTCCGTTATTGCTTCCATAACACTGAAATTATAGCATACACACGACCGGATCACAATGATACAAGAACACCGTTATTTTTCTATAGCATCTGTCCCGCTGTCATGATAGAATATTCGAAAAGGGCAGATTGTTCTTTGTCCATTTGACGAGCGAAGCGACCACGAAAAAACGTTCGTTTTTTTCGTGGCTCTGCCCAAATGCATGAAAAAACAAGCGACCGCGAAAAGCAGCGCGCTGCTCGGACATTTGTTTTTTCTGCGCCATTACCGAGCAAACGTCTGACTTTAGTCAGACAAAAGAGCGCGATAGCGCGGGTTTGCGAGGATAACACAGATGCAAACGATACATCACCCGGCCGCGAAGCGGCGGAAACGGAGGTCTTATGATCGAAAACGAACGCGTACAAAAAATTCTCTACGGCGGGGACTACAATCCCGAACAATGGCCGGAGGAGATCTGGGAGGAGGACATGCGCCTGTTTGCGCTTGCGCATATCGATGTCGTCACCCTGAATGTCTTTAGCTGGGCCGCCCTGCAGCCGGATGAAAACACCTATGATTTTGACAAGCTTGACCGCATCTTTTCGCTTGTTCAGAAAAACGGGATCAAAGTCTGCCTTGCAACTTCCACGGCGGCACACCCGGCATGGATGGCAAGAAAATATCCCGACATATTGCGCACGGAGCATAACGGCATGCGCCGCAAATTCGGCAGCCGCCACAACTCCTGCCCGAATTCCCCCACCTACCGCAAATATGCCGCAGCACTCGCTGAGCGGCTCGCCGAGCGCTACGGCTCGTATGACTGCATTGTCGGCTGGCATGTCTCCAACGAATTCGGCGGCGCCTGCTACTGTGACAACTGCGAGCGCGCATTCCGTATCTGGTTAAAAGAAAAATACGGCACGATCGAAGAGTTAAACCGCGTCTGGAACACGGCATTCTGGGGACACACGCTCTATGACTGGGATGACGTCGTTGTACCCGACCTGCGCACCGAGGAATTTATGATGGAGCGCGTCCGCACAACTTTTCAGGGAATTTCCCTCGATTATATGCGCTTTCAGTCCGACAGCATGCTTGCATGCTATTGTATGGAGCGCGACATCATAAAACAGTACACGCCCGATATTCCGGTCACGACAAACCTGATGGGAATGTATAAGCCGCTTGATTATCAGAAATGGGCGCGTGAAATGGACTTTGTTTCATGGGATAATTATCCCTCCTATGATGACACTCACACGCGGACTGCCATGCGCCATGATCTGATGCGCGGCTTAAAGCAGGGAAAACCGTTTGCCCTGATGGAGCAGACGCCAAGCGTGAGCAACTGGCACACCTACTGCAAATTAAAACGTCCGGGCGTGATGCGCTTATGGAGTTATCAGGCGGTCGCGCACGGCGCGGACACCGTCATGTTTTTTCAGATGCGCAGGAGCATCGGCGCCTGCGAAAAATATCACGGCGCCGTCATCGACCATGTCGGCAATGAAAATACCCGCGTATTCCGTGAGATCACTGCGCTCGGCGCGGAGCTTACGGCACTCGGTTCTCAGACCCTGGGGGCGCGCACGGATTCTAAGGTCGCGATCGTGTTTGACTGGGATAACTGGTGGGCTGCAGAGTATTCCGCAGGACCGAGCACGCTGATCGGATATCCTGACGAGGTATCCCAATATTACCGCGCACTCAGTAAGGCAAACATTTCCGTCGATCTGGTCGGTGTCGAAGACGACCTTTCCGGCTACCGCCTTGTCATTGCGCCGCTCCTATATATGTGCAAGGATGGCTTTGACGAAAAAATCCGCCGCTTTGTGTCGGATGGCGGCACTTTCCTCACGACCTATTTCAGCGGCTATGTCGAGGATCACGACCTTGTCGTAACCGGCGGCTATCCCGGCAGACTGCGGGATATTCTCGGTATCTGGGTCGAGGAGTCCGACGCGCTTCCCCCTGAGGAGGCAAATTCGTTTCTCTATAACGGCCAGCGCTATCCCGCCACCCTGTTATGCGACCTTCTGCATCTGGAAGGCGCGAAGTCCCTTGCCGCGTATGAGTCCGATTTTTATCAGGGCATGCCTGTCCTCACAAAAAATGAATTCGGCAAAGGCACCGCTTACTATATTGCCACCCGCTCCGACGCGGAGTTTTACCGCTCATTCCTCACCGAACTGTGCGCATCACTCTCGATTGCGCCGGTCCATGGATCGCCGGACGGCGTAGAAGTCTGCCTGCGGAAAAAAGACGGCATTGGTTTTCTGTTTTTGTTAAACCATAACGATGCCGAGGCTTCCGTCCGCATGGAGGTAGGCGGCACGGAGCTTCTGACGCAAAAGGAAGTATCCTGCAGCGATATGTTGGCGCTTGCCGCAAAAGACGTTGCGATCATACGGTATAGTTTTCCGCATATCGGTGCAGACTGATTGCATGAAAAAGAAAACCTATTTCAATGACTTCCTTTATTGCGGACTGCTCGGATGGATGACCGAAATTCTTTTTACGGCGTTTCACACATTCAAGCGGCGTGACTATTCCCTAAAGGGGATCACGTCGCTTTGGATGTTCCCGATCTATGGGCTTTCGGCATGCCTCTATCCGATCTCCGCATTCTTAAAAAAACACAGAGTGAAGACGTCCGTGCGCGGACTGCTCTACACTCTGTGCATTTTTAGTGTTGAATTTATCAGCGGCAGTATTCTTGACAAACGAAAACGCTGTCCGTGGAATTACTACCGATCTCCCTACCACGTCCGCGGCGTCATCCGCTTAGACTATGCGCCCTGCTGGTTTGGCTTTTCTCTTTTGATGGAAAAGCTCTTGTGGAAACGACACGCCGCAAAGTCAAACACCCCGCCGCAGTCATGAAACCACCCTGTCATCAAAGATCTGCGGGGTCCACATCGTTCAGATCGCCTGCGCCGATGTTCAGCATATTCATCGTGCGCCGCTTCATGCGTGCTTCCTCCGACGCCTGAAGAATAAAATCCTTTACCGCCTTGGAATTTTTGATATGTGTGATCTGAAGCTGGGGATCCGTCGTATCGCCCGTAAAGCAGATGACTGTGCCAAGCCCAAACATTTTCTCTGCCAAAGTTGCGGTATGCTTCACGTCCTGCACTTTATACATGTAGCAATCGTTCTCCTCCGTGCGGAGCAGTCCGCTGTTTACCGTGATCATATCCTCCTTGATCGTATATTTGGTAAACGTAAAAGGTAATCCCAAAAACACCCATCTTTTTCTTTCTTTGAATTCTGCCATGTCCGACTCCTTTCCGCCCTAACGGGTATGACTACAGTATAGCAAGTTCCCCACAAAAGGGAAACTCTTTTTCGTGAAAATCGGACAAAATTTTTAATTTGAGCAGCTATTACATTTCGATGATTTTTCTTAATGTATTGGCCGTTCTGATTGTAAGCTTTTTCCATGAAAAAGACAAAGAGACAAAATACTTCCTTTTCTGAGGAGCTATCCGCTTTTTTATTTATTATCTGTATAATGGGGTTAAAAACCTCGCCTTCAGGCGAAACCTTTAGGTAAATCCCATCATATATTTCATACATTACCAAATTTTAAGGGCATGCCTGCTGCCATATCTCTATCTGCTGCTTTTGCTCATTTCACTTTTTGTCAACTCTGCGATTCGTGGGTATGATTTCGAAAATGACCTTGATATAATAGTCTCAAAAATAGGAGGTATCGATATGAACCAAGATAAGATTGGGAGATTTATTGCAGAAATGAGAAAACAACATAATTTGACACAGCGTGAATTTGCTGAGGCTCTTGATATTAGTGATAAAACTGTTAGCAAATGGGAATGTGGTAACGGAATGCCTGAATTATCCCTTATGCAGCCGATTTGCGAAATCCTCGATATCAATCTCAACGAGTTGTTTTCAGGTGAAAAATTGACCGATGCTGACTATAAAAAGAAGGCTGAGGAAAATATGCTGAATCTCATAAGAGAAGCAGAGAATACAAAAAAGAACATTGTTGGTGGAAAAGTTCTAGGCAATGCTGTCAATGTTGACCTAAATGTAAGTGAAATACATAAATCAAATATCGAATTTTGGGATACCATAGGTAACGAATTTTTAGGCACAACTTCTTTACCAAACTGGGGTGGTTATTTGCCATCAGAAGACAAGCTGAATTTAATGGGCAAATTGTCCGGTAAAAGAGTGCTTGAAATCTGCTGTGGCAGCGGCCGCTCTCTTAAATATGTTGCAGATCTTGGTGCAGCTGATTTATGGGGATTAGACATTTCTAAAAATCAACTTGAGCGCGCAAAAGACTTTCTTGAAGAACAGGAAATCATTGCAAATCTTGTTCATTCACCTATGGAAGATGAATGTGGGCTGCCCACCGATTATTTTGATATCGTTTTTTCGGTGTATGGAATTGGCTGGACCACCAATTTGGACAAAACCTTCAAACTTATTCGTTCTTATCTGAAAAAGAATGGAGCATTCATTTTCGGGTGGTCACATCCTATACATAAGTGTGTATCGGTTGAGAATGGCAAACTGATTTTCAGCAATTCCTATTTTAACGAAGAATGGTATTGTGCCGACATGAGCGACAAAGAAATTTTGCTCTCCAACCGCATGTTGAGTACATATATCAATGCTTTGGCCAATAACGGCTTTGTGATTGAAAAGCTCATTGAAGAAACTGATAGGGAGAAGGCAATGATATCAGATAATGATTTTGGCAGAAAAGCGTTGATGCTGCCTACAGCTTTTATTATTAAGGCAAGGAAATGATAAAATCCAGTTTGTTGAATTACGCTATCATCTTATCGCATAAACACAAATAATTCTGATCAGCCCCTTGTCAAGTAGACAAACCCGAATTTTGTCATTTTACTTTCCTGGCAACAATTTTGTTTGACGCGTGCAAATGTTTCGGTACGCCCGGATGTTCATCTTCAAACACATACGATTTAAACTGCAATATTTCCCAATCAACATACAGCTCTTTGAGTTCCTCATCTTTTGCCAGACCAATTGCAAATGGCGCAATATCCTCAGATGCCGGTACAGTATCTGTAAATATTTGAATGATATGAATACCACCTATATTTGTATATTCTTTCGCGTTATTTATAAATCTTTTCCAACCATCCTTAGGCACAAAATGTAATGTTCCAAAACATGTAATCATGTCATAACACTGTTCAAATTGATAAGTAGTTAAGTCTGCTACAAATGCGTTTAATTGCACATTGGATAATTCACATATATGTTTTAACTTCGCAATCCCATGTTCAGACAGATCAAACGCATCAACATGATGGCCCTGTTGAGCTAAATATATGGCATTTTGACCCTCTCCGCACCCTACATCCAATACCTTTGACGGATTGCCAATCAAGTGCTCAAATTCGGCAATGGTTGAATTAGGTTTATTGGAAAATGTTATCGTATCATATTCCTGATACGATTTTTCCCAAAATGGAACTAAATTATCACTCATATTTTTCCTCCCTCGGCTACCGATTTATATTCTAAAAAGAATACCACAATCACGCTCGTACTTCAATCACATTTTTATTAGATTTCCCCAAGTGCTGTTGACAGGCAATCGCTTTTCCATTTCATCATACACAAGAATATCTCCATTATCCGCCTCTATCTTACAAGTTCTTTTTTCCTTATATCCACGCTTTAAGTACATTTCCTTTGCTGCCAGCGAAGAAGCTAAAAGTATCTGACTATAATTCTCTGCAATTTTTTCTTCTGCAAAGTCCATAAGCTGATTTCCAAACCCATGTGATTGATATTCCGGCAGCACAAAAAGACGGTTTACTGTATTTTCTTTTATGGTTACTGTTCCTGCAATATACCCATCAACTTCTAATAGCCACACACGCCCATTTTCAATATCTTCTAAAACATTGTCCTGTTTATGATGTTGAAGGAAAAATTCAACTACGCCATTTGCATAATATTTAGGATATATTTTTGATATGGTTTCTCTTGTAATCTGTAAAACCGTTTTTAGATCTGAACATTTTGCAAGCCGTATCATAAAGCAGCTGCCCTCCTGATTTAACATATAATCTGTATCAAGTCTATATAGTGTTTTGCTTTCGCATACATCATTATAACGCTCAGCCGCCGGTTGCCACAAGCAATGCAGATTAACATACCGTCAATCGCATTGATCAAGCTATTTATCCTTCTTTCCCCGATACTGCATCAGCCTTTCATTCATTTTTTGCGCATCCTGCTTCGATTTGTGCCAGGTAACCCCGGAAACAATCGCATAAACAACGGCTATGGAAATGAGCATAATGGTCAGGCTGACCGCATTGTTGATCTGATACCATTGAAACCCATTTCCGAATCCTAAAACGATCAGATTAATAACCACATAATGAATCGCGGTCCGAACCCAAACCTCCCATTTTTTCATGACAACATCCCATGGAAAAATGAAGCAGCTCAATGCACATAAAAAAGAAACCATTAACGCCTGCCAGAGCACCACCGGATCGATTGCCTCCGTCGGATCAACGATTGTTGTAAACAGGGCTACCAGCGCCATCACACAGGTCGAGATCATGCAAAAACAGTCCCACAAAAATTTAAGTCTTCTTTTCATACTCCATACCCCTATCAAAATCTGCGTTTTCCTTCTCGGTCCTCATCCCCTACAATCCCAGTTTTTCTTTCAGTCCCGCCGCATACTGTCTGGAGACGAGCAGCTTTTCACCGTTTTCCAGACACGCCTCAAATCTTCCGTTAAAACCGGGGCTGAAATTCTTTACTTTGGAAAGGTTGATGATCGTCGATTTGGATGCGCGGAAAAAATCCGTGTGCCGAAATCGTTCTTCGATGTCGTACAGTCTGCCCTTCACGTCATAAACGTCTTCTCTCGCATACGCATACACACGGTTATCCACGGACTCAAAATAATAAATCTCAGAGGGCGGGATCTGAAATATTTTTTCCCCCTTGGACACGGTCATTTTATCCCGTCCCGCCTTCAGCGCATAAATCATATTTAACAGTTGTTCGTCCACCTGCTTACAGCGGATGATGATCTCATCCTCCGCATCCGCCGGACAATCCTGAATCGTAATTATCATGGCAAATCCCCAATTATTTTCAGTGTCAGCCCTACGGCTTCCCTGTTACGCTGCTAAAAGACTGATCTGTTCCCAACCGTTCCCCGTCAACGGTCCTTCATCCTGCGGTTCCGGTTGCACAATGCAGCAATCACGATGGCAAGAAATGCATATCCAAGCAATACCAACACGGAAACAACCGGAGGAACAAGCTTTCCGTCCCAATACAGGGAAATGCCCAATTCCTCCCCCAGTTCCTTCAAAAAAGCATCATAAGCAGCATCCGGAAGTCCGGCAATGGTCCTTGACAATGCGGCGTCAGTACAAACCTGACGCATCATGGACGCACCGTGCAGCACCGGCAGGCACAACAGGACATGGCGCAAAGTCTTGCCAAACATCCCGACGGATATATAAATGCCGCCCACAAAGCCGACCAAGGTACCGATGATCGTCATCACGCCGCTAAAGGCGCTGTCACTTCGGATAAACAGTGCAAGAAGATAGCCCAGTGTGCTGAACGTAAATGTATTTAACGCGATCATTCCGACCAATTTTACCAATGACAGCGCGGAAAGCATCGGATAGCCCCGCACGACAAAATAAAGCTCTCCGACAGCCAAGGTCAGGACACACATAATGGTTCCGACGATCCACGACGCTAAAATATATCCGAGAGAGAGCACGGTGCGCGATACCGGCGTAACATAGAATGCCAGCGTCCGTTTCCTCGTCTCATCCTGTACCATCGTTCCCAACACCGTAAGCGTGATCGTCACGGCATTTACGACCAGAATCCCGGCAAGTGTCCATTGTTGAATGAGATACGTCGCGTTCCATTCATCCGCAGCGGTGTCCCGCTCCCCAAAATCTCCCAGCACAGACACGATACCGTCACTGTTCATTTTTCCCAAAAAAAGCACCATCAGACCCAACACGATCAGCATGGACAGCATGGAAAAAAATACTGCGGACCGATCCCGCAAAAAAACAAGACAATTTCTTTTCGTCATATAATATAATTCCCGCATGTGATCTCCTCCCTATTGCTGCTCCAAGCTTTTTCCGGTTACATTTAAGAACACGTCATCCAATGTGCCCTGTATCATCTCAAATCCACAGAGGCAGGGTCTGACAGCATTTAATATTTCCAGCGCGTCCATGCTGTCCTTCACCGAAAGAATGAACCTGCCGTCTGCATTTTTCTGCTCATACGAAAGCAGCCTCATATTTTCAAGCATCTGCATCAGCTCAGCTTCATGGCCATCCGAAGGGATGAGGTGCAGTCTGTCCTTTGCATACTGCTCTTTTAAGGCAAACGGCGTGCCGTATTCTAAAATCTTACCGTGATCAATGATGGCAATGTGCCTTGCGTTCGCCGCCTCCTCCATATAATGTGTCGTCAGAAAAATGGTCGTTCCGTTTTCTTTTTGCAGCGTCTGCATACTCTCCCACACAAACTGCCTCGTCTGCGGATCTAAGCCCGTGGTCGGTTCATCCAGAAACAGGATCTCGGGGGTATTGATCAGCGCCGCCGCAATCTCACAGCGCCGCTTCTGCCCGCCGGAAAGCCGCTTATACATTGCCGTAAAAATCTCTTCCAAATGAAGCGTTTCGCAGATATGATTCACACGGTCACGCAATTCCTGCGCGCTAAAACCGTACAACGAACCTCTGACATACAAATTTTCCTTCACACTCAACCGGTCGTCCAGACAGTTGTGCTGCCATACCACACCGATCCGTTTGCGAATGCTTTCATCGTCCGTTCCCAGCTCGCATCCGCAGAGCTTTACGCGCCCCTCAGTCGGAGACAGCAGCGTACACAGCATATTGATCGTTGTGCTCTTCCCCGCGCCGTTTACGCCCAGAAACCCAAACAGCTCGCCTTTTTCCACAGAAAAATAAAGGTCATCCACCGCCTTTATTTCACCAAAATATTTTTTTAATCCCTCTACCTGAATGATCTCATCCATCCGCATTGCTTCCTTTCCTCGTCTGTGCGTTCAGGCAATTGCGGAGTCCTGCTGCCCGAGCGCACTATCAGAATAACTGATGAAAAAGATCAGCGCAAGGAATCTTCGGTAAGTTGCATTTTGACATAGGTAAGATGCATTGTGAGAAGAAGTTCTAAAAAAGAACGCTTCGCGTTCTTTTGAAGAATTCCTTTCGGAATTCTTCTGGTACTGTGAACTTTCCTATAAGTTAAAAATAGGGCGCGCTCACATCGGTTCGCGCGCCTTCTCCTCACAATATTTACAGCGATAGGTTTCCGTTCCCCCGTCGGCCAGCACAAAAATGTGCGGCAGGCCCTGTTCGATTGAGGTAATGCAGCGGGGATTTTTACAGTGATAAACGTCTCGGATCTCTTTCGGAAGCTGCAAGTCTTTTTTATCCACGATCTCACCGTTTTTTATGACATTGACCGTGATATTGTGGTCAATGACGGCGAGTACGTCCATATCCAGCATGTGAATATCGCACTCCACTTTCAGAATATCTTTTTTCCCCAGCTTATTGCTGCGCGCGTTTTTGATGATGGCAACGGTACAGTCGAGCTTGTCCAAGCCGAGATGATAATAAATGGAGAGACTTTTTCCCGCCATGATATGATCAAGCACGAAGCCCTCCTCGATTTTTCCTACGTTAAGCATATGATCCGCCTTCCTTCCTGCGTCTTTTTTTGTTATTGTCCTGTTACTTTTTATTCGCTCAAAATTCTTTTATCCGGCAGCCCGCCGTTTCAGACGGAAATCCCCAGCAGTGTCAAGATCAGTGCCATGCGCACATAAACACCGTACTGCACCTGCTTGAAATACACGGCGCGCGGGTCGTTGTCCACCTCCACGGAAATCTCATTCACGCGGGGAAGCGGATGAAGAACGAGCATGTCCTCTCTCGCGCGCTCCATTTTTGCCTTGTTCAGAATATAGAAATCTTTGAGGCGCACATAATCCTCCTCATTGAAAAAGCGTTCCTTCTGCACGCGCGTCATATAGAGAAGATCCAGCTCCGGCATCACGTCGTCTAGGCTGATGACTTCCCGATAAGGGACATTTTTTTCTTTTAACATGTCGATGAGATAATCGGGGATACGCAGCTCCTCCGGGGAGATAAACACAAACCGGATGCCCTCATAGCGAACGAGCGCATTGATGAGCGAATGCACGGTCCGTCCGAATTTTAAGTCGCCGCACAGACCGATCGTAAAATTACCGAGCCGCCCTTTCAAGGAGCGGATCGTTAAAAGGTCGGTCAGCGTCTGTGTCGGATGCTGGTGTCCGCCGTCCCCCGCGTTTATGACCGGAATGGAAGAAAACTGCGCGGCAACCATTGGCGCGCCCTCCTTCGGATGGCGCATGGCGCAAATATCGGCAAAGCAGGATACGACGCGGATCGTATCGGCAACACTCTCGCCCTTGGAGGCGGAGGAGGAACCGGCATCGGAAAAGCCGATAACGGAGCCGCCCAAATTCAGCATAGCGCTCTCAAAGCTTAGGCGCGTGCGCGTGCTCGGCTCATAAAAACAAGTCGCGAGCTTTAAGCCATCACAGGCGTGCGCATAGTTTCCGCGGTGTTGCTCGATGTCGTTTGCAAGATCAAAAAGGGTATCCAGTTCTTCGACGGAAAAGTCGAGCGGACTCATTAAATGTCTCATGTGTGAAATCTCCTTTTTCGTTTTTGGGTCATGAAAAGGCGAAGAGTAAAAACTCTTCGCCCCTAATTATTTGTATTGAAGTAAAATATCGGTTGCTTTTCTTGCAGGAGCCGTCGGTGCCTCGTCGGGATAACCGATTGCGATAAGCGCTGCCACCTCCTGATCTTCGGGAACTGCCAATAAATCTTCGATCGCTTTTTCGTCGAAGATGCCCATGATCACCGAGCCGATTCCTTCTTCCCATGCCGCGAGACAAAAGGTCTGTGCCGCGACACCCACATCAAACATCTGCCAATGATCACCCTTGCTCGTCGTATAGGAGCCGTCGCGTTCAAAACCGCAGCGGTTCTTGATCAGTGTAACAACAACTAAAGCGGGCGCGCCGTTGATAATGTCCGCATTATGGGGAATGGTCGCTTTTGAAGCGAGTTCCGCCTTCTTAGCGGGATCCTCTATCACGGTGTAACGTGTGATCTGTGTATTTTTCCAGCTCGGCGCAAATGAAGCTGTCTCCACAATGGAGTTTATAAGCTCATGACTGACCGGATCCGCCTTAAACTTACGGATGCTGCGTCTGGTGGTAATGCATTCCTTTGCTGTCATGGGAAACCTCCTTTTTTGTTTTTTCCATTGTAGCATAACCGGAAAGCTGTTTCAATAACAGAAAATACGCTTTGCCAATTTTCTGTTTGCTATACCATATGCCTGATGATCTCCTCAAACGCCGCCATCTCTTTCTTATGAAAATGAAACTGGTAACCGCTTAACTTTTGAATCCCGATTCCATACGTCACTTCTTTGTTCAAGGTAACCAGTATATATACCTGCTTCGACAGGAACTTACCGCTTTCCTGCTTTCGCATGTCCACCACATCTTCTGCGATGTCCGTTGTCCAGATCCCCTGTCCGTTGTCCGCAATGATGCGCCGGTTTGTCATTGTGATACGGCAATCATCCGCACCGAGCAATGCTCCCGATTCCGTTGTAAAAGCCCACGGCTTTGCCGTAAATATGACCTTCTCCCCCGGCTGCAGGTTCACCTTGAATTTGTTTTTCATTTCCGGCAGTGTCTCTAAATAATTTGTATTCATAAGAACCCCCCCATTTCTTTCCGCCGTTTGTCAGCACATTCCTGACTAAAAGCAATCATCCGGTTGATATCATTCTTATAGATATCGTCCATACCATTTTCATAGCCAAACACAATGTCCAGCCGATGCTTCAACAGCTCTGTCTGCATAAAAAGGAACGCCTGCTGATTATTTTTTATCCGGAATCCATACCGTTTATGATCTCTGCCCGCAAATATCAGCGTCGTATCCTTATGGACGGGAATCACTCCCTCTATTTTGCTGGTCATAACCATGGTATACACCCACAATACATTTGCCATCGGCACAAGCTCCAGTCCGATTTTGATCCCGACCACTGCCTGACTGGTCACAAGCAGCCCGTCGCACATCGCGCAGAATGGCATTTCATGATTGATCATATGTAACTGCTGCGGTGAAAACGGTTTTACAAGCTTTTGGGTCCGGATGCTTGCGATCAGCCACAAGACACCGAATAATATTGCCGGAAAAATCATTCCCAGCATCGCAAGCGACAATCCAAACGGAAAATTGTCTAACACAAAGGTGGCAAATGCCAGAATAAAAATGAGCAGGCAGACAAAAAACGGTATCTTGAACTTCTTGACGCTCCTGCAATAATAGTGATACAAATTGCCGTAGTTTTTCAGCTGTTTCATAAAGGGATGCTCCCCCTCCCCCCGTAAAAAGTAATTACCATTATCATACCCGAATCATGTGCATTTTTCAAGGTGATTCCGATGTTCGAACATTCTATCATAATGAAAGCCTTCGAGTTGCATAACCCAAAGGCTTCCATCATCTTCACTCTCTCAAATTTCTTAAAATCTTTTCCCTGCTGTCAACAAGCATATGAAAAACCCGCAATATGTATACTGTCTGACCCCTTTCATCAATCACAAAATAAATTTTATAATTCTTATAATATATCTTCTAATGCCATACCCTGCTAATTCTTCATCCTCATCTAATTCATGACTTTGTGGAAACAGACTGAGACTTTTAATCACCTCCTGAAACCCTCTAACCATATTAATGGCAGTTTCGGGGGACTTCAATTCAAAGGCAATATAGTCTGTCTGATCTGCAATGTCCTCTTCCGCTAAAGGCAGGGTAATCACCTTATATTCTTTCATCGGAATATCTTTTCTCCAGTTCTTCAAAGAATTCGTTACAATCCCGGCCTTTTCCTGACCCAATATCATTGTAACTTTCCATTACCATTTCTCGAATCTGCTTCTGATTTTCATCTATTTGCCTCTGATAATTCAAAACCTGTTGAGCCAGACTCAAATCACTCACCTCTCTTTCACCCATTACTTAATCCTAGCATACGCAAAAATCACTCTTAATACAAGAATTTAATCATTCATTTTATTACATTCTTAGCTCCCAACAATAGTATCCACGCTTCGCGAGGATTCTATTGTCATGAATAACAAATCCCCCAACCGTACCACATACGGTTGGGGAATTGTTCATTAGATCGTATAATCCATTCTGCTGCCGCTTGGCATTACGCCATGCGCCTTGACGCTGTCCCAGTCCAAATCCTGAATCTGTGAGATCAGATCCTCCAAAGAATTCGACTCGACGCGCGCCGTTTTAGTCCACTCGTCTTTTCTGCTCTCACGGCGCGATTCTAAGCGCTCCTCATCTTTACGCTTCTTTGCTTTTTTCTCCTCCGCCTTCGCCGCTTCTTTCTTATCGGCTCTCGACTGCTCAATGCGCTCACGCTGCTTTGCGCCTGCCTGCTCCAAATCCGCGAAGAATGACATCTTTCCGTCCTTACCGACCGAGACACCCATGCGGACAACATCGTCCGCCTTATCGCCGAGCTGCTCTTTTGCCTCGTCTAACTTTGATGTCGCGTCGTCGATCATCGACATATATTTCTCTTTGGTCTTGCCATCCTTTGCCATTGCTTCCAGCTCATCGGCATGAATCAGCACGCTGTATTGTTTGATGCCGCGGGAGAGATAAGACGCCGCCTGCTCGTTATTGTCATAGCGGCCTGCCATGATGTCCATTTTGTCCCCGTACTTTTCCTGAAGCTCCTTTAATACCCTCTTTGCACCAGCACTTAACTGCGTCTCCTTCACCTGATCGGCAGCCCTGCCTTTTGTTACGCTTCCGCTCTTTGTACGCGCCGTGCTCTGCTGTCCGCTCCCGTAAACACTTGCCTCATACGCGTTGTAGCCATTGATCTTATCCATCTCTCTGCTCATGCTCCTTTCTCTGCCTGCAAATTTGTGCTTTCAGCGCAAATTTGCGGTTGAAAGAATGCAATTCTTTCAACTTTCCTCCTTGAGTGTGACCCGCCGCTGAAATCCGTTTCAGTTACCATTATCTGTCTTGCCATGCTAATGCGCTTATTCTATTTAATATATCGGCATTTTCACCCTGATATTTAGAGAAAATCGGTCGTTTCACAACAGAAAACAGGCGCTTCGTGCCACATTTTCTGCATGGAAAAGCGGTGCCTGACATCGGTCAGACACCGCCTGCACACCCATTATGACTCATCATCCTCACGCCCCCAAAAATTTCGCGTCTCCGCGGCTTCCTCCATATAATACATCCGGGACGCGTAATCCGGAAAATGACGCACCTCGCCGGAGAATCCCGTTCCGCCGTACCCCTGCTTTAAGGCAATGCCCGCGTACATCAGCTCTCCGCCGCTTACAACGTAATCTTCTTTTTCCCCGTCCAGCTTTACGAAATGGTCGATCGCATTGTGTAACAGGGAATCCCGCTTCACATGAATCGGCGCGACCGTATTCACCAGATCCCCGAATTCCTTGACATGATAGCGGAATGCACGGTTGTAAAAATGGTACTTCTTATTTTCATCCAACCCCTTCATCTTGAGCTCTGCATACACATGATTCGGTCTTGTCATCGTCTGCACGATCATTCCCGCCGCGCGGCTTTTGTCCTTTGACACCACCGCCCATTTCGTCTCTCTCCCGCGCTCAAGCCGGTAAAAATCGCCCTCAAAAAAGACATCGCGCCACCGCTTGTATAGGGCAATTTCCTCCCGGATCTCCGACAGTTCCTCCTTTGTCATCTCCGTTAAGTTGCACTCATAGCCAAGCAGCCCGAACGCCGCCACATGAAAGCGCGTCTCTAACGGCGTCACGCGCAGTGTCTGATGATTCGGGCAGCTTGACACATGCGCTCCTAACACCGACATCGGATACCCATAGCTATATCCTTCCTGAATGGAAAGCCTGCTGATCGCATCCGTGTTATCGGACGCCCAGATCTGCGGCATATAACAGAGCATGCCAAGGTCAAAACGATTTCCGCCCGAAGCGCATGCCTCAAACAATATGTGCGGAAACTCCTGCGTCAGCGTGCGCATGACCTCATATAAGCCAAGCACATAGCGGTGCGCAAATTCCCCCTGCCTCTCCCTCGGAAGTGCCGCGGAATATTGGTCGGAAAACACACGGTTCATATCCCATTTTACATAGTTCATGCCCCTGACGGAAAAGATCGCGCGCATCCGCCCGATGATATAGCTCCGTACCTCGCTGCGGGTCAAATCCAAAAACATCTGATGCCGTCCGAGCGACTGCCCTGCTGCGCCGGACATAAAATGTTCCGCGCCCGCTCCCGCCATACCTCCTGTATGCGCTCCGCCGCCCGCATACGTCGTGTCTCCTGCATATGCCCCGCTCTCTGCGGCCGGCGCCGCAACAGCCCAGTCGGGATGCGCACGGTATAGATCGCTGTCCTCATTGACCATCTCCGGCTCTACCCAGATTCCGAAATCCATCCCCATTGCATGAATCCGGTCCGCGATTCCCTGTAATCCGCCAGGCAGCTTCTTTTCATTCACCTGCCAGTCACCGAGCGAACAAGCGTCATTGTCCCGCTTCCCGAACCATCCGTCATCCATCACAAACAGCTCTGCCCCGACATCCTTCGCTGTTTTCGCAAGTTTACATAAATCTTTTTCCTTAAAATCAAAATACGCGCTCTCCCAACTGTTGATCAAAATCGGACGCGGTTTATGCTGCCAGACGCCCCGCACGATATGCTCCCGGATAAATGCATGCAGATTATGGCTCATGCCGCCGAAGCCCTCGCACGAGTATGTCATTGCCGCCTCGGGTGCCTCAAAACACTCGTCCTTTGCAAGCGTCCATGAAAAGTCCGAAGGCTGAATACCGCTGATAAAGCGGCTCTTTTCATAGGCATTGACGTCCAGCGCCTCATAATGGCTGCCGCTGTACAGCAGATGAAAGCCGAACGCCTCCCCTGCATCCTCATTGGTTTCCGGTCTGCTGAGCATCACAAAATTATTTGCCCGGTTGCTTGTGACTCCGGCTCTTGTTTGGTTTACATAAGTCCCGTTCTCTACAATCGTATCAACGCGTCCCATCTCCCGCGCCCATGCGCCGTGGAATGTCGTCATGCGCAGTCCCGCTCCCTGCATGTCAAGCTGCATGCTCATGAGCCTTCTCACGATCACCGGCTTTGCGAGATGGCTGACGATTTTTGCGCTGCGCGTGATCACATCGCAATCCGGATAGACACTGTAAGTCAGAAAAAGCTCCACCGGGTAATTGCGATCGCGCATTGTGACCGTGAGCGTCTGCTCCGCGCCATAGGCGGTCGGAAGTCCCTGTAGACAAAGTCCGCCCTCCTCCACCCGCGCGCTTTCGTAAATAAAATCCGTCGTCCGGTTTCCGTCCGGATAAGTCATCTCCACAAAGGGTTCCCGCAGGTCGCCCTTTCCCATGCCGGACATCTCCAACTTGACATTTTCCAGACAGAGCGCGGGATAGTCCGTCGCATACACGATCGCATTTCCCGGCTCAAACGCGCGCTTTTCCCGAAATGCCTCCGCATTCGTTACCTCAATGCGCCTGCCATAGTATAAATGCTCCAACTGTCCTGATGGACATGCACAGAAGCAATACGTCGTGTGCGCCGTATGCAGAATAAAACAATTTCCTTCCCGAATGATCATCTTGTTTCCCCCACGCTTTGTTTCGCTTTTGTTTTGTAAATCTCACCATACAATTTATCATGTTTTTCAAACACAGTCAAATACCCCGCCGCAAGCAGCGGGGCATCTGACCCTCGCGGCATTCGCCAACTGTCCGTGCAAGCACGGCCGCTTGGCTCATTGCTCGCGGGAATCAACTGTCTCGTTCGCACGATTTACGCCTGTTTCTTTTTCTCTTCCAGCTTTTGGGAAATTTCCTTAAGCTTTTCATCGCTCAAGATATATTTCTTTTTGAATACCAGCGCGCCGAAGAATAAAACGACAATCGGCAGAAGCGTCATCGTCATGCGCAGTCCGAGTATGGAGCTTTCCGCCACCTGCACTACTGCATCTTCGTCCTTACTGATATGGAACACGGTCAGGCAGACAGAGGCTACCATCGCTGCGACTCCCGATGCAAGCTTTACCACAAAGGTCTGCATGGAAAAGATCACAGACTCATCACGGCGGTTATTCTTTAACTCTCCGTAATCCACCGTATTTGCCAAAAATATAGTCGTCAACACGTTTAAGATGCCCGCTGCCGCAAAAATGAAGAAGCCCGGAACAAGCAATACCCACACGTTCTGTACGTTCGCAAATGTAGTGATGGCAAGCAGTGCGATATAACCGGCGATCGCGCTGACAAAGCAAATGTAAAAAATTTTCATTGTACTGAATACCTTGCGAAGCAGCGGGAAAAACAGCATCATGGAAAGAATCTGCACGGCGCCTCCGAACGTATTGAAGATCGTATAGGGACTCCGCCATGCATCACCGGCTGCAACATCATATTTGAAAAAGTAGATTACAAGGTTTGAGGTCGTATAAATCGCCGTATTCACAAGTACGATCGTGATCACTGTCGCCATCGCCTGATCGTTCTGTATCAGCGCCTTGAACATATCTTTTACGGATACAGTCTGCATATCGACCGTCGATTTTTCTTTGACTGCCACACAGGTGATCACGATAAATACGATAAATACAGCGGCAATGATCAGCGCAAAATACTGAAAGCCGAGGCGGTCAATCTCCAGATCTGACGCGCCCTCACCTGCAAAAAATTTACCGATCCCCGCAACTGCGATCATCGTAACGATCGTGATCAGTGCAGAACCGACGCCCGCACAGGAACGCGCCAATGCGGAAAGATTCTCGCGCTCCTTGCCGCCCTCAGTAAACGCAGGGATCATCGACCAATAGGGTATGTCCATCATCGTATAGGTAACGCCCCACAGAATATAAAGCACAGCCGCATAAGCGACAAGCCCGCTGCCGGAAAGCGCCGGCGGCGCCGCAAACAGCAGATACAGAATCACCGCATTCGTGACCGTACCGATCAAAAGCCACGGACGGAATTTTCCAAACCGCGTCTTCGTTTTTGCGACCAGTACGCCCATGATCGGATCGTTAAACGCATCAAACACACGCGCAACGAGCAGGATGACACCCATCACCCATGCGCTCACTCCCATAATATCCTGATAGTAATAAAGAATGTAGCTCGCGGAAAGCATATACACCATATCCTTGCCCACCGCGCCAAGTCCGTACGCCGCTTTTTCTCCAAGGCTTAATTTTTTATTCATGAGAATTTCCCCCTTTTTTTGATCTCATTGCAAGTTCCACCGCTTTATATGCACCGTCATAAAGTCCTGCTGTCTTGTTTCTGCAGATGCAGTCACACATTTGATTCAAAAGCGTCTCCTCCTGCAAAAACAGCTTTAACATCTGGATCGTATGCGGAATGTCGCTGCTTTCGAGCGTGCCGTCCCCCATCTCCGCCGAATGGATGGCGCCCCAGCGCTCATGGCCGCCCACACGCTTGATAAAGAGCTTGGGAACCGGATAGAAGCTTAATTCGCTCGGCTTTGTCACAAGCACGTCGCAGCTTCTCATCAGCAGATTCGTGCAATAGACCGCCTCAAAAATATTTGCGTGGTAAAAGCCGTGAATGCCTTCCACGCTTCCGGTCAGCGCCTGCTCTGCAAACTGCTGCGTCTTTTCCCAGTCGTCAAAATGCTCCGTCGAAAGCGCACCCATCTCGGGAAGTTCTTTTTTTAATTCCTCCCACACATTGCGATAGTCGCCCACGTTGACATAGAGCGCTGCTTTCTTCGCGCGGATTTTCGGGATCAGGTACTTGATGATCGCGGCAAAAATCTCTTTCTGTGCGCCGGCTCCGCCGATCGTTAAAAGAAAACGCATCGGCTCTTTGTTCTTTTTCCGGCTGATACGCGCAGCGCAGTCCTCCTCGATATGGCTCACCAGCTCGTGATCCACATAATGCCCGGTATAGACAAGCGCATCCTCCGGCATCGGGTTACATATTTTTTTCTTATTCATTCCGTTTAAGATCCGATAGCCGAGATAGGACTGGTAGGTCTGAATCGTGTGCAGACTTCCCTCCGATAAATGAAGCGCCATCGGCCAGTTGTCGGGAATCGCGTTGACCACATGCTTCATTCCCGCGTGAATTGCCGCCTGTGCCGGCCATACATGGGTCGCGATGACCGGCATGTCCTTCGGCACATTGCGGTAGACCGCCGCCATCAGCTCCGCGTTTTTCTGATCGGACGCGTTATAGGAAAGCTTTCGGAAGCCCTCATAATTCATCGGCTCCCATACAAGCTTATTGAACAGCCTGCTCTTTCCTGAAATCCGTGAGCCCAGCGAATACAGGTCGTTCTGCGCGCTGATACATTTCGTGCAGGTCGTCTGCCGGTAGCTGTTTAAGTCCATCCAGTACGGCGTGTAGCCCATGGACTTTGCGGCGGACGCCATTGCCATGGAAATGCGGTAATGACCGAAACCCATGCGGATGTTGCCGACGATGACGCCCTTTTCTAAGTCAAATGCTTCTCCGCTGTCAGCTGCCATACCGTCCGCTTTCGTGGCGCCTGCTGCCGTCTTTCCTTCCGGCAGGCACACATCGTAGACGCCGAGCAGGTCTCCGATATGCTCGTTTTTACGGATCTCCACGGGATAATCCGTCTGCGAATCGTCCCCGAATTTCCTGATATATTTCTGTTTGGACTTCACCGCCTTTCTGTACACGCTGTTTTTCATTTCGTTTCCGAAGATCACCTTAGAACGTTCCATACTGCCCTTTCCCCCTTTTTATTTCATCCTAAATTTTAACAATCTTAGGGAAACGCTGATGAAAGCGTTTCCCGCACCGGATTTGCTCTGCGCAAATCATTTTTCTATGCGGAATGCAATCCGTATGCTTTCCGCTTGCTGCGTAGTCAGCAAAAGTTCCGCCTCCCCGCATTCCCCCGTCGTTCTGACATAGGTTCCTCCCATGCCTCCACGCAGGCTGATCACGTCCGGGCCGATCAGCTCGATCGGTCCCGCTGTCCGCAATGTTACGGGTTCCTGAAAATAGGGAAGCACATTTCCATATTCATCCACAGCCCGAATCCGCACAGCCGCCACATCATAGCTTACGTCCTCCCGCAAGACCGTATGATCTGTATCCGTCCAAAGCGCCACCCTGCGCATCGGCTTTTTGATCACGGTCTTTACTACCTTGCCGTCCTTTATTGCCTCAAAACGATAGGCTGTCGCCGTACCGCCCCAGTCGCCGATATATTTGTTGTAGAGCACGACGGCCTCCTGCGGTTTCATATGATAGCGCAGCATCAGCCACAGCGCCGCGCGCTTCGCCGCCGACGGCATGTGGGAAAGCCCGTTTCTTGCAGTTAAATTCAATGCTTTTTTGATGAGTTCCGCCTGCGCGGGTACAAACGCTTCCTTCTTTGTGATCTGATCGCCGATGAAATCATCGAGTACGATCGGTCCGTGCGCCAAATGCCGGTATGCGGAATCCCTTTTTGTATATTCCTTGATAAAAATATCATTTTTATACATGCGAATGC
>CAMWSU010000010.1 GCA_947176965.1 uncultured Lachnospiraceae bacterium | reverse complement strand
TTATAATTATGTTCTGATTTTTATTATGGCCAATGATTATGTTCTGATACCGAAATTATTATTTTTAATATTGCTTGAGTGCCAAAACCATGATTGAAAGTTACCTGTGTTAAATTGCCAAAAAGAATTTGCATAGCAGCATTAATGAATATGGCTTTTGACACTGAATCCTATTTTTTAATTGTTGAATATATAATATAAATTTGAGATTCCGCAAAAGCAAAATTATGGAGTATTACATAATAAAGTGTCAAATCAATATCTAGTGTGATATGAAACAATGTTTCACGTGAAACATTGTTTCACCATAATTTTCTAAATACGATATTTATGTTTCACGTGAAACATTTTCCACAAGATGTTGTGAGTATCGTTCGTGAAACATTTTAATGTGAAAGCGTGAAACATGAAAACATTTTTTTATAGAAATCGGAGAACCACAAAATATAGATTTCATACAAAATCCATACCAACTCTGTCCAAATTTCTAATAAATAATTTCAAAATAATCCGCAATCAATGGTAGAATCTCGTTGCAAATAGTGTTATAATCGAAAAGTGAATTTATGAGAGATATTCGAGAGAAATCCTGAAGAAAGGAATCAATATGGGTAAAATTATTTCAATTGCAAATCAAAAGGGAGGAGTAGGGAAAACCACAACCTCCATCAATCTGTCGGCGGCTTTAGCATTAAAAGCAAAAAAGGTTCTAGTGATTGATACGGATCCGCAGGGAAATACGACAAGTGGATTTGGTATTAACAAAAACGAATTGGAAAACACAATCTACGAATTGATTTTAGGTGATTGTTCTATCCGGGACTGCATCATTGAAAATGTCATTGAGAATGTCGATATTATCCCGTCGAATGTCAATCTTGCCGCATCGGAAATTGAATTGATTGGTGTTGATAAAAAAGAATTTATTCTCAAGAATGAAGTGGACTATGTAAAAGATAAATATGATTATATCATTATTGATTGTCCGCCTTCTCTGAATATGTTGACGATCAATGCAATGACAACATCAGATTCGGTACTTGTTCCGATTCAGTGTGAGTATTATGCATTGGAAGGTTTAAGCCAGCTGATTCATACTGTGAATTTGGTAAAAGAGCGTTTGAATCCTGAACTGGATTTGGAAGGTGTTCTTTTTACCATGTTTGATGCGAGAACAAATCTTTCCATGCAGGTCGTGGAAAATGTAAAAGCAAATCTCAAAGCAAACGTATACGAAACGATGATACCAAGAAACATCCGATTAGCAGAGGCGCCCAGTTATGGAATGCCGATCAATGTATATGATCCGAAGTCAGCCGGCGCGGAAGCATATATGAGTCTGGCGGATGAGATCATTGGCGGAAAGGGTGAATAAGGATGGCGACGAAAAGATTGGGAAAAGGGTTAGACGCGCTGATTCCAAGTGGATTAGGTGTGGATACAAAGCCGAAGGCGGAAGCTGCGGAAACGAAAAAAGAAGAACAGGAATCGTCATCGGAAACGCTTGTAAAAATTACAATGGTGGAACCGAACCGAGATCAGCCGAGAAAAAATTTTGATGAGGACGCATTGCAGGAGCTTGCCGATTCGATCAAACAGTTCGGGTTATTGCAGCCGATTCTCGTACAACAGAGGGATGGTTATTATGAAATCGTGGCGGGTGAGCGCCGCTGGCGTGCCGCAAAGCTTGCCGGATTAAAAGAAGTACCTGTGATCATCCGAAATCTGACTGAGCAGGAAATCGTTGAAATCTCATTGATAGAAAATATTCAGCGTGAGAATTTGAATCCGATCGAAGAAGCGCAGGCATATAAAAAGTTATTGACGGAGTTCAACTTAAAGCAGGATGAGGTAGCGGAACGCGTATCAAAAAGCCGCGCCGCAGTAACAAATTCCATGCGTCTTTTGAAACTGTCCGATGAAGTACAGCAGATGGTAATCAGCGATATGATCTCGACGGGACATGCCCGCGCACTGTTGGCAATTGAGGATGCGAATGAGCAGTATGCACTGGCGCAGAGAATCTTTGACGAAAAACTGAGTGTGCGTGATATTGAAAAGCTGGTCAAGTCTATCGGAAAGCCTGCCAAGGAGAAAAAAGAAAAAGAGAAAAATGAAAGCCTTGAGGCGGTTTATCAGGATATTCAGGAAAAATTAAAGCAGCGTCTCGGTACAAAGGTTGCCGTAAGTGGGAAAGGCGACGGCGCCGGAAAAATTGAGATCGAGTTTTATTCTCACGATGATCTGGAAAGAATACTCGATGCCCTTAACAGATAACAGAACAAATAATCCGTAACAGAATGCGGAGCATCGGACTTGAATGGAAACGGAGAAAATACGAATGAATAGTAAATTGTTGGACAGGATAGGTCTGGGAAATTTAGATATTGCGTATGTGTTGATTGGAATTCTTGCTTTATGTTTGATTTTGTTTATCATCGTGATCGTTTCTCTGGTGCAGTTATCAAAAACGAAAAAAAGAATCAATCGTTTTATGAAAGGTGCGAAAGCGGCAACATTGGAGTCAGATATTATCTCGATCAAAGAGGAGAATGATTATCTAAAACGTTCCGCAGAGCAGAATAGAAAAGATATTCGGAAGATTTATAATAATTTAGAAAAAACGTTTCAGAAGGTTGGAATCGTAAAATACGATGCTTTTAAGGAAATGGGCGGAAAGCTCAGTTTTAGCCTTGCTCTTTTGAATGACAAGGATGACGGGTTTATATTAAATTCCGTTCACAGCAGTGACGGCTGCTATTCCTATACGAAAGAGATCACAGCAGGCGCATGTGCGATCGATCTTGGCGAAGAAGAAAAAGAAGCGCTTCAGATCGCGATCAATTCTAATCAAAAGTAGATTGATCATAAAAACTATTGTAGCAGAAAAGGACTTGAGGCCAATTGAAATTAACAAAGGTGGATCAGCTTGAAGAGGGGAATGTTCTTGAGCAGGACATTATGACAAGGGAATATCAGGTCTTACTCGGAAGCGGTACAGTTTTGAAAAAAGAATATATCGAAAAGCTGAAAGAGCTTGGTATCAATGAAGTCTTTATTCATGATGAGCTAAAAATTCCGGTCAAAGAGATTCTTATTTTACGGAATGACATGGAGAAAGGTTTTCATGATAAGATTCGTGACGTGATCGAAAAGCATACCTATCAGCATAATGATGAACTGCAGGAGCTTTGCCAAACAGCTGATGCCATCATTATGGAAATTCTGAAAGAGAATAGCGTGCTCGAAAAGGTCTATGATATTAAAGAGCGGAGCGCGGATCTTTATGAACATTCTATCAGCCTGTGTACCTTAGTTACTTTACTTGCGTTGAAATATTCTTTAAGAAATGATACGGTTCATGATATGGGTATCGCATGCCTCCTGCATGATTTAGGTCTGCGCTATCTGACGCTGAATTATAAAGATACTAATATGACAGAAATGTCAGAGATTGAATTCAACGAATACAAAAAACATCCGGTTTATGCGTATACCTCATTAAAAAATGAAAAATGGCTGTCGAATGAAAGTAAGAATATGATCCTGATGCATCATGAACATATTGACGGTTCAGGTTATCCGCTGCATGCAACATCCATTCCGCTTACCATTCAGATCATCACCATTTGCGATATGTTTGACGAAATGATCAGCGGGATCGGCTACAAGCGGAAAAAGGTTCACGAGGCGGTCGAATTTCTGCGGACAGCGGCAAATCAATTATTTCCACAACAGCTAGTGGACAATTTTCTGAATTTCATAGCCATTTACCCTGTCGGAACGAAAGTGAAGCTCAGCACAGGCGAAGAGGCGATCGTCGTAAAACAAAATCATGCGTTTCCCGATCGTCCGATCATCCGCATTATCCGGGATAAAAACGGCAAAACTGTTACGAAAGAGATCGTGAGAGATTTGGTGAAAGAGGCATCCATATTTGTGGAGGACGCTAACTGATAAAGAGAATGATTTATATAAAAGTGATCTTATAAAAATCCAGCAAATGAATTTCGGGAGGAGACAGACAAATGATCGACATTAAATTTTTGAGAGAAAATCCGGAAGCAGTAAAAGAGAATATCCGAAAGAAATTTCAGGATGATAAACTTCCGCTCGTGGATGAAGTCATTGCGCTTGACAGCGAGGCCAGAAAAACGCAGCAGGAAGCGGATACACTCCGGGCGAACCGCAATAAGCTTTCGAAACAGATCGGTGCATTGATGGGACAGGGCAAAAAAGAAGAAGCTGAAGCCGTCAAGCAGCAGGTCGCTGATCAGGCAAAACAGCTTGAGGAGCTTTCTGCAAAGGAGACGGAGCTTAGTGAAAAAATCACAAAGATCATGATGACAATCCCGAATATCATTGACCCGTCCGTGCCGATCGGAAAAAATGATACCGAGAATGTCGAGGTGACAAAATACGGCGAGCCGGCTGTTCCTGATTTTGAGATTCCTTATCATACAGAAATCATGGAGCGCTTTCATGGCATCGACCTTGACAGTGCAAGGAAAGTTGCGGGCAATGGTTTCTATTATTTAATGGGAGATATTGCGAGACTGCATTCGGCGGTCATTTCCTATGCGCGTGATTTTATGATCGACCGCGGCTTTACGTACTGTGTGCCGCCGTTCATGATCCGCAGCAGCGTTGTGACCGGCGTTATGAGTTTTGCGGAAATGGATGCGATGATGTATAAGATTGAGGGAGAGGATCTTTACCTGATCGGTACGAGCGAGCATTCCATGATCGGTAAATTTATTGATACCATTCTTCCCGAACAGGAGCTGCCGAAAACATTGACGAGCTATTCGCCCTGCTTCCGGAAAGAAAAAGGGGCGCATGGCATTGAGGAGCGCGGCATTTACCGTATCCACCAGTTTGAAAAACAGGAGATGATCGTTGTCTGCAAGCCGGAGGAATCGCCAATGTGGTTTGATAAGCTGTGGCAGAATACGGTCGATCTCTTCCGTTCCATGGATATTCCCGTGCGGACACTGGAATGCTGCTCCGGTGATCTGGCGGACTTAAAAGTGAAGTCTTTTGATGTGGAGGCGTGGTCGCCGAGACAGCAGAAATATTTTGAAGTGGGAAGCTGTTCTAATTTAGGCGATGCACAGGCGAGAAGATTGAAGATCAGAGTAAACGGGGAGGACGGCAAAAAGTATTATGCACATACGCTGAATAATACGGTAGCGGCGCCGCCGAGAATGCTGATCGCTTTCCTTGAAAATAATCTGCAGGCGGATGGTTCCATTCGGATTCCGGAAGTACTTCGTCCCTATATGGGCGGCAAGACGGAGATCCGCTAGAGAGAGGTGTGTTTTGCATAGATATTTAAGGGCGATTGGGTTTTCGCAGATCACGACAAAAAAACAGCTTCGTGAACTGATTACCTATTCCATACAAAGAGCAACGGAAAAAAGCTATACCTCAGGAACGGAGGATGACTCCATGTTTGCCGAATTCAGCATGGCATGCGGGGAGCGCATCGGTATTACGGTCCGCGGGGAATTTGATGAGACAAACAATTTCACATATGATTATTATTTTCCCTATGTGCGCGGGGAGGGCGTCACGACGCAGGAGGATGTTTCCGTTGAGCGCCATGCAGCGCAGGAATCGTATGCGGGAGTCTGCGATGATATGAAAGTCGGCGTGACATTGATTTTCTATATGCAGAACATCGTACCCTACATTCGCGCAAAGAATTTAAGTCTGCTGCCCGTGCGCGGGACAACGCTGACGCTTTCCGCATTGTGCATTTCCGGTACGATCATGATGCCGATTGTGAAAAGCGAGAAGCAGAAGGCGAGTGTAAAAAAAGCAACTGCTGATCGCTATTCACTTTTGGCTGCAGCAAGACGCGGGGACGAGGAAGCGATCGAAAGCCTGACATTAGAGGATATGGATACCTATACAGCAATTTCCCGGAAAATTCACACGCAGGATATTTATTCACTGGTGGATACCTATTTTATGCCCTACGGCGTGGAATGCGATCAGTATTCTCTTTTGGGTGAGATCATGGAGTGCCGGACGGTGACAAATGTGATCACCTCCGAACAGGTCTACATTCTGACAGTCAATTGCAACGAGCTGATCTTTGATGTCTGCATTAACAGTGTCGATCTGCTCGGGGAGCCTGCCGTCGGCAGGCGCTTTAAGGGTGTGCTTTGGCTCCAGGGGTATCTCCATTTTCCGAATTAAGGAAATACGGATTTGCAAAGTATTCTTTCAGAGTCTGCTTGACGTTTTAAGCGGCGTCCGTTATACTAAATTTTATAGTTGAGAGTTCTGCATACATGCAGATTTTTCAAATAAGTTGGTGTAGCACAGTGGATAGTGCAGCCGCCTCCTAAGCGGAAGATCGGGTGTTCGAGTCACCTCACCAACGTTGAAAAGCCATAACTTTAAGGAGTTATGGCTTAAACATCGGAGGGTAAGTTATTCTTGAAATAGCGAGCTGGATAAGATGTCAGGTTGAAACACCTGTTATTTCTATCCGGCTCGTTTTTATGCGGAGGAAACGATGAAAAACGATTTGAATTTTACACAAGGAAAAATAGTAACGCCGCTATTGCGGTTTGCAATGCCGGTTTTGTTTGCACTTTTTCTGCAGGCGATGTATGGAGCGGTGGACTTGTTGGTGGTAGGGAAATTCGCAAAGGCGGCGGATGTGTCCGCCGTCTCTACCGGGTCACAGATCATGATGACGCTGACAAATCTGATCAGCAGCTTTGCGATGGGTATGACCATTTTTCTCGGGGAAAAAATCGGTGAGAAAAAGCCGAAGGAAGCAGGTCAAATTGTCGGCAGCGGGCTTGTGCTTTTCTTTGCGATCGGCATCGTGTTTACCGTTTTGATCCCGATCGGAGCGGAATTGTTGGCGCATATCATGCATGCCCCGAAAGAAGCGCTTCCGCTGACAACGGTTTATATACGTATCTGTGGAGCCGGTTCTGTCATTATCATTGCTTACAATCTGATCGGCAGTATCTTTCGCGGTTTGGGCGATTCCAAAACACCGCTGCTTACCGTTGCCATTGCCTGCGTCTGCAACATAGCGGGCGACTTATTGATGGTAGCCGTATTCCACCTTGGAACGATGGGGGCAGCGATAGCGACTGTTTTTGCGCAGATGGTCAGTGTTGTCATCTCTCTTTTCCTGATCAGGCGGAAGGAAATGCCGTTTTCGATAGAGAAAAGTATGATCCGATGGAATGACGGCATTATCAAAAAAATTTTTCGTCTGGGAACCCCGATCGCATTGCAGGACTTGTTAGTAGGAATCTCCTTTCTTGTGATCCTTGCCATTGTCAACGCACTGGGACTGACAGAGTCCGCAGGCGTTGGTGTTGCCGAAAAAGTGTGTGCATTTATCATGTTAGTACCCGCGGCGTTTATGCAGTCCATGTCCGCGTTTGTTGCCCAGAATCGCGGTGCGGGGAAACCGGAGAGAGCGGTAAAAGCATTGAAATATGCCATAGGCGTATCCCTGATTTTTGCAATAACGATGTTCTATATTTCATTCTTCCACGGCGATCTGTTGTCTTGGATTTTTGCAAAGGATTCAGATGTAATCGCGGCGTCAGCACAGTACTTGAAGGCGTATGCCATAGATTGCCTGCTTACCTGCTTCCTTTTCTGCTTTATCGGATTTTTTAACGGTATGGAGCTTACGACCTTTGTTATGGCGCAGGGCATCATCGGTGCATTCCTGGTAAGGGTTCCGGTCTCGTTTATCATGAGTAAGATAGAACCGGTATCCCTGTTTCGCATCGGATTGGCAACGCCGTGTTCCACAATTCTTCAAATTCTGCTTTGTATTGGCTGTATGATGTATGTGAATAAGAAAAAATTAGTTCATACAGATGATGCGGGACATTAGTAAAAATAATCCGGCACATTATTCCTATTAAAGCAGCAGCAATTATGCTATACTGAAACAAAATGGTACGCGTATATTCGGAAATACCATGTTTATCGTATCGGCGAAGTCGTCAAAAAAGGGGAAACACCATGAACACGGAATTAGAGCAGATAGTGATAGAAGTAAATAAGATTGTGAAAGGAAAGGATCCCGTGATCTGCAAGGTATTGGGAGCGATCCTTGCGGGAGGGCATGTCCTGTTGGAGGATATTCCGGGTGTCGGTAAGACGACGCTGGCAATGGCACTCGGCAGAGCGATGGAATTAGATTACCGGCGGATGCAGTTTACGCCCGATGTACTGCCGAGCGATATTGTCGGGTTTACCATGTATAACAGCGGGACGGGCAGTTTTGAATTCAAGGAGGGCGCGGTCTTCTGCAATCTGTTTTTGGCAGATGAGTTAAACCGTACTTCCTCTAAAACGCAGTCAGCGTTATTAGAAGTGATGGAGGAGTCCCGCGTGACGGTGGATGGGATCG
This sequence comes from uncultured Lachnospiraceae bacterium, assembly GCA_947176965.1. Lineage (GTDB taxonomy): Bacteria > Bacillota > Clostridia > Lachnospirales > Lachnospiraceae > DLAJ01. The sequence goes on along the minus strand of CAMWSU010000010.1, from coordinate 43,955 downwards.
CGCATACCCTGCCGACGCCGTTTACGGTCATTGCGACAGAAAATCCGTTCGGCGCATCCGGTACGCAGCGTCTGCCGGAATCGCAGCTTGACCGGTTTTTAATCTGCTTAAACATGGGATACCCCTCGCATGAGGCGGCAATGGAGGTCTTAAAGGGCAGCGTCGGCAGAAGCCTTGATAAGGTGCAGAGCGTGCTTTCCGTGAAACGTCTGATGGAGCTTCGGGCGCAGGCGGACAAGCTTCATGTGGAAGACAGCATCTACGAATATATCATTAATCTGACAGAAGCGACACGGCGGGATGCGCGTATTGCGCTGGGGATCAGTCCGCGCGGCAGTATCGCGCTGTTAAAGATGGCGAAAGCGACGGCACTTATGCGCGGCGCAGATTATGTGATTCCCGAGGATGTGCTTACCGTCATCGGGGATGTGTGGGGACACCGTATTCACCTAAATGCCAAGGCGAAGGCAGAGGGCATGGATGCGGCGCAGGTGATTTTTGAGATTACGGAAAGGATACATGCCGTTTGATGAAAGGAAAGCTGAAACTGAGTATCAGGGGTACGCTCCGCTTCTGCGTGCTGCTGTTAGCTACAGCGGAGCTGTGGTGGTTTTTTCGCAGCTATTTCCTGTTTGTGGCAATGGCGTTGATGATCGGGAGCGCGGCGGCGTCCGTGCTTCTTTTGTGGAAAAATAAGGACGGATTATGCGCAGGGGTAATGCTGCCGATAAACCGGGTCGGGCGCGGCAGGGCATTTCCCGTTGAAATTCAAGTAACAAATCAAAGTCGTTTTGCAGGTTTCGGCGCCAGGATTATCTACCGATGGGGCAATGCGTTCACGCAGGGCTATCAGAAAAAGCAGGAGCGGCTATGGGTCGCGCCGCGCGGGGGCGCATGCATAAAGCAGCAGTTAGAGAGCGGCTATGCAGGGCGGATCGAAGTGGAGATTGAGCAGTTTGTCGTCCATGATGCGTTTCATATCGTGGAATATTCCGGCTGTGGGGCAAGCGGCGCATGGACACTTGCCTATCCGGAGCGGCATACGGGGGACGAGGATGTGCTTTCTTCTGTTGTAGAGGGATTTCCCGAGGAGGATGAGGTAAAAAAACGGGGTACGGATTATAATCCCGATTATGAAGTGCGGGAGTACATTGCGGGCGATGAGTTAAAGAGCATTCACTGGAAGCTGACGGCAAAACGGGAACATTTGATGGTGCGGGAGCGGCTTGCTGCCGGCAGGGAAAAGATGAATGTCCTGCTGCCGTTAGGAAGCGATAAGCTTGAGAACGATCAATTGATGGATGCGTTCTGCGGCGTGTGCGGGCTTTTATTGGAAAAAGGATACCCGGTGCAGCTTTTTTGGCAGGGTACGGACGGGGAGCTGCGGACAAATTATTGCTTGGAGCAGGGAGAGCTTGAGGGCGTGACTGCAGAAATCTTAAGCTCCGGCGGTTTTAGGCAGCCGGGGACGGCAAAACAGCAGATGGCGATTGCCCATCCCGGCGAGAGTTATATTTTGATTCAGACAGGAGCATATCTGGGTGCGTATGGCCGGTATTAGAAAAAAAAACCAAGTGGACACATCGGATGTGCGGCTTCTCCAAACAAAAGAGAGACCGCGTTATGATATAAAAGCGGCGCTTGCAAAAGCGACGTTGGTTTTTGCGCTTGTCTATGGTTCGATCGGTGGTTTTTTATCTGCTTATGAGATCGCATATCAAAAGGAACAATGCATACTCGCCATTTTCTGGCTGGCATTTCTTTTGAGTGCGGTGTATGAGACGCGGCGGAAATGGGCGGTCAATCTTGTCAATATTCTGGTGTTTCTTCTTTATGTCTATGTTGCATTTCAAAAGTTCTGGGTGATCAACAGCGGTTATTATGCCGTTGTCAATCGTGTTTTGGAGGATGCGGGAAGGTATCTCGGCGTTGCAAGCAGGACGGAATATGCGCTTGTCGTGGAAAATGAACACGCTGCGGTAACGGGCTTTGCCCTGTTTATCGGTATGGTGGGAACCATCCTGCTTCAAATCCGTCTGCGTCAAAAAGTGAGTCTGTGGACGACGCTACTGTTGACGTTTCCTTTTTATGCGATCCCGTTTTACTTTGAAAAATTACCCGGCGTCGGGTACATGATGCTTTTGTTTATCGGATATGCAACGGTCGCGGCGATTCAGGGGACAAATGTCCGGGAACAGTCCGCGAAGCAGGCGCATGATATACTGCCGGTCATCACGTTGTTTGTTGTTGTGTTCGTGCAGGTAGTTACACTTGTACTGCCGCGCGCCGGGTATACGTCGATTGTCCGTGCCAATGCCGCGAAAAAGGCTTTGGAAAGAGAAGTGGCAAATGTGATGCAGTATGGTCTGTTTTCGCTGTTCGGGCGCGGACAGAACGGGGCCGGTGTGAGCGGCGGCATGTTGAGTAAGGGTTCTGCGGTCATACCTGATTTTGAGACGGACCTGATCGTGCGCTATACGCCGTACAGCTATGATCCGGTTTACTTAAAAGCCTTTACGGGAAAAGACTACACGGGAGATCGATGGACAAGAGCGGACGGTGCGGACGCATGGATGGAACAAACGGTTGCAGGCAGGGCAGCGCGTTACGCGCACGACGAACCGGCGGACAGATTGATCGGATATGCTCTTCCGGACGCGGCGGATGGGGAGCGTGATGTTCCGGACGATGGGACGGACAATGCATCGGGACAGAGCTGCGGTGTGATGGAGGTTGTAAATGTCGGCGCATCCGGGACGTATGATTACCGCCCATATTATACGGACCATGCACGGCGCGGTGGCATGGATGCGGAATATGTTTATTTTCCTCCCGTCATAGCATTGCAGGATGTGACGGAGGAAGTGGACGGGGATTATCTGATCGTGCCGGAAAGCTGCCGCCGGGCGGTGGAACGTATTTGCAGGGAAGCCGGATTTTCGGGTACGCCGAGGGAGATTGCGGCGCAGGTGACGGCATATTTTGATGAGCAATATTCGTATACGCTGCGGCCGGGGTTTTATTACGGCAGTTCTGATTATATCACGCATTTTCTGTTGGAGAGCAAGCGGGGTTATTGCGCGCATTTTGCGTCGTCAGCAGTGATGCTGTTTCGCAATATGGGAATTCCCGCAAGGTACGCGGAGGGATATGCGTTTACGTACGAGGATATGATACTGGACGGTACGCTTGTGGAGGGCGCCGATTACGCGGATTATTACAGCGGTTATTCTCCCATCGGCGAAACGGCGCTTGTGGAGCTTGAGATCGCGGATGCGTCCGCGCATGCATGGGTAGAAATCTATATCGAAGGGGAGGGCTGGGTCGTGGTCGATCCCACGCCTGCGTCAAATGATGAGGAGGAAAGAAGCTCGTTTTGGGATGACTTCTTAGGCCGGGGCGAGGGCGGCGGAGGTTCGGATTTCGGAGAAAGCAATGTCGGCGCTTATATCGAGACGGCGGTCAGCGGTCTTGCGTTTGTTCTTTCTGCGGCTGCGCTTGTGCTGCTGTGCTATTTTACGGGAAAGAATTTGATCCGCAGGGTAAAAGAAAGACGGCTGCCCGCAAGGGAGCGTGCAAAACTGGAATATAGGCGGCTTGCTGCGTATCTTTCACAAAAAAATCAGGAGTTTGCCGTACTGCGCACAATCAAAGAACAGACGGACTGGATCAATGCGCACTGCCGCCGTGGGTTTACGGAGGAGCAGAATGCGGCGCTTTATGAAATGTTTTTTGCGGGAGAGACAACGTCGAAGGCGGATGCGAGGTGGGAAGCGCTGATAAAGCATTGCAGCAGACGATGGTCGTTCAGGGTCAGGTAATCATCAATCCTTTTGCAATATGTCGATACCGCCAACAAGCGCTAAATCTTTGACGACCTCCGAAGCAATGAGCAGTCCCGCGGCAGCAGGTACAAAGGCATTACTGCCCGGGATCTGACGTTTTCCCTGTGGCGGTCGGTCTGCTTCGTTGTTATTGTCTGCGGATATGGTATGTTTGACGGTTTTGTCCGCAGCCGCGTTCACACCGTTACAGTCGCTAAGCGGTGTCATGGCGGGTTCTTTGGAATAAACGACCTTTACGTGCTCGATGCCCCGTTTGCGAAGTTCTCTGCGCATGACGCGCGCAAGCGGGCATATTGTGGTTTCGGAAATATCCGCCACCTCAAAAGCGGCGGGGTTCATTTTATTTCCGGCGCCCATACTGCTGATGATGGGCGTTCCCGCATGAAGCGCCTGTTCGATGAGCATGAGCTTTCCGCTCACGGTATCAATCGCGTCCACCACATAATCATAGTCCTGAAAATCAAATTGATCCGTTGTCTCGGGAAGATAAAAAGTGCGGTAAGTCCGGATCTGTGCCTGCGGATTGATGGAGAGGCAGCGCTCCCGTGCGGCGTCCACCTTGTACTGTCCGATGGTAGCGGTCGTGGCGATGATCTGGCGGTTTAAGTTGGATACCGCGACCGTATCATTATCAATTAAGTCCAGCGCGCCGACGCCGCTTCGGATCAGGGCTTCCACGACATAGCCTCCCACACCGCCGATGCCGAATATGGCAACGCGGGAACGGGAAAGACGGGTCATTGCTTCTTTTCCTATCAGTAATTCTGTTCTGGAAAATGCTTCCATGGGTTCCTCCTGACAATATGAAATTTCGGCGGCTGTCAAGACCGCCACATACCAAATACGCCCGAAAGTAATATATTCATGCGGATTTATTATAGCATACTCTATAAAAAAGAGTTTAAGTATGTTAAAATAATTGAAAACTCTACATAAGAGGGTGTCGGATGCATTACATTATTTTTGACTTGGAATGGAATCAGGCGGATAAAAAGCAAAATGAAGATCCAAAGCTGCCGTTTGAGATCATTGAGATCGGTGCGATCAAATTAAATGAGAATTTTGAAAAGATCGGCGAGTTTTCCCGACTGATCCGTCCGAGCGTGTATCATACGATGCATGCGATCACGCAGGACATTATTCATATCAGTATGAGCGAGCTGAAAAGAGAACAGACCTTTACGCCGGTCATGCGTTATTTTTTGAAATGGTGCGGTGAGGACTGCGTGTACGGCACATGGGGGTCGCTGGATCTGACCGAGTTACAGCGAAACATGGATTATTACCATTTTCCGCCGCTTTCGGACGGACCGCTTATGTATTTGGATGTACAAAAATTGTACGCGCTCGTCTATGAGCCGGAGGATGATAAAAAACGCCGTTCATTAAAAAACGCGGTGGAACAGCTCGGTATTGCGCAGGACATTCCGTTCCACCGGGCGTTTGCCGATGCGTATTATACAGCAAAGGTTTTACAGCGTATCAGCGCCGAGCCGTCGGCACAGCAGCTTTTGAAACGCGTCTCCTACGATGTATACCGGATTCCGAAAACGAGAAAGCAGGAGGTTCATATTAGCTTTGACACCTACGCAAAATATATCTCGCGGGAATTTGAGGATAAACAGACAGCGATGGAGGACAGGGAGGTAACAAGCACGAAATGTTATATCTGTCATAAAAACTGTCGGAAGAAGCTGCGCTGGTTTACGCCGAATGGCAGGCATTACTATGCGCTGGCGTTTTGCAATAAGCACGGTTATATCAAGGGAAAGATCCGTATGAAAAAGACAGAGGGCGATAAGGTATATGTGGTGAAGACCTTAAAGCTGATCGACGAGGAGCAGGCGAAGACCGTACAGGGCAAGCAGGAGCATGCGCGTGAGATCAGGCGTCAGCACCGCAGGGCGAAGCATGAGCAAAAGGTGCATGAGCAAAACGCAGACGTATGAATGCGGGGGAAAGCATTTTGACAGGAAAGGAGCCTATATGGAAAGACAGAGTGAGCTGAAATGCATCCATTCGACGGTGCTCTCCAAAAACGGAAAACCGTTTGTTTCCGTGATGTTTGAGCGCGGGAACGATCGTGCCGAAGGAACCGTGCCGGACTGTGTCATCACAAAGAGCGAGGGCTTCACGGAGGAAGAGATTGAGGAGCTTGAGGATTATATGAAGGCGCAGAGAAAGGAGATCATAGAAAACGCGAAACGGATCTCCGATATTCGGCGTCTGCTTAGCTGAGACGAAGCGTGGTTTTGCAGGATAAAAGCGTGACAAAAAGGCTATCCTCTGCTACAAAAGAGGCTAGCCTTTTTGTCTGTTTTTATAGCGTTGCCACAATTTCGCCTGAAATGTCGGAAATGACCGTATCATTTCCTTCCACTGCAAAGCTGCCGCCGGTTACGGCATTTGCCTTGACATTGACGAGGCGGATGGAGCAGGATGTTTTGGTATCGACTGTGATCCGGATCTGATTGCCGTTCTTGACTGCTTTCACCGAAAGCGCCGCCCGATTGTCCATACCGTAGATGACAGCGGATGCTTCTTTTTGGTCGATCAGCTGATAAACGCGGATCTCCGCGCCGTCGGCGTAATCGTAATCCGGTTTATCATCATGCGCGCCGAGCACGACGATGGAGTTCTCCTTTACCATCAGCGGAATGCTTAAGTAGCCGTGTGTTTCGGAGATCCACTGACCGCCGTTTCTGACCTCTCCGGTAAAGAAATCCGTCCAGACGCCCTTTGGCAGGTAGTATTCTGCAAGGCTCTGATCATTGAAGATCGGTGCGACGAGCAGGCTGTCACCGAGCATATACTGCTTGTCAAGGTAATGACAGGTCTTGTCCTCCGTAAATTCCATGACCATGCTGCGCATGCACGGAATACCGGTTTTGTTGGCGGTAACGGCGGCGGCGTACAGATACGGCATGATGCGCGCCTTGAGCTTCGTAAAGAAGCGTACGACATCTACCGCTTCCTCATCATATACCCACGGTACACGGTAAGAGGAAGATCCGTGCAGACGGCTGTGCGAGGAAAGCAGTCCGAAAGCGACCCAGCGCTTATACACGTCGGCAGTTGATGTATTCTCAAAGCCCCCGATGTCATGGGCCCAAAAGCCGAAGCCGGACATGCAGAGGGAAAGACCGCCGCGCAGACTCTCCTCCATCGACTCGTAATCGCTCCAGCAGTCTCCGCCCCAGTGAACAGGGAATTTCTGACCGCCGACGGTCGCGGAGCGGGCAAACAGGACCGCTTCTCCCCTGCCGCGCTTTCTTTCCAACAGCTCATAAACACATTTGTTATAAAGATACGTATAGAAGTTATGCATTTTTTTCGGGTCGGAGCCGTCAAAATAGGTCACGTTCTCGGACGGGATCCGCTCGCCGAAATCGGTCTTAAAACAGTCAACGCCCATATCGAGCAGTTTTTCCAATTCTTCCTGATACCACCGGTACGCCGCGGGATTCGTGAAATCTACCAGTGCCATACCCGGCTGCCACATATCCCATTGCCATACGTCGCCGTTTGCACGCTTCACAAAGTATCCCTTTTTGCAGCCGACCGCAAAAAGCTCGGACTCCTGTCCGATATACGGGTTGATCCAGACACAGATATTCAGCCCCTTTGCCTTGATGCGCCTAAGCATACCCTCGGGATCGGGGAACACGCGGTCGTCCCAAATGAAATTGCTCCAATGGAATTCCTTCATCCAGAAACAGTCAAAATGGAAGGTGCGCAGCGGAATACCGCGATCCAGCATGCCGTTTACGAAGCTCATAACGGTGTCTTCGTCGTAATTGGTCGTAAACGAGGTAGATAGCCATAAACCGAATGTCCACGGAGCGGGAAGCGCCGGCTTTCCGGTTAAGTCGGTGTAATGCACGATCGTATCTTTCATGGTCGGCCCGTTGATCAGGAAATAATCCAGCATGCCGCCCTCGACGGAAAATTCGGCGCGTGTGACCATCTCCGTCGCGATCTCAAACGAAACGCGTTCCGGATGATTGACAAGCACGCCATAGCCCTTATTGGACACATAAAAAGGAATATTTTTGTAGGACTGCTCGGTGCTCGTGCCGCCGTCTTCATTCCAAATATCCACGGACTGTCCATTTTTAGTAAACGGCGTAAAGCGCTCGCCGAGACCGTAGATCAGTTCGCCGACGCCCAAAGACAGCTGTTGGCGCATATAGGTGTTTTCGGTATCGCCCGCCGCGTCATATGCCAGACCCCTCCATGCGGTCTTCATGCAGGCGAGATCCCTGCCGGATGATCTGGTGATGACCTCGCCGCCGCGCTTGTAGGTCATGGAAAAATATGTTTTTGTGATCTCAAGTGAAAGCGAGCCGCTCTGAATCGTGAGCATGTCCTCCGCATCCGTGACGGTGAGCGGAAGCTCCTCGTTTAATGCCAGCTCAAAAGCGGGTCCTTTTTCCAGGCGCCCCATGTGGTGGCAGGTGCGCACGCGCAGGATCTCAGGCGCGGGGGAAGTGATGATCATGGTAAGATTCACATAACCCAGGGTATCCCCCCGGTGGTTGATGCGGTTTGTCGGCATACAAAGCGTGACCTTCGTCGGCTCCACTTTTGTGAAATATACTTGCTGCGGCGCAAAACACTCGTATCCCTCTTTTTGAAGCCAGCATCCGTTGCTGAATTTCATGGTTTTTATCCTCCTTTTCCTATCATTCTTTAAAAAATTATGATACACTTTCCGATAAGGACAGGAATCCCTGTCCGTTATGAGTTCATTATAGTGGTTTTTACAGGCAAAGGCTACACCATTATTTGAACGTTTTATTGACGTAAAAAATAAATTTGAGCAATATAGTGTTAGAATGAGCTTAAAAACTAACACTTTTTGAGCAATTCGGAATATAGGGAGGCACCCTTGAAATTGAGTAAGAAGCAGTCACAAGAAAAAAGAAAAAGAAAACACGCAAGTCCCGATATGACGCTGATCCATCACCTGTTCGGCAGGCACGGGATCAAGCGGCAGCTCTATTTTATTTACCTGCTCGCGCTGTTTGTGCCGGTGACGATGCTCGGTATTTTTTTAATCATAAATACCAAAAACCTGCTGAAAAATTACTATTCCGACATGGTGGCATCCGACAACCTGCGCATTAAGTCGATCTTTTTTGAGATCACGACACAGATCTACAACATGTCTGAAAATATCTGCGGCGATGAGCAGCTTGCAGAAATGCTCGGAACGGATTACCGGACGGAGCGTGCGTTCGCGGCGGATGCGGATGCTTTTATCAATGGGAACAGTTATCTTTATAATTATGCCGAGGTGGAAGATCTGGCGATCTATACGGATAACCCGTCTATTTCCGATCATCGCGTTTTCCGGCGGGCGGAAGAAGCAGAGCAGGCGCAGGATTGGTTTTTGGAGGCGTCAGAACAATCGAGAGTATTGTGGATGCCGCTGGAGCGGACGGATAAATACGGCAATCGTTATTGGAATCTTTGCCTGGTGCGCAGGATTCCGCAGCAGAATGATGCGTACCATGCGGTACTTGTCATCAAGATCAGCGATAATTATCTGCGCACGCGGGTGGAGAGCAGCGATTATGCAATGATTGTCAGCGCGGACAATGCGCAGATCGTCTATGCGTCGGACCGTTCGCTCTATGGACAGCCCATGCATCTTGACATTGACTTAAACGATGCGCACTATTCGTATGCGGACAGCATGACGGTGGACGGCAGGCGCAGCATTGTCAACGTCTCCACGTTGAACATGTATCAGTCCGAATCCAGAATTTACATCTGCACGCTGAATCAATATGCGTATGATGATATTTACCGGATTGTCCGCACCTGCGTTTTGATCGTTCTGACGGCAATTCTGCTGCCGGGGGTCATGATCTTTGTATACACGCATTATTTTACGACGAGAGTGGAGCTGCTTCGGGAGGAGATGCATAAAGCGAGCCACGGGGATTACAATATCACGGCGGATTTCCGGGGCAGGGACGAGATTTCCGAAGCGTTTGCCGATCTACAGGTGATGGTGGAGAAAATACAGGAAAAAGAGGCGGCGATGTATCAGTCGCAGATCGGTGAAAAAGAACTGATGAATAAGCAGCAGGAAATGGAGTTTAAGATGCTTGCGAGTCAGATCAACCCGCATTTTCTTTATAATACGCTGGAGACGATCCGCATGAACGCGTTTGCAGCAGGAGATCGCGAGGTGGCGACCGCCATTAAGCTGCTCGGTAAATCACTGCGCTATGTATTGGAAAATACGGGAACGGCGTCCACGACGCTCGAGAAAGAGATGAATTATATCGAAAACTATATTAAGATCCAAAAACTTCGCTTCGGCAGCAGGATTGAATATCAGCTTATTGTGGATGATGCCATTTGTCTGAAGGATTATCAGATTCTTCCGCTGCTGCTCCAGCCGATCGTGGAGAATGCCATTCTGCACGGACTGGAGGAAAAAGAAAACGGCGGCGTTGTCACGGTGCATATTTATTTGGATGAGAATCTTCATATTGATATTTCCGACAATGGCTGCGGTATGGAATTAGAGCAGGTCAGAAAGCTGCGCAACAGCATATCAGTGCGGAATCCGGAGATCAAAGCAAGCATTGGTCTTTATAATATCAATCAGCGCATCAAGCTCTGCTACGGCAGCAGATACGGCATGAGCATCAGCAGTGTGCCGGGAAAAGGAACGATGATTTCGCTTGTCATTCCGCCGATGACAGATTCTGCCATGTAAAAAAAGACAAGTAATAGATGTAAAAAAAAAACCGTATTTTTATTGCAATAGTTATTATACACTCATAAAGTACATTCGTGTAATTATGCACGAAGCAAATTTATAGGAGGGAAGAATTATGAAAAGGTTGAAGAAGTTGTTAGCAGCTGTATTCGCCTGCTCGCTTGTACTTTCTGCGATGCCTGTAAACGCAGCGCAGGATACATCAGGCTTGGCGGACGGCACGGCATACCTCAACATCAACAACGCAGATTGGGATGAGTTTGAGGCAGAGTGGACAAACGCAGAGATCACCGGAGACGGTTCCTACACCGTATCCATGAATGCGGCAGAGCCGCAGAGTCTGGCGCAGTTTAACGCTCTTGAGGTAGTAAACGGTGAGTCTGTTCTTGGGACAGGCTGTGTTCTTACCGTAGACAGCATCAAGATTAACGGTGAGGAGATCGAGATGCAGGGACCGAGCTACACATGCTCCGCAGACGGCGGCGGTGTTACGACCCGTGTCAATATCTACAATGAGTGGAACGCACCGGATGAGACAGCGACCGCGGGCGATGACAAGCATGTGGATCATCGTATTGCCGAGGGCAATCTGATGGATGCAACAGCATGTCTGTTCTCCTCCGATTACCTGACGGATTTCCAGTCGATCGAAGTAAACTTCACGGTTTCGGGCTACGGCACACAGGCAGCAGAGGGAAGCGCTTCTGCTCCGATCGAGGTGGAAGGCCCGGCGATGGCACACTTGAATATTAACAACGAAGCATGGGAAGAGTTTGATGCAGAATATGTGGATGTAGAGATTACCGGAGACGGCTCTTACACGGTATCCATGAATGCGGCAGAGGCTCAGAACCTTGCGCAGTTTAACGCTCTTGAGGTTGAGAACGGAGAAATCCTTCTCGGAACGGCATGTGTTCTTACCGTAGACAGCATTAAGATCAACGGTGAGGAGATTGAGATGCAGGGACCGAGCTACACCTGCTCCGCAGACGGCGGCGGTCTTACGACCCGCGTCAATATTTACAATGAGTGGAATGCACCGGATGAGACAGCAACCGCAGGCGATGACAATCATATTGATAATCGTGTTGCTGAAGGCAGTGTAATGGATGCAACGGCATGTCTGTTCTCCTCCGATTATCTGACAGGCTTTCAGTCTATCGAAGTAAACTTCACGGTTACGGGATTCGGCACGCAGGCGGCAGGTTCGGATGCTCCGGAAGAAGAAGCACCGGCAGCTTCTGTTGATTTTGGCGGAACCTACAATGCATATATTGGTTTCCAGACGCCGAAGTACTCTTTCCGTAATGCATGGGATGATGGCAGCTACGGCAGAGATGTAGATGGAGATATGGATTATTTCCATCAGGTAACAGGCTGGGATGGTAATGACGCAGTTGTGCTTCCCGGTACGTTTACCGATGCTGTGATCGCGGGTAACGGTACATATACCGTATCTGTTGACGGCTTAAGCTTCCCGGACGGTGAGTTCGCGGATCAAGAGTACATGAATCTGATCTTCTTATCCACGGATATTCCGAATACCGGCGAGATCACGATTTCCGATGTGCAGTTGAAAGTGAACGGCTCCAGCGTAGATCTGATGAACGGTCCGATCATCAGCCCGGATTCTGAGTTGTATCTCAATATGTTGCTTCAGAATATCTGGAATGATGAGGTAGGTGAAATCGGTTATTATGCAGTTCCTCCTACAAGCATGAGCATTACCTTTACGGTAAGCGGCTTTAATTATGATGCAGAAGCACAGGCAGAGGAGCCGACGGAAGCTCCCGCACCGGCGGATGGTAATGATGCGGCACCGGCAGAGGAGACTGCTTCTACTGATACGGAGAAGGGCGGTTCCAATGTTGTTGTGATCGTTGTGATCGTTGTAGTGGTTGTTGTTGCAGCAGCGGGCGCAGGCATTGTAGTTGCAAAGAAGAAAAAGAAATAATTGATTTCTAAAACATCAAAAAGGCAGAACCCACTATGGGCTCTGCCTTTTTCTGTTTCTAAAAAGTAATGTATTTTTTATCAAGTATTGACCGTATCTTAACAAAATGATTTTCTTTATAATATTTGATATGTGGAGTAGTTTGCAAAAGAATGCGTTGCAGTCTTTTTGAGAGCATTGTGCTCCAAAAGAGTACGTGTACTCTATGAAAAGAAGATGATGAGGGAGGTAAAAAATGAAAGAAGAGTTATCCCCAAGAGAGCAGACCGCAAATAAGCTGTATATTCCGCTTCGGATTTTGATGGTATTATCTGCGGTTCTGTTATTCTTTCCTGCAATTAATCCTGCGCTGATGATCACAAGTGCAGGGCAGGCGAAGGTAAGCGGAACAGCGTCGCTGTTTACCTGTGCTGTATCCTATGGCAGTCTGACGGATGGCTTAAATCGTGCGTTCCGCGTAGGCTGGATCAGTCAGGGATTGTTTGTGATGCTGTACATAGCCTGTGTATTATTGGTACTTGGTATTGCGGCTGCAGCTGCGGCGGGCTGTATGTCTGCCGGTAACCGCAAATTAAAAAATCTGGGCAATTTCATTGCTGTTGCCGGAGGTGCGGCGCAGCTTGTCGGCTCGGTTCTGATCCTGGTATTTTATTTTCTGATGATTGATTCCGCAGATATGAGTAAGATCACCATGAGATTTCCGAATGCGGTATGGATTTACATCGTAATAGGCGTAGCAGTCTTACTATTATCTATTGCGGTTATGATCTTAGTCCCGAAGGCGGATAAGGGTGAACACTTTGCGATTGAATCAAAGTATAAGCTGTTTTTAATGATTATGCCGTTCCTTGTTCTTTGCTTTGCGTTCTCCTATCTGCCGCTGTTTTCATGGAGATATGCATTCTTTGATTATACGGCGGGCGGAGAGATCAGCTGGGATAATTTTGTAGGCCTTAAATGGTTCAAGATCCTGTTCCAAAATGAAGCGTATACGAAGCGGTTATTAACCGTTATGAAGAATACGCTTGCCATGAGCGGTCTCGGACTTTTGACAAGCTGGCTGCCGATGGTGTTTGCGATCTTCCTTGCCGAGATGAAAAGCACGAAGTATCGTCGGTTTGTACAAACCTTTACGACAATTCCGAACTTTATCAGCTGGGTATTGATCTATGCGATTGCATTTGCCATGTTTAATACGGACGGCTTTATTAATACCCTGCTTCAGAGCTTTGGTGTGAATGCCACCGATAATTATTTGGGCGGAAATTCCCATATGTGGTTAAAAATGCTGGCATGGGGGACATGGAAGGGTGTCGGCTGGAGTGCGATCATCTACATATCCGGAATCGCCGGAATCGATCAGCAGCTTTATGAAGCGGCGACCGTGGACGGCGCAGGGCGCTTCCAGCGGATGCTGCACATTACGCTGCCCGGTCTGCTTCCCACGTATACGGTTATGTTGATCATGTCGATCGCGGGTATCTTAAGCAACGGTATGGATCAGTACCTTGTGTTTACGAATGCACAGAATAAGTATTCTTTGGAGGTCCTCGACCTTTATGTATACAATCTGGGTATCGGAAACGGAGATATTCCGCTTTCAACTGTTGTCGGTATGATGAAATCCATTATCGCGGTCGTTCTGCTCTTTGTTGCGAACAGAGTAGCGAAGTCCGTCCGCGGCGAAAATATTGTTTAGGAGGTGGCGGACTATGGCGATGACAAAGCAGGAAAAGCTGGATGCGAAAGCAGAAAAAGCATATGAGAAAAAGCATAGAAGAAAATATAAGCTGACCACCGGAGATATTATATTCAATATCCTGAATTATGGATTTTTCGGAATTTTTACGATAAGCTGTATTTTCCCGTTCTACTATATTTTTATTAATACGATCTCAAGCCGCAGCGCGGTTACGAGAGGAGAAGTGCTCTTCTACCCGATCGGCGTAACGCTTAAGAATTATTTGGACATTCTGAAAGTGGATGATGTATTCCGGGCATTCGGTGTATCGATTACCAGAACGATTGTCGGTACGGCACTGATGGTATTGGCAACGGGTTTTATCGGGTATTTGGTGACTAAGGAGGAAATGTGGCATAGAAAATTATGGTATCGTTTCCTGATCATTACGATGTATTTTAATGCGGGTATCATTCCTTGGTATATGAACATGAATATGCTCGGTCTGACTGACCACTTTATTGCATATATCATTCCCGGGATTGTGGCGCCGTACAATATCATCTTGGTAAAAACATATATTGAATCCATTCCCGGAGAGCTGGAAGAAAGCGCGTTTATGGATGGAGCCGGGTATCTGACCGTGTTCTGGAAGATTGTCTGGCCGCTCAGCCGCCCGATCTTAGCGACCATCGCGATATTCGGCGCGGTAGGACATTGGAACTCCTTTACGGATTCTCTGATCCTGATGCAGAATACGCCGAAGCTGTACACGCTGCAGCACTTACTGTATAACTACCTGAATCAGGCAACGAATATCGGCGCAGCGATGAATTCGGGCGATTCAGCGGCAGCGGCGGCAGCAGCGGAAATGCTGAATAATAAGGTCATCAAGTATACGGTGGCGATGACCTCCATCATTCCGATCCTGCTTGTTTATCCGTTCATGCAGCGCTATTTCGAGAAGGGCATTATGCTCGGCGCGGTGAAAGGTTAATAACACATTTAAGTAGCAGATAATGCGATACGGTGTTATGGGGAGATCATTTGTTGGTTTCCCGCTTGCATACAAATAACACAAAAAAGGAGGATGAAAAATGAAAAAGATGTTCAAAAAGATTACAGTGATGACATTGGCTTGTATCATGCTGATGTCCACTGTTGCAGGCTGCGGCGGCGGCGGTGGTAAAGAAAAACCTATCACGCTCACGATCTATTCCCAGCTTGCAAACTTTTCCGGCGAACAGACCGGATGGTCGGCAAAAATATTTTTAGATAAGTTTAATGTCATTGTCAATATTGTGCCCGATCAGGACGGTGTGTTCGAGACGCGTATGGAGAGCGGCAACTTAGGAGATATTATCGTATTCGGCTCTGTCGGCGGCGACTATCAGAATGCGGTCAATGCCGGACTGCTCTATGATTGGGAGGCGGACGATCTGCTTCATGAGTATGGTCCCTATATTGAGGAGCACTGCCAGAACGCATTAGAGACGAACCGCAATATGAACAACGGTACCATTTATTCGATTGGCCATAACCTCGCAACTTCCACAGAGGATATTGACAAGTTCATTTACACATGGGATTTACGCTGGGATCTGTATAAAGAGCTTGGCTATCCGGAGTTCCATACGTTGGATGATCTGGTAGAGGTTCTTACGGCTATGAAGGAGCTCGCACCGACTGACGATAACGGCAAGGAGACGTATGCGATCGGTCTTTGGCCGGATTGGGACGGAACGATGGTTATGTATGTAAAGTCCATGGCAAGTGCGTACTATGGTTATGAGGGCGACTTCCAGCTGGGTCTTTACAATCAGGAGAACGGTGAGTTTTATGGTGCGTTGGAGGAAGGCGGTCCGTATATGACCTGCTTAAAATTCTTCAACAAATTAAATCAGAGAGGTCTGATCGATCCGAACTCGATGACGAACACCTATGAGGAAATGAAGCAGAAGCTGCTTGCAAGCGGATATTTCATGTCCATTTTCGATTATAGCGGAAGCATGATCTACAATGAGAATCATATTGAGGACAACAGGCAGATGCTCCCGTGTGCACCGCTTGACGCCAGACCGATCGTATCCGGCTTAAGCACGCTTGGAGGCAACAGAGTATGGGCGATTGGCGCGAATACGGAGTATCCCGAGTTATGTATGGAGATCATTAACTGGTTTTACACGCCGGAAGGAACCATGACCTATAACTATGGACCGCAGGGACTTTGCTGGGACTATGATGAGGATGGTCATCCCTGCTTTACCGAGTTTGGTGAGCAGGCATATTTGGATCGCGAGACGATGATGATCGGCGATTATGAGGGAACCGGTACGTTTAATGACGGTGCATTTGCGTTCAATAATACGACTTGGACGCTGAGTGCGGAGAATCTGGATTCAAACGGTGATAAATATGATTATCAGACATGGCCGTCCTATCAGATTCCGGCAAAATCGGAAATTGAGCAGGATTGGAGAGATTACACCGGAGCGACTAATAAGCAGGAATACATGGAAGGCAGAGGCATTTATTTAGTCACGCCGATTTCCACTTATCAGCAGAATAAGCTGGAAGGCGAGATGAAGACGAAATGGGAGGCGGTAACCGATGTTATCGTAACTTACTCATGGCGTGCGATCTACGCAAAGGATGACGCGGAATATGATCAGATCGTAGCAGAGATGATCGAGCAAGCAAATGCATACGGTTATCAGGATTGTTTGGAATTGTCCCTTGAGCAGTCCGCGATCAGATATGCATGCGAGCAGGAATTAAAATAAGCGATTCGCGTAAAAGAATGATAGAAAACGGCGCTTTGCGACCGAACGATTATATGAATATGGGGGGAGGCTGTTCTAAGGGACAGCCTTTCCCTGTCTTACGAGGAGTGTACTATGAGTTTTTTTAGTCCGGAGGGTGCTCTTTACCGCTTTATTTCCCGCTTTTGGGATATGGTCAAGCTGAGTGTGCTGTGGCTGGTATTCAGTATCCCGATCATCACGATCGGAGCGTCAACGGTTGCGGTGTTTTCCGTTACGATGAAGATGGTCGATGAGTCTGAGGGTTATGTAGCGCGTCAGTTTGTAAAGGCATTCAGAGCAAACTTAAGAAACGGTATTCCGCTTGGGTGTCTGTTTATCATGTGCATGGAGGTCGTAAACTTTGACTTTCAGATGTTTCAGAGGGATGAGACAAATCCAATCATGCCCTTGATTTTCGGCATCATTGCGCTGTTTGTTTTTATGATGGGATTTGTCTATGCGTTTCCGCTCTCTGCCCGTTATGAGAACACACTGTTTCGGACCATCAAGAATTCCGCGGACATTGCAACGCGCTATTTCGTGCGGACACTGAGCTTATTTTTTATCCTGTTTGTGGAGATCATGTTGATCTTTTTTAACTGGACAACGATATTTATCGGTGTGCTGATCGGTCCGGGATGCATCTGCCTAACCATCTCAGGCTATGCGGTTCCGTTTTTTCGCGAGATCGAGAAAGAGGAGGGTGCCGTGATCTATAAGCAGGCGGAAAAAGAGGAGGATGCCGATAAGTAACGGTTTATTCCGGTACGAAATTCCGTGGACAACGGGTTAGGAAAGATCATGGTTTCCTGCGTGCAATGAGCAAGAAATCGATTTTCTTGACAGTAACGGAAGACTATGCTATGTTAGAAGAGGTAACGGTAACTCCGGCTGATGCGGCAGTCGGCAACAAGGAGCAGGAAGCATGCAAAATCATTTCTGTAGATAAGAACCGAATAGGGAGGCACGGAGCCTGTAAGATTTTGCGCGCCGTGTCATATTTACAGGAAACTGCCGAATGCTTGAGACGATATATGTGGGATCATAAGAAAAGACGCTTTGCGGATTTTCTTTAGTCTTAGATGATGAAGGAACGCAGTAGGACTGTGTTCTTTTTTTGTTGTTTTTTAGGTAGAGAAAAGATGCAGAAAGGGTGTATGAGTTCAATAAAGCATGGCGGCCTGTCGTAAGGAGGAATGAAAATGGCACAAATATCGATAAATCATGTAACGTTTTGTTATGAGGGAAGCTATGACAATATTTTTGAAGACGTATCCTTTCAGATTGATACGGATTGGAGGCTCGGGCTGATCGGACGAAACGGACGCGGGAAAACGACATTTTTGAGGCTGCTCTTGGGGGAACTGGAATATGAGGGAAGCATCAAAACAAACATCGTATTCGATTATTTTCCATATCGGCTGCGCGCGGAATACGACCTTCAAAATGCGGTTGACGTGCTCTATGAGCTTTCGCCGGAATGCGAGCTTTGGCGGGTTTTATGCGAGTTAGAACAGGTGAAGCTGGATGCGGAGGTACTATACCGTCCGTTTGGGCAGTTGAGCAAGGGCGAGCAGACAAAGCTTATGTTGGCGCTGCTTTTTTCACAGGAAAATCATTTTTTGCTCATTGATGAGCCGACAAACCATTTAGACATACAGGCGCGTGAGGTGGTGCGAGATTATTTGAGCCGTAAATGCGGATTTATTCTTGTTTCGCATGACCGCCGTTTTTTGGATGCGTGCGTTGATCATGTGCTTGTCATCAATAAGAACAGCATAGAAGTGGAGAGGGGGAATTTTTCAAGCTGGTGGGAGAATAAAGAAAAGCGGGATGCGTTCGAACTAGCCGAAAATGAAAAGTTAAAAAAAGAAATCGGCAGATTACAGGCAGCCGCGCGACGTACGGGGCTGTGGGCGGATAAAGTCGAAGCGACAAAGATCGGATTCGATCCGGTGAAGGAGCATGACCGTTTTTTGAACACAAGATCCTATATTGGCATGAAATCCAAGCGCATGCAGCAGAGGCGAAAGAGTTTAGAACGCCGGCAGGAAAATGCGATTGAAGAGAAATCCCGGCTTTTGAAAAATATTGAGACGGCGGAAAACTTGAAATTAAAGCCGCTGCATTATCATAAGAGTGTGCTGATCGAGGCGAGGGAACTAGCTCTTTGCTATTCCGCGGAATCTGAAAAGCCACTTTTTGAGGGAGTTCGCTTCCGGCTCGAGGATGGGCAATGTCTGGCAATACAGGGTAGAAACGGCGCCGGAAAATCGAGTATCGTCCGTGCAATCCTCGCGCAGACAGCAGTAGACAAGGAAACAGGGATAAATATTCCTTACGAATTAAGTGACGGGGACACACCGTGCGCTGCAGGCACAGAAGAAGCGCCGCAGATCACATCTGGAGAGCTGCGTGTGCCGGCTGGTCTCATTGTTTCATATGTGTCGCAGGATACGTCGTTTTTACAGGGCAGCATCAGAGAATATGCCGAAAAGAGAAAAATTTCTGAGCCATTGCTGTTTGCGCTGCTGCGCAAGCTGGACTTTGAGCGGGTACAATTTGAAAAACCGATGGAAAGCTACAGTGAAGGACAGAAAAAGAAAGTACTTCTGGCGGGAAGCCTCTGTGAACAGGCGCATCTTTATATCTGGGATGAACCGTTGAATTTTATTGACGTGTTTTCCAGAATGCAGTTGGAGACACTGATCAAGGCTTATCGCCCGACGATGCTCTTGATCGAGCATGACGAGGCATTTATACAGGAGATCGGAGCGGAGGTTCTGCGCCTGTAAAGCGGCAGGGAGGATTCTCAAGAAAAGAGTTTCGCGTCAGCGGAACTCTTTTTTAATGTATAGGAAATTTCGTAGTACCGGAAGAATCGCTAAAGCGATTCTTCGAAAGAACGCGCAGCGTTCTTTTTTATTCCCCCACCGTCTGCTTTCGGAATTCAGCGGGACTGATCCCCACATATTTTTTGAATTTCTTGTGAAAGTAATCCACATTTTTATAGCCGACCTGCTCGGCAATTTCGTAGACCTTTAAGCGGTTTTCCAAAAGCAGCTCCTTCGAACGTTCAATTCGCATATGATCCACATACGAATTGAAGCTTTCACCGACGGTCTTATTAAAGATTTTGCCGAGGTAGGCGCTGTTATAGCCAAACAGCGGCGCAATCGTTTCCAACTTGATATTCGTCTTGTAGTTATGATCAATATAATAAAGAATGTCGTCTAAGACACTGTCCCGCGAAGAATTTCCGATGGCGTTCATGATCATTTCAAACTGTTCCGAAAAGAAGATCAAAATTTCATAGAGATAATATTTCTTATTGATAAAATCGAGAGCGGTCGAATTGGTGGGAAACGGAATCGCCATCGTGCTGTAAATGTGATTCATTTTTTCTTTGATCTGTAAATAAAGGTCGGATAGAAACAGTCTGACCTCGTCGATGTCGTTGCGGACCTGATAAAGATAAATTTCCAGCTGATAAAGGGTTTCCGCCACTTTTTTTCTGTTAAACGTTTGTAGGAAGTCGATGAGCAGCCCGCAGAATTCATTTAATTTGTCGTTACAAAGCTCCTGATCGATGGCCTCCACATGGGGAAGCTCCTCAAAGCCCAATGTATGCTGCCCTTGGGCGCAGAAAAAACGACGGCTGAGCAGGGTGACGGCGTCAAGATAGGATTCGTTGATGCTCATAAGGTCGTGTACCGGGCGCCCGTAGGCGATAAACAGCGAGTCTAACGGCGAATCCTTCTGAGGGGGGGTGTTTTCGTAATGGTCTATAAAGTCCTGAAAACGCTTGAGAGCGGAAACGCCCTTTAAGAGGACCACATCCTTATGGTCCTCCTCAAAATACTCAAAAAAGTGACTGTCCTGATTGGTGACTTTTAACAGCTCGGCAAAGCTATAGGTAATATTGCCCCGTTCTATACTGAAATTTTCATAGGTCACAATCTGATAGACATCGGCGTTCATCGAAAAAGTTTCAATGCGGATGTCGTCCGGCGATGCGCAGCCTGTTACAAGATCGTGCAGAAGAACATTGCGCGCCCGCGTTTTCAACCGCTCGAAAGCATCGGTCTGATCGGCATCCATCGTAAGCTGTTCCTGAATATTTTCAATTGCGGAAGTAAGCTCGTCCTCATCGATCGGCTTCGTCAGATAAAAGTTTACCCCGTTTCTGATCGCGTCCTGTGCATATGTGAAATCGGAAAAGCCGCTCAAGATGATAATCTTTCCCTTGTAATCCTGCGCCCGCAGCGCATGAACGACGTCAAGACCGCTCATTTTGGGCATTTTAATATCAAGCAGCACCAGATCGGGCTTTAAGTCCAGGATTCCATGCAGTGCATCTTCCCCGTTTCCGGCTTCGCCAATACAGGTAAAACCCATCTCGTTCCAATCAATTATGCACTTTAAGCCGTTTCGAATGGCAAGTTCATCATCCGCAATGAAAAAAGTATGCATGATCTACCTCATAACATTTTTATCCTGATCACGACAGGAAGCTCGCTCTTTACGCTTGTCGTGGTAAAATGCAGACCTTCACTGTCCTTTGTCCAATGGATCTTTTCTTCAAATCCAAGTACGGATACATCCTCGATCAAACCGTGGAAGAGCGGCTTATTCTGGTCGCTGCTGTCGGCAAGCGATTTAATGGTGACGCTGCCGTTCTCCGGATACTTCATGCAGGTGGCATAAAGATACCCATCCCCGACCGTGAAACGAAAATCCTCACTTGTATAGCGGCTGCCGGAGGAATCACAAAACTGGCCGGAAACCTCCGCTGTCGGACCCTCCTCCGAGAAACGCCATATCCGTGTATGGTAGACGGCTTCTCCGTTCGTAGCAAGCCATGCACCGATCTCTTTTAAGATGGCCGTATCCTGTTCGGGGATGGTACCGTCCGCTTTCGGGCCGACATTTAAGAGAAGGTTTCCGTTTTTGCTCACGACATCGATCAGGTAACAGATAATATCCTGGGTCGTCTTATAATTCAGATTGGTCGTGTAGCACCACGAATTATGTGCAATAGCGGTGTCCGTCTGCCAGTGATAAGGCTTGGCATCGGCGAATTTGCCGCGTTCCACATCGACAATCCCGCTGCCGAACATCATCGCGTCATGTTTATAGCAGATGGCGACCGGGGTACCCCATTCTTCGCCGCGGTTATAGTAATAGGCGGCGAGCTTCTTTAAGTAAGGCTTCCATGAAACATGCTGCACCCACCAGTCAAAATATAAAATGGCGGGGCGGTATTTATCAATCAGCTCGGCTGTGCGCACGAGCCAGTCCTCTAAATATTCCTGCGTCGGGATCGGCGTATCGGTCAGGCTTGACTGATCGGGCTGCTTTTGGATAGAGGGCCAGTAAAAATCGCCGCGTTTAAGCGGTTCCTGAATGTCTGATTCAAAATCCTTACCATTTCCCATAAACCAAAGATGCTCCGCGCGGTGGGAGGATGTGGCAAACGTGATGCCCCGGTGTGTAAGCGCCTCCTTCAGTTCGCCGACGCAGTCCCGTTTCGGTCCCATTTTTACGGAAGTAAACTCCGATAGTTCGCTGTCATACATCTGAAAACCGTCGTGATGCTCGGCAACCGGAACGACATACTTTGCGCCCGCCTCCTCAAAAAGAGCCGCCCATTCGTCCGGATTATAATTCGGTGCGGTAAACAGAGGGATAAAATCCTTGTAGCCGAAATCCTTATGCGGACCGTAGGTTTTGATATGGTGCTCAAATTCTTCGCTTCCCTGAATATACATATTGCGGGAATACCATTCGTTATTAAAAGCGGGAACGCTGTAAAGCCCCCAGTGAATAAAGATACCGAATTTGGCGTTCTCAAACCATTCCGGCATTTTGAAATGTGACAGGGAGCTCCAGTCGTCCTTGTACGGTCCCTGTGCAATGACCTGTTCAATTTGTGTGAGATATTCTTCGTGTGTCATACTAATCCTCCTTGCTGCCAACAGAAAGCGAACTTGTTCGCTTTACCTCCTTTTAAGGAACATCCGGTGTTCCCATTAATGTGTTTTGGCGCGCCTCATTTTGAGTGATAGCGCCGGCAAGATCATAGGCAAGGATCTTCTCATAGTCAAGCGCGTTAAGCCGGGCGCGCATTTCTTCATGATAACGG
This sequence comes from uncultured Lachnospiraceae bacterium, assembly GCA_947176965.1. Taxonomy (GTDB): domain Bacteria; phylum Bacillota; class Clostridia; order Lachnospirales; family Lachnospiraceae; genus DLAJ01. The sequence continues at coordinate 20,784 of CAMWSU010000010.1, read as the reverse complement.
TAAAACGTATCTTCATCCTCCGCAAAAACCATCCGCCATGAATAATCCGTAATGACAGAACGGCATTGGTTGCGGATGATGTTAAGCTCGTTAGATTCCTCCTCGGCGACATAGTCTACGCCGGGCGCGAGAAGGAGCATATCATGCGCTGAAAGATACGTTACGGCATTCATACTGCCGGTATATGCCTGCCAGTCAAGGACCAACGGCGTGGCTGCGATCGGTTCTTGATAGGACGGCCAAAGCTGATAGCTGTATGAATAACCATCCGGTGAAAGCTCCGTCGGTGTGACCGCTTTATAATTGAGCGCGGAGATACCGTCAGCCCAGGTGCCGCCGCCCCATTCTTCCGGAACCGGCGTATTCTGATCATTAAACGCGGCCATTCCGAACTCGGTCAAAACAGGATTACCGTCCGCGTCCAGCTCCCATGTAAGTCCCTGCGGTCCGGCAGCGGCCTTACTGATCTGTGCGCTGTTGGCCATGATACCTTCTGGGGAGTAGAGCCAGTCAATGAAGGCGGCGAGCCGTTCGGGGTCCGCGGTGTTTCTTCCGATGCAGATCACGGTTTTCTGATTGCCGTAAGGCTGGCAGCCGTAGCTGAAAACCGTCATATCGTCGATCGGCACAAGCATATATCCGCGTCCCGCCGCGCCGTTTTCAACCGTGTTATATGCCGACTGGCACTGCCACGGCCAACAGGAGTACAAAATGGAGCCGTTCGCATATTTGTTAAAAACATCGTCGTAATTCTGTACGGAGGAATCAGGATCGACGAGACCGAGCTGATTTGCGTCAAAATAAAATTTCAGAACGCGTGTATAAATTGAGTCCGGGTCCGTCAAATCTTGAAAATCGGAGCCGTCTGCCTTTGCAAGAACAAAGCCGAATTCATCGTAGCCATAATAACAGCAGGGTTGTTTGACGGCGTTCATCATATTGCCGTCCCAATTCTTAAAAAAAGAAAAGGCGTAGGTGGGCGTACCGTCCTCCGTCTCCGGATAAAGCGCCTGCATATCTTGAAGGACGGGCAGAAGATCCTCAAGCGTATGTATGGCAGGGTAGCCGAGTGCGGCATAGAGATCCCAGCGCACATACGGTCCGAACGTCGGCTCGAGCACATCGCTCGGCGTATCAGCAGAAAGCGATGATATTTCGGAAGGGATCGCATATAGTCCGCTGCCGGGAAGCTTGTCATTCAGAGAGTTGATCGCGGCGTCATAGCGCATGATCTGCTTGTCCTGTAAGTATGCGGACATATCCAGAATCAGGTCGGATTCAACAAGCTCCTGTAAATGTCCTTTTTCTCCCGAGGTAATGATCAGATCGCCGAGATTGCCTGCCGCGCAGCGTGTCGCAAAAAGCGTATCCTCGCCGCCCGTCACATTCGGGGCAATAATATTGAGTTCCATATTAAACTTATCACGGACGATCTTGGCAAACCATCCCGATTGAATTCCCTGAAAATTGGCAAGACAGTCAAAAACATCCACTACAATAAATTCCTCATAAGGGCATGCATCGGAATCGGTTTTGGATTGACCGCAGCCGCTAAGCGTTTGTGTGAGCAGCGCGAAGCAGAGAATTGCCGTCGTCAGTCCCGTGCGCGCGGAGCGTTTCATACCGCGAGGAAGAAGCCGCCGCGCGGAGCGTTTATTTTTTCGGAAAAAAGGTATGATAGAAAGTTTCATATCATGTGAACCTCGCAACGTTCTGTATCTTATTTATATCTGCGGCCGCTGCGCCGCCGTTTCGGTTTCCATTCGGAAGACGGGGGTGTTCTGCGTTCCCACTGCGAATGAGAATTCCGGTGAGATCGCCTGAAATTCAGCCCGACAGCGTCCGTCCGAACAGGTTTATCGATGCGCGCGCTCCGGTAAGCTCTGGGACGTTTCCGCCTGCGCCTTCGTTCCTTATGGCGGGAGGAAAAATAATAGCTTTTGATATAGGCGATTAGGTAAAGAAGCACGGCGATCACAACCGCGCCGATGACCAAAATGGCTAATACCCGTTTGATATTGACGAAAATGATCCGCGGCTCTTCCGGCTCTAATTCCGGTTCAGGAGTCGGCATCGGAATCGGAGACGGCGCTGTAATAACCTCCTCCTCCATCGTGGGCATATCCTTAAAGCTGAACGGTGTTTCCTCAAATTGGAACGGTGCCGTCATATCAAGCGCAATATCGATTGTCGCTGAGCCAACCGGCTGTCCGTGATAAGAGTAGGAGAGCACGGCGATGGTGTCCTCACGCCCGGTATCATAGGACAGCTCGCAGTCAAGATCTGAGAACTCGATACTGACGGGAATAACGACATTATCATGTTGGTTGAGTGATAAAATCGCTTCTGACGAACCGAAGATGTCAATGCTGGTCTCAAAGAAGTCTGTACTGTTAATGGAATAAATTGTTTCGTTTTGGGCGACATTGACGGAGTGAAAGTTGCTGAAGCCATATTCAAACAGCGCAATGGTGTCCGCAAACTGATACGGAGACTCTTCCTTGATGATGACACAGATGAGACGCATGCCATCCCGCTCTGCACAGGATACTAAGGTCTGTCTGGCGCTGTCGGTGTAGCCGGTCTTGGAACCGACGAGATCTTCATATACATATCGGCTGCCGTAACGGTTGCCCTTGATCAGACGGTTATGGCTGGACATGACGATTTCGTCCGGCTGTCTGTCGGAGGGGTAGATCGTGTAATATGGCGTGCATGCCATTTTACTTAACAGCTCAGAGGAAAAAAACGCCCGCGCAATCAGTGCAAGATCATACGCGCAGGTGTAATGCGCATCGTCCGGAAGACCGCTGGGATTGACAAAATGGGAATTAACACAGCCGAGCTCGGCGGCGCGCGCATTCATCATATCGGCAAAGTCATCCATGGAACCGGCGATATGCTCCGCAACGCCGTTTGCAACTTCATTGGCGCTTGCAACCAGCACCGCGTAAAGCGCCTGTTCCATCGGAAGCGCTTCCCTTTCATCCATGGCGATATTCGAGCCGCCGCGCGGCACGGAAAACACGGCCTCATGAGACATTACGACAATTTCGTTCATAGCGCTTTGTTCCACGGCGATCAGTGCGGTCAGGAGCTTTGTCGTGCTTGCGGGATAACCGGAATCATAAATGTTTTTGGCATAAAGGATGGTTCCGGTGTCGGCATCCATTAAAATAGCGGAGTACGCACCGATCTCCGGGCCCTTCGGCCAACCCGCGATCTCGTTTGTCTGCACGGGAAGCAGCTTGCGCGCCTCGGCTTCCGCTTCATAATCGACCGGCTCCGCCGATGCAGTAACCGGCGTGGCAAGGAAGAAACAAACGCATAGAATACCGAAGAGCCATTTTTTATAAAAAGGAACGCCGCTTATTGCGGCTGTCGTATCAAAAAAAACGTGCATGGGAACCGCTCCGTCAGTCAAAATAAGTTTAACTAAAAATATGATACACTATTTTACCCTAAAACCAAAGAAAAATTGTCCAAAATTTGCAAAATTTTTCAGGTCTTCTTATATTATGCTTTTTATTTGCAAAAAAAAGGTGTAGAATACAAACGGATTTCTTTTAGGAAAACGCTGATCAAAGCGCTTCCCTAAAAGAAATCCGTTTAAAGAATTTCCTACGGAAATTCTTTTGTATGAACAGCGAGAAAATTCGATGAAGAAAGGATGTTGCCGCGATGAGACTTCGTAATATTTCCGGTTCGCGCGACGTGATTGCCGAAAGTCCATACGTTGTGCAGGAACCGCAGCAGTATCGGGGCAGATGGGCGGAGCTGTTCGGAAATCCGAATCCGATATTTATCGAGGTCGGGATGGGAAAGGGGCAGTTCCTTCATACGCTTGCCGCGAGGAATCCCGCAAACAATTATGTCGGTATAGAGAAGTATTCGTCGGTGCTTCTGCGCGCCATTCAGAAAATGGAGGCGGAGGAGCTGCCGAATCTAAAGCTGCTGCGAATGGAAGCGGAGGAGCTTACCGCTGTGTTCGGAAAGGGAGAGATTGCGGGTATTTACCTGAATTTTTCTGATCCGTGGCCCAAGGATCGACATGCGAAAAGGAGGCTCCCGTCTGCAGCGTTTCTTGCGCGCTATGATGAGATCGCGGCAGAGGGTGCAAAGATCGAGTTTAAGACGGATAACCGGGCGCTGTTTGATTTTGCCTTAGAGCAGCTTCCCCAGTCGGCGTGGAAGGCGGATGTGATCACTTATGATCTGCATGCGGATGAAACACTGATGCAGGGCAATGTAATGACGGAGTACGAGGAAAAATTTTCCGCCGTAGGCAATCCGATCTGTAAATATGTGCTCACGCGCAGACAATAAAACCATCGGATAGGAGGAATGCGCATGTTCGTATTGTTTTATTTATTATGGATCATATTGAACGGACAGCTGACTGTAGAGATTGCGCTCATCGGGCTGCCGATCTCCGTTCTTGTTTATATGTTTATCTGTAAGTTTATGGGTTACCGCGCAAGCAGCGATCTGTTTCTTGCAAAGGTGTTCTGGAAGCTGATCCGTTATTTGTTCGTACTGATCTGGGAAATTCTCAAAGCGAACGTGTTGACGATCGGAAAAGTCCTGCGCTTCGGAAAAGAGGCATCCCCCGCGATCGTGTCTTTTGATGTGACGTTAAAAACGGAGGTTGGCAGAGCGCTCCTTGCGAATTCTATTACGCTCACACCCGGAACGATCACTGTTTCGTTAAGCGATAATCATTATGTGGTGCATTGTCTGGACAAGGCGTTCGGAGAGGGACTGGATTCCTCCGTATTTGTGCGGTTGATCGCGGATATGGAGCAGGATTATGAGCGGTTTATGTCAAAAAGAACACGAAAGGGCGGCGAAGGAAAATGAACGGGATGGTGAACGGGCCGGAAGCGGCATATCAAATGTTATTTACACCGGTTCTGGTCATACTGGCGGTCATGATTTTTTTATGCCTGATCCGGGCGATCTTAGGCCCCCGCGTATGCGACCGCGTCGTGGCGGTCAATATGATGGGAACGCTTGTCATTGTGACGATCGCGGTGCTGGCGTTAAAGCTGGAGGCGGGATACCTTGCGGATATTGGCATGATCTATGCCGTCTTAAGTTTTTTGGCGGTCATCGTATTGACAAAGGTGTTTATGGGTATTTACCGGGAGCATAAAGAAAAAAATACGGGAGGAAAAGACAATGGCGACGCTTGAATGGGTGCGTTTCTTTGTAGGGACGGCGTTTCTGATAGGCGGTCTTTTGACGTTTGCGGTGGAGCTTTTGGGCGTATTCCGTTTTCGATATGTCTTAAACAGAATGCAGATCGCGGCGACGGGCGATACGCTGGGGATCGGATTTTCTTTGGTCGGATTAATGATCATGAGCGGGTGGAACTTCACGTCGCTGAAATTTTTTCTGATCGTGGTACTGTTATGGTTTTCTTCCCCTGTGTCCTCCCATATGCTTGCGCGGCTTGAGGTCATGTCAAATCCGAATCTTGCCGCGCATTGTGAGCTGCCGGAAGAGATTGCGGAAGAAAAGAGCGGTGACGCGGGCGCAAGCGACCGGCTGGAGGCGTTTGTGGAGCTGGATCAGGGCGGAAAGGAAGAAGTAAAATGACCGTTTTTATGAATATTTTGTTTTTATTTCTTTTGGTGTGTGCCGTTGCCGTTAGCTTTACGAAAAATCTGTTAAACTCCATATTGGTCTATATGTCGTTCAGCTTAGTGATGGCGCTCATCTGGCTGATGCTGGAGTCTCCGGATTTAGCGATCACGGAGGCGGCGGTCGGCGCGGGCGTGACGACGGTATTGTTTCTGGTTACATTAAAAAAGCTTTACAGCGTACACACAGGCAAGAGCAGGGAACTGCTTTCCGCACAGCAGGATGTGACAGCGGAAGAGACGGCTGCGATGCAGGAAGCGTCCGAATCGATGCAGGTAAAGGAAGAAGGACGGACGCAGGAAGAACAGGCGGCATTTGCATCGGAACAGAATGCGGCGGCGGAAACAGGAGAGGAGGGAAAGCCGGATGAACACTGAGAAGCGGTCTGTCCGGGAGCGGTTTCGCGACTGGTTCTACGGAGATACACAGGCATTTGATGAGGCGATGCCGATGCGCAGACAGAAAGAGCATCGGCCGGATCTAGAAGCGCAGAAAGAATATGAACGTGAACGTGCGCGGATGCGGGAACACGTCTTCAATGTGGAGCATAACCGGGAGATGTGGCTGTTTCGCAAGTGTTTTGAGATCATGGGCATTGTATTGTGCGTGCTGATGGTCTGTGTGCTGCTCATTGCAGTGTCTTATCTGCCTCCGACGGGGCATGCGGATAACCCTGCCAATAATGAGGTTTCACAGCTCTATGTCGAGCATGGCATTGCGGATACGGGCGCGGTCAATTCGGTCACGGGCATGATCCTATCCTACCGCGCGTTTGATACGTTCGGTGAAACGAATGTGCTTTTTATTGCGGGCTGCTGCGTGATGATCCTGCTTTTATTAGATCATGGGATCTTAAAGAGCTCCGCTATGGCAAACGACCGGTTTTACGAGCCGAAAAATGATGTGATCTTACAACAGGTTGCGCGTATTCTTGTACCGATCGTGTTTATTTTTTCCATCTATGTCATGCTGAACGGGCATTTATCGCCGGGCGGCGGTTTTTCGGGCGGCGCCATGATGGGGGCGGGCATGATCCTATATACCTGTGCGTTCGGGTTTGATAAGACGCGGAAGTTTTTCGGTGAGCGTGTGTATACGGCGGTGAAGGTTACGGCGCTTGTGCTTTACGGCGTCATGATCACTTATTACTATATTATGGGTGCGAACGGGCTTGAGAATCATATTCCGCTCGGAACGCCGGGCGCGATCTTAAGCGCGGGACTCATCCTGCCGATCAACCTGGTCGTCGGTCTGCAGGTGGCGTGTACGATGTATGCGTTTTATGCGCTGTTCCGACGCGGCGGGTTTTAAGATGCGGAACGGGCGAAGCGGAAACGGAGGATGCTCATGGGCGAGAATTTATTTGCAAATTACGGCGAAGTAGTCGCGATGCTATTGTTCGGCATCGGTTTTGCCAATTTACTGCTTCAAAAGAATCTGATCAAAAAGATCATCGGGTTAAATGTCATGGATTCGGCGATTTATCTTTTTCTGGCATTAAAGGGTTATATTATAGGGCGGATCGACCCGATCATCATAGACGGGGATCTGAATGCGGAGCGTTATATCAATCCTGTTCCGAGCGGACTGGTTCTGACGGGAATCGTTGTCTCCGTATCCGTCACCGCGCTGATGCTTTCCTTAACGATCCGTTTATATCAGCGGTATCACACGGTAGATTTAGATGAGATTTCCATCCTTCTGCGAAAAGAAGGAAAATGAGAAAAGATACCTGCGCTGTCATCGTGCGGGTATATAAGAATGAGTGAGGGATGATCATGGATTTGATTTGTAATTTTCCCTGTATATCAATTGTCATGTGTATTTTGGGAGGAATCGTCAGCTCCGCGCTGAAGGGCAGGGCCGCAAAATATCTGAACGCTGTGATTTTGCTGGCAGCAACGATCATGTCAGCATCCGTGTTTGGGTATACGATCATGACGGGAGAAAGCTTCACCTATGTGATGGGGCGTTTTCCGGCGCCATGGGGAAACGAATTGCGCGCCGGTGTGCTGGAAGGCGGCATGGCGTTGTTTTTCTGTGTCATTATGACGCTTTCGCTGTTCGGAGGGCAGGAGAAGCTGCACACGGAGATCGAACCGCAGAAGCTGAACCTGTATTATATTTTGTGCGATCTGCTTTTAAGCTCGCTGCTTTCGCTCGTATATACCAATGACTTGTTTACGGCATATGTGTTTGTCGAGATCAACACGATCTCCGCATGCGGACTCATCATGATCAGCCAGACGGGGCGGACGATCGAGGCGGCGACGCGCTATATGATCATGAGTCTGCTCGGTTCCGGCATGCTGCTGCTCGGCATCTGTATGCTCTATGATATGACGGGGCATCTCCTGATGGAAAACATTCACCAGACGCTGAGGGCGAGTGTGACGGCGGGAAAGTTTCATGTGCCGCTCATGATTACGATTGGTATGCTGTGTGTGGGAATTGCCATTAAGAGCGCGCTGTTTCCGTTCCATACATGGCTGCCGGATGCGTACGGTTATTCGACGGTTTCGAGTGCCGCCATTCTTTCCAGTCTTGTGTCGAAAGGGTATATCTTTTTATTGATCAAGCTGATCTACCGCGTGATCGGGTTTGATGTGATCTATGCGAGCAGAGTGACGGATATTTTATTTGTGTTTGGTGTGGCGGGCATGATCATCGGTTCGCTCTCCGCCATCAAAGAGAACGATATTTTCCGCATGATCGCGTTCTCGTCCGTGGCGCAGATCGGTTATATTTATATGGGCTTCGGGCTCGGTACGCAGGCGGCGATGGTGGCGAGCGTTTTTCATATCCTGTCGCATGCCGTGACGAAAGCGCTGCTGTTCTTATCGGCGGCGGGGCTTGCGGACGCGTCGGACGGCAGCAGGCGCTTCCTTGATCTGACGGGATCGGGTTATCGAAATAGGATTGCCGGCATTGCTTTCGCGGCAGGCGCGCTTTCCATGGTCGGAATCCCATTATTTTCCGGTTTTATCAGTAAGCTGCTGTTTGCGGAGGCATCCGTGCGCAACAGCGGGAAAATGCTGCCGGCTATGATCGCGCTTGCGATCAGCACGATCCTGAATGCGATTTATTTTATGAAGACCGTGATCCGGATCTATACGCCTGTAAAGACGGATCAGGGGACGATTTTGTTAAAAAAGCATAAGCTCTTTGCGGCGTCGATGGCATGCTTTATTGCGTTAAACATATTTTTGGGACTCTGTTCCGACTGGATCGTGGATCTGATCGAAACGGGATTGGAGATGTTTGTATGAGTAATTTACTATTACCGATTCTTTTTCCGATCGCGGCAGGCATCGCAATCCTTGCGCTGCCGAAAAAGGTGTTTGCGTTTGGACGTTCCGGCGGGGAACGAAGAGGGCTTTGTATCATAACCGGCGGATTTTTTGTTGTGACGGCGCTGCTTATGGTGATGGCGCTTCTTACGACAACACCGAAGGATATGCCGCAGATCGCATTCTTTTTGACAAGAAAGCTGCCCATCCAGTTTGGCTTTGATGCGCTCGGGCGTGTGTTTGCGGTTATGATCTCCGCCGTCATGCTGCTTGCCGGCTGTTTTTCGTTTGTCTATATGAAGCATGAGCATCGGGAAAAGCGGTATTACGGATTTTATCTGATCGTATACGGCATGCTGAACGGACTTTGTTTTGCGGATAATCTGGTGACCTTTTATCTGTTTTATGAGCTGATGACGATCACGAGCATGCCGCTGGTACTGCATACGCAGACAAAGGAAGCCATTCTTGCAGGCTTAAAATATTTATTTTATTCTTTCTGCGGCGCGTACATGGTGTTGTTCGGACTGTTCTGCTTAAGCCGTTTTTGTCTTTCCAACACACTGACGTTTGGGGCGGGCGGTATTTTGGACGCAGCGCTTGTTGAGGGACATGAGACGCTTGTTCTGGTGACGGCGTTTTTGATGATTCTTGGTTTCAGCGTGAAAGCGGGTATGTTTCCGCTCCATGCATGGCTGACAAAAGCGCATCCCGCCGCACCTGCGCCGGTATCTGCCGTGCTTTCGGGCATTGTCGTGAAAGCGGGTGTGCTCGGTGTGATCCGCGTCGTGTATTATCTGTTCGGTACACAGTTCCTTGCCGGTACATGGGTGCAGTACACATGGCTGGTGTTATCGCTGATTACGATCCTGATGGGGTCGATGATGGCATATTTGGAGAAGGGCTTAAAAAAGCGGCTCGCGTATTCCACGATCAGTCAAGCTTCCTACATTCTGTTCGGACTTGCGCTGATGCAGCAGACGGCATTCACGGGCGCCGTTTTACACACCGTATTTCATGCGTTCATTAAAACGGCATTGTTTTTGGCGGCGGGCGCGGTCATTTACCAGACCGGCAAGAAAAATGTTTCCGAACTTTCCGGCATCGGCAAGGAAATGCCGATCGTGATGTGGTGTTATACAATCGCCTCGCTCGGTCTGATCGGAATCCCGCCCGCAAGCGGTTTTATCAGCAAATGGTATTTGGCGCTGGGATCGCTTGATTTCGGCGTGCGTGCATTTGCCTATACCGGCGTGATCGTGCTGCTTGTCAGTGCGCTTTTGACTGCGGGGTATCTGTTACCGATCACGATCAGGGGCTTTTTTGTAGGAGAGGATTATGATTATCAGGCGTTAAAAAAGAAAGAGCCGTCGAAGCTGATGACGATACCGCTGATCCTGCTGGCAGCGGTGACGCTGCTGCTCGGTATGTTTCCGAACGGGCTGATTTCCTATATCGGGGATATTGCCGCGGCTATCATGCGATAGAAGGAGGAAGACAGATGAATCCGGTAGCATTATTGATTGCGATTATGATTCCGCTTGCAGGCGGCGCGCTCATTTTGGTCCTTCCTTTTAAAAAACGGAGGCAGTTTGAGATTTATACGGAAACGGTCGTGCTGATCACGTCCGTATTGTTTCTTCTGCTGCTCACAAAAAAGCCGACGGGAACGTTTACGCTGGTGAGTTTTGTCCATCATTTGACCATCTCATTCCGGCTGGATGGCATGTCCATGGTGTTTGGCGGACTGATCGCAGGACTGTGGCCGTTTGCGACGCTTTATGCTTTTGAGTATATGCGGCATGAAGAAAACAATCTGGGAGAATGGCATGCGCGTCGGTTTTTTGCTTTTTATACCATGACATTCAGCATCACGCTCGGGATCGCGCTTGCCGATAATCTGCTGACGATGTACTGCTTTTACGAAATGCTGACGCTCATTACGCTGCCGCTTGTCATGTATACGATGACGCGGGAAGCGATCCTTGCGAGCCGGAAATATCTGTACTATTCGCTCGGCGGTGCGGCATTTGGCTTTATTGCGCTGATCTTTATCATCGTATACGGAAATGTTTCGTTCCGCTACGGCGGGAGCCTTGACTTGGAAGCGATCGGTTCGAGGATCAATGTACTTCTTCTGATATATGTGTTTGCGTTTTTCGGTTTCGGCGTGAAGGCGGCGGTCTGTCCGTTCAATGCGTGGCTTCCGGCGGCGAGCGTTGCGCCGACGCCCGTCACGGCGCTTTTACATGCGGTTGCCGTTGTGAAATCGGGCGCTTATGCGGTCCTGCGGCTGACTTATTATTGTTTTGGCGCGGAATTTTTAAGCGGTACATGGGCGCAGGATGTCGTGCTGGCAGCAGCGATCGTTACGATTTTGTATGGCAGCGCGCGAGCGGTGAAGGAAACGCATTTTAAGCGGCGGCTTGCGTATTCCACGATCTCTAATCTTTCTTATATTTTATTCGGCGCGGCCTTAATGTCTCCGGCGGGACTTGTGGGAGCACTCACGCATATGATGTTTCATGGCGTCATGAAGATCTGTTCCTTTTTCTGTGCGGGTGCGGTCATTTGCCAAAGCGGTAGGATTTATGTGCATCAGCTTGACGGACTGGGCAGAAAGATGCCGCGCGTATTTGGGATGTTTACATTATCGGCGCTGGCGCTGATGGGTGTGCCGGGGCTGTGCGGTTTTGTGAGCAAGTGGAACCTGGCGGTTGCGGCGATGGAAAGCGAGAATCTGCTTGCCTATCTCGGTGTGGGAGTGTTATTGCTATCAGCGCTGCTTACGGCGATCTATATGCTGACCGTCGTCGTGCGTGCATTCTTTCCGCAGAGGGAAATTTCCTATGCCGCGCTGGAGGGGATTCATGACCCGAACTGGTATATGCTTGTGCCGCTTTTCGTATTTTGCATTGTGATCGTATTTTTGGGGCTGTACTCCACGCCGTTTGTCGATTTTCTGACGACGATCGGAAAAGGCTTAATTTGAAAAGGATGTGAGATGTAATGGTAGGAAATCCGATTCCGGCAATACTTATTTTTTATCCGATGTTTGCGGCGGTCGCGGTATATCTGATCGGGCGCGACAATAAAAAGATCAGGGATTATATCGTACAGCTTGTGGGTGTGACGGAGTTTCTCGCGTTTGTTATCGTGGCGGTGTGCTTTCAAGAGACGGGAGGGCTTTCGTTTGCGTGGAACGGTTTTGCCGGTCTGGGAATGCATGTTACGCTGGACGGTTTTCGCGTGCTTTATGGTCTGATCGCGGCGCTCATGTGGATGATGACGGCACTGTTTTCCGGTGAATATTTTGCGCATTACCGCAATCGAAACCGTTATTATTTCTTTTATCTGATGACGCTCGGGGCGACGGTGGGCGTATTCCTATCGTCGGATCTTTATACGACGTTCCTGTTTTTTGAGATCATGTCGTTTACGTCCTATGTTTGGGTTGCGCATGACGAAAAACCGGAGTCCCTTCGGGCAGCGGCAACCTATCTGGCGGTGGCGGTCATCGGCGGTCTTGTGATGCTCATGGGATTATTTCTTCTTTATCGCACGGTTGGTACGCTCGATATGGCGTCCCTTTATGAGGTATGTGCCGCGTGTGAGGATAAGCGCATGCTTTACGCGGCGGGCATTTGCCTGCTGTTTGGTTTCGGCGCAAAGGCGGGCGCGTTCCCGCTGCATATCTGGCTGCCGAAGGCGCATCCGGTCGCACCGGCGCCCGCGTCGGCGCTGCTGTCCGGTATTTTGACAAAATCGGGTATTTTCGGTATTTTGGTCGTAAGCTGTAATGTTTTTTCCCGGAATGCGACCTGGGGGGCACTCATTTTAACGCTTGGCGTGATCACGATGGTGGCAGGCGCAGTGCTTGCGTTGCTTTCCGTTGACTTAAAAAGGACGCTTGCCTGCTCGTCCATGTCGCAGATCGGTTTTATCCTTGTCGGCGTCGGGATGCTGTGCATCTTAAACGGCGGAGGAAACGGTGTCCTGCATGCGGAGATTGCGGCACGCGGAACGCTGCTGCATATGGTGAATCATTCACTCATTAAGCTTGTGCTGTTCATGGCGGCGGGCGTTGTGTTTATGAATGTGCATAAGCTGAATCTGAATGACATCCGGGGCTTCGGTCGGAAAAAGCCGCTGCTGCATCTTGCCTTTTTATCCGGTGCGCTGGGGATTGCAGGCGTGCCGCTGTTTAACGGCTATATCAGTAAAACGCTGCTGCATGAGAGTATTGTCATGGCAAAGGAACTGGCGTTACATGCGCCGGTCGCGAACTGGGTTGGAGCAGCATTTCCGTTCGGCTATGAATGGAACGCTTTTGCGCGTTTTGTGACGAGTCCGAGGGTACTGGAGATCGTGGAATGGCTGTTTTTGATCAGCGGCGGGCTGACGGCTGCTTATATGCTCAAGCTGTATATTTGTCTGTTTTGGGAGAAAAATAAGGATGCGGAAGAACAGGCGCGCTTCGACGGCATGAAGGCGTATATGAACAAAAAAAGCGCATTTGCGATCGTCGGAAGTGCTGTGCTGCTGCCGGTGATGGGATTGTTTCCGTATCTGATCACGGACAGGATTGGTGTATTCGGTGAGAATATTTTGCATGTGGAGACGGCGTGTGAAACCGTGTCCTATTTTGGATTGGAAAGCTTAAAAGGCGGATTGATTTCTCTTGCGATCGGGATTGTCCTTTATTTTGGCGTCGTGCGGACGTTTTTGATGAAAGATGAGAAAAGCGGGGAGCAGCTTTATATCAACAGGCTACCTAAGTGGTTTGACTTGGAAAACGGGGTGTATCGCCCGGTTCTCTTAAAGGGGATTCCCGCTGTGCTCGGTTTTCTCTGCCGTATTTTGGACACGCTGACGGACGGCATATTGATTGTGCTCAGAAAAACGATATTTCGGGAGAGCCCGATTCCCCATGAGCGGGAGCAGGGAACGATCTTTACCGATATGGCGGGTTCTGTGGGTGACTTTTTCCATCGTCTGCTCAACCGGACGATCCGCAGAAAGCATCCGAAAACGCTGGCGCGGAGTTATCGTCAGGTCATCGCCCTGAAGCGGGAAGAATTCCGCGAAAATAATGTACTGATCGCGCGCAGCTTATCGTTCGGTCTGTTATTATTCTGCGCAGGATTTCTTTTTACGGTCATTTATCTGCTTTTTAGAGCGTAAATCGGGCTTGGAAGGGAACGGAGCCGGGAATCTATTGTATTTCGGGGTGTGGGTATGCTACAATGTCGTGAGACATGGTACCTGATTGAATGGGTAGGTACGGTATCCGCCCGAAGCGAAATTATATGTAAGGATGGAGGACATGTTGTGAAAAAGATCATTGCCCTGTGTAAGCAATATCGTGAAATCATTGTCTATCTGATCGTCGGGGTGCTGACGACGATCGTGAGCTGGGCCGCATATGCTGTTTGTAAGCTTTTCCTAAATGTGCAGGATCCGATCCAAATGGGTGTGGCCGTGGTCATCCGCTGGACAACAGGTGTGGTGTTTGCTTATTTTACGAACCGCGCTTATGTTTTTCAAAGTAAAAATCCGAATATGTTCAAAGAAGCGATTTCCTTTGCTTCTTCCCGCGTAGTCACGCTGGTATTGGAGCTGATCATCATGCAGGTATTACCGTTTGTGTTCAGCTTGAATGACTGGATCTCGACATTTATTGCTGCCGTGGTCGTCACGATCACAAATTATATATTCAGTAAATTCATTGTATTCAAAAAGAAAAAAGAGGATTCCTGACATGGAAAAAAAAGAGACGCTCCCCAATATCAAAAAAGAGTTCACACTTGGTTTTTCAGCGCTGGCAGTCAATACCGTTTTGCTTTATGCGGGTGTATTTCTTTTCTCTCTCCTTTATAAGGCAGGGGCGAAGGATGCGCAGCTGTTATCGGCGGCCTGGGCGGGGGATGCTTCCTCGCAGACCTTTTTTGTGCAGCCGGTGCTGGGGCTGATCGGCATTTTTCTTTTATTTGCACTCAAAAACGTGTACGATCTTCGCTTTTACTGCATTCAGCTTCAGGCAAGGAACGACCATGCGAAATTCAGGCGTGTGATGGAATGGATCCTTTATGTGCTTGTGATGGTACTGCTTGTCGCGCTGATCTTTATCTGCTTTAGCTGCGGTGAGAACTTTTTTGACACCTATACCTTTGAGAGTGCGGCGCTTGGCAATGCGGCATATTCCCTGCTCTATTTTGTGTTACCGCTTCTTTATATCATTCATGCAGTCATCAGAGTCATTCTGAATAAAGCAGGGATCAAGACGGGGGACGAGAAACCGAAGACGCGCGCCGAACGGCGGAGGGAAGACAGGGATAAGGCGAGAAAGGCAGCCAAAAAGAAATAATAGCCGGCGATTGAAAAACGGACGGCCGGAAAGCAGTAACAGACAGTTATGGCAAAGCAATACATAGAAATCAGGGGGTATCATGAAAGTAATCGGAAAACAAAGAAACAGCAAAATGTGCTTTATCTGCGGAATGGATAATCCGATCGGTCTGAAGGCACAGTTTTATAATATGGAAGACGGAAGCGTCATGACACCGTTTGTATTCCGCAAGGAGCATCAGAGCTTTCCGGAAAGAGTACATGGCGGATTGGCGGCGACGATGATCGATGAGCTGGGACTGCGGGCAATGTGGGCAAAAGATCAGTCGGAGGAGTCCTTTGGCGTGACGATGTCGTTGTCGGTAAAATACCGCAAGCCCGTACCCTATGACGAGGAACTGCTCGCAAGGGGGATCGTGGTAAAAGAGACACCGAAGTTTGTGACGATCGTTTCCGAGATTTATGACCGGGCCGGCGAACTGCTTGTAAACGGCGAAGCGGTGTATATTAAGCTGAGTCCCGAACAGATTGTCAGCGATGCGGTGGATACGCATGATGAGATGTGTTATCTGTTAGAGGATGATGTGCGGGAGCTCCCGTTTGCAAAAAAGAGTCGATAGGGCTCTTTTTTATCATAAAACGATGATACGATAGGCAGGTGCATACACCGCAGAAACAAGGGGGATACCGGGATATGAGGAACATTCGGACAGCGGACGTGACTGCTGCGATCAAAGAGATGTGCATAGAGGCGAATCATTTTTTAGCGCCCGACATGAGAGAGGCGATGGAGCGGGCGGCAAAAGAGGAAGTATCGGAGCTTGGCGGGCAGATTCTTAAGCAGCTCAAAGAAAATATGCGGCTTGCGGGCGAGGAGCAGATACCGATCTGTCAGGATACGGGAATGGCGGTCGTCTTCATGGAGATCGGGCAGGATGTGCATTTTGAAGGCGGGAGTCTGGAGGAGGCAGTCAACGAGGGCATCCGTCAGGGGTATACTGAGGGCTATCTGCGCAAGTCCGTTGTGCGCGATCCGCTCATCCGGGAAAACACAAAGGATAACACACCGGGTATCATTCATTACCGTATTGTGGACGGCGATCAGGTGACAATCACGGTTGCGCCGAAAGGCTTCGGCAGCGAAAATATGAGCCGCGTATTTATGTTAAAGCCCGCGGACGGTGTGGAGGGAGTCAAAAACGCGATCCTGACGGCGGTGCGCGATGCGGGACCGAACGCCTGCCCGCCGATGGTGGTCGGCGTCGGTATCGGCGGCACGTTTGAGAAATGTGCGCTTCTGGCGAAAAAAGCATTAACGCGTCCGGCGGGTTCTCATTCCGACATTCCCTATGTGCGCGATATGGAGCAGGAATTGCTTGGGACGATCAATGATCTGGGTATCGGACCCGCGGGGCTTGGCGGCAGTACGACAGCGCTTGCCGTCAATATTTTGACGTACCCGACACATATCGCAGGGCTGCCGGTGGGCGTGAATATCTGCTGTCATGTGAACCGGCATGCGGTGCGGGTATTATAAAGGAAAAAAATCTGATCATGACCGGAATATATGGCAGATCAATATAAATAATATGGCAAAGTGTCATTTCAATATGCAGAAAGGCAGGACTTCTGATATGAATGAGTATCGGATTACGGCGCCTTTTGCGCAGGAGACGGCAAAGCGGCTTCGCGCAGGGGATTATGTCTATCTTACAGGGACAATCTATACGGCGAGGGACGCGGCGCATCAGCGCATGTATGAGGCTTTAGCAAAGGGAGAAGAACTCCCTTTCTCTATAAAAAATAACCTGATCTATTATATGGGGCCGTCTCCGGCGCGCGAAGGCAGACCGATCGGCTCCGCGGGTCCGACGACGGCAAGCCGTATGGATAAATATACGCCCAAGCTGCTGGATTTGGGAATGATCGGTATGATCGGCAAGGGAAAGCGTTCCGAGGCGGTACACGATGCGATCAGGCGAAACGGCGCGGTCTATTTTGCGGCGGTCGGCGGCGCGGGCGCGCTGTTATCAAAATCCATTACCGCATCTGAGGTGATCGCCTATGAGGATCTTGGCACGGAGGCGGTACGCAGGCTGGAGGTAAAGGATTTTCCGGTGATCGTCGTGATCGACAGTGAGGGAAACGATCTGTATGAAACGGCGGCGCAGGCGTATCGGAAACAGGCTTAGGGAAACGCTGATTGAATCAGCGCTTCCTTAGGAAAGTCAGACAGTAAAAGCGGATCACAAAAATAATAGGGAGAAGGCGATGAGACGAATTGCGGCAATGGTGCTGAGATTATTTTTGAAGGCGCCATATTTTCTATTTCGCATATGGTTGTGCGGCAGAAAAAAACCGGTTGATTATGAGTATAGTTATCGTGTCATCCGTCATGTGTGTAAAAAAGCGAATCATGCAGGGCGTGTGCGGATTGAGGCGCACGGACTGGAAAATCTACCTGCGGAAGACGGATTTATGTTTTTTCCGAATCATCAGGGACTCTATGATGTATTAGCGATCATTGATTCGTGCGAGCGTCCGTTTGCATTTGTAATCAAGAAAGAAGCAAGTAACGTGATCCTGCTCAAACAGATCGTGGAGGCGACAGGCTCCCTGCCGATCGACAGGGAGGATCTGCGTCAGTCCATGCAGGTCATTCATGAGGTCACGGAGCAGGTGCGAGCAGGAAGGAACTTTCTCATTTTTGCGGAGGGAACGCGCAGCAGACGCGGCAATCAGATGAATGAGATGAAGGGCGGCAGCTTTAAGAGCGCGGTAAAGGCACGATGCAGCATTGTGCCGGTCGCACTCATTGATGCGTTCCGACCGTTTGATGAAAAATCCATCAAGCCCGTAACGGTACATGTTACCTATTTGAAGCCGATTCTTTATGAAGAATACAAGGGCATGAAAACAAATGAGCTTGCCGATTTGGTGCGCGGGCGCATTGAGGCATCCATTGCCGCGCAGACAGCGGGCGGGAATTAAGCGGGCGGCACGCCCGTTTTCCCGCAGGCGATAGGAGGAAAGAACGTGTTATGATTTATCTGTCACAGTTTACGTTTCCCGATATAGAGGAAGAATATGATTTTTTAATGGGAATCAAGCGTACCTGCTATGATACGTTTTATCCGTTTCAGGTACTCTCTAAGCATCGGCTGAGGCAGCTTGATTTTGAAACGGTTACGATTCTTTACGGTGGGAACGGTTCGGGAAAATCGACGGCGCTCAATGTGATGGCGGAGAAACTGGCGCTGTCGCGGGATACGCTTTACAATAGAAGTAATTTTTTTGAGGATTATACAAAGCGGTGCGGCTATCGGACGGAATCAGGAAAAAAACAATGCGAAGGCAGGATCATTACGAGTGACGATGTATTCGACTTCATGTTAAATCTGCGCACGATCAACGAGGGTGTAGACAATAAGCGGGAGGAAATGTTTGACGAGTATATGGAGTTGAAGTATTCGCATTTTCGGATGAATTCGCTGGAGGATTATGAGCGGCTGAAAAAAGTAAACAGTGCGCGGAGAAAAACGCAGTCAAAATTTATCAGGGAAAATCACATGGATAATGTGCGGGAGCATTCGAACGGCGAGAGCGCATTTGCTTATTTTACAGATAAGATCACAGAGAACGGGCTGTTTTTGCTCGATGAGCCGGAAAATTCGCTGTCACCTGAAAGGCAGCTTGAGCTCGTGCAGTTTATCGGGGATGCGGCACGATTTTATGGCTGTCAGTTTGTGATCGCAACCCATTCTCCGTTTTTGCTTTCCATGCGGGGCGCAAAGATCTACGATCTGGATGAGGAGCCTGTGGATGTGAAACGGTGGACGCAGCTTGGGAATGTCCGCGCGTATTATGATTTTTTCAGGGAGCATGCAAGGGAATTTGAGTGAGGGACATGCGGGCGAAGAATGTTAGGGCGATATACGCGAAAAATAGAAGTTGACAAATGGAACAGACATTAGTATAATTACTGTTGCGTCATGACATGAAGGAATATGTTCCTGCAATATTGGTAGCGGATGCAATTCAGACTGTGGAGAAATACTCAAGAGGCTGAAGAGGCGCCCCTGCTAAGGGTGTAGGTCGGGCAACCGGCGCGAGGGTTCAAATCCCTCTTTCTCCGTTCAAGCAATAACTATGAGCTGCCAAGAAGTAACAGATATTCCGAATGGAAAGAAGTATCGAAAGGTACTTCTTTTTTATGTGCCCGTTTTTTTCGCTTGGATTTTTTCGTTATTATAAATAAAACATATTCGCTAAGATACTATCTGGAATCCTCATATTTTCTCCTCCCATGCCCAAGGTAATGTCGCCATCATGATTACCATGGAAGTCACTTCCTCCGGTAAAGGCTAACTTATTTTTTATAGCGATATCCTGAAGCTTTTTAGAATATATGGAATCTTGGGACGGATGGATTACTTCGATTGCTTCTAAACCGTAATCCATAAGATTTTTTATTAGTAATTCTGTTTCATCATCAGTCAGCCCGTATTCTGCCGGGTGCGCCAAGGATACAATTCCGCCCGCATCATGCACTTTTTGGGTTACAACTGAAAATGGAGGATAGCTGCACGCAACATAAGCGCTGCCACCTTTGTGAAGATATTTTGCCAACGCCTCCCATTCTGTTGCTGCATATCCTTTTTTAACCAATGTTCTTGCAAAATTCATACGAGTCACGATACATTCATCAAATGGCTTTTCGATATCATCATAATCAATCCATATTCCGGCTCTTTGAAGTGCTCTTATAATTGCATCATTATGCTCATCCCTTAGTGCTTTTAGTATCTTCATATATTCATTCATTTTTTCTGTGGAAAAATGATATCCCAAAACATGAATATTGACTGATCTGTTGCCAACAGTACAACAAGAATTTATTTCAACGCCATGAATGAACTTGATTTCAAGCTTCTTGGCTTGCTTTTCTGCCCTTTCCAGTCCTTTTATGGTATCATGGTCAGTCAGAGAAACGATTGACAACTCTTTCTTTTTTGCATGGTTCAATAATTCTTCCGGCGTATAAATTCCATCTGAGTATATGGAGTGCAAATGTAAATCAATATATGCCATTTGATTTCTCCTTAAGAATCTTTTTGATTTTTTATCGTTATATGTTCCATGAAGGGCGATAGATCCTAATTTTTCATTCTGATTATATCGTAGACGTATACCCCGTTCAATTCATTTTCGTGATCGCGCCGGATTTTTATCAGCAACATTTAAGTTAAAAAAGGAAAATAAAGAAAATCGGTTGACAAATACGCGCAAAAAATGGTATGATAAAAATCCACCGTCGGTAATGACAGTGGCACGGCGCACCCCAATCGGGCGATTCATATCCTTTTAAGAGAGGAAACGCAATATGCAATGTTAGCACCATTTTTGCAGGATTTGGTTTTGGATACGTAAGGTCAGAAATTTTTTAAAAAACCTGTTGACAAGCGAGAAAGTGCGTGCTAGTATATCACTGTTGCGGCTC
>CAMWSU010000009.1 GCA_947176965.1 uncultured Lachnospiraceae bacterium | reverse complement strand
GTACATAACCACATACAGAACATACAAATTTCATAGCCTTTTCTCCTTTTCCTGTTAAAAAATTATTTTGATATGAGCATCACGCCCATGATCATTCCCTCTCCTTACTGCTGTTTCTGTGTGCTGCATTCTCCGCACACACCGTAAAAATAAGTAATATGTCCGGCGATCTGCCCGTCAAATCCGACGCCTGCAAGGTCGTTGATCTTTTCAATGCTCTCCATCTGCAGGTCCATCACCCTGCCGCATTTCTGACAGATAAAATGATAGTGCTCCGACGTATCCGCATCAAAATGATCCTGACCGTCCCCGAGGTGCAGCCGGCGGATCTCACCCATATCCGCTAACAGCGTTAGATTGCGGTATACCGTTCCGAGACTGATATTCGGATATTGCCTGCTCACATTCGCATAGACAACATCCGCCGTCGGATGGTCTTTTCTCGTACAGAGAAATTCTTTAATTGCTTCACGCTGTCTGCTGTACTTTAACGCCATCAAGCATCCCCTTCTTCACATGCTTTCCAATATTAGTAATGATTACTGTTTTATTATATATTTTTTTAGTATAATGTCAATAGTCTTTTGTAAAAAACAAAGATTCGTGCTATACTGGTGCTTGGATATACGGTCAGACTTTACTGCACGTCTGGCTGCGCTCTATGATTTTTTAAGAAAGGATGCTTTTTATGGAAAAAATAGCAAGCTTTACGATCGACCATCTGAAATTGCAGCCGGGTGTGTATGTTTCCCGAAAAGATCATGTCGGCAACGAAACACTCACCACCTTTGACCTGCGCATGACTTCACCCAATGACGAGCCGGTTATGAATACGGCGGAGGTTCACACGATCGAGCACCTTGGTGCAACATTTCTCCGCAATCATGCAGAGTACAAGGATAAAGTTGTGTATTTTGGTCCCATGGGCTGTCGGACGGGCTTTTATCTCATTCTCGCGGGCGATCTGACTTCCAAAGAGATCGTGCCTCTCATGCAGGAGATGTATGAGTTTATCCGCGACTATAAGGATGAGGTTCCGGGCGCAAGTCCGAAAGACTGCGGCAACTATCTTGATATGAACCTCGGCATGGCAAACTACCTCGCGGCTCGCTATCTTGACAATGTGCTTTATCAGATTGACGACGCGCATTTGGTTTATCCGCAATAAAAAAGAATGGCGCAAAGCGCCATTCTTTCGAAGAATCGCCGCGCGATTCTTCCGGGATTGAGAAGTATGATTATGGATACAGAAAGGAAACACTCAAATGAAAATAGGAATTATCGGGGCGATGGATTTGGAGATCGCCACACTCAAAGAGAAAATGACAGATGTGTCAACCAAAACCGTCGCTTCCATGGAATTTTTTGACGGCACCTTAAACAACGTTCCCGTTGTGATCGTAAAATGCGGCATCGGCAAGGTCAATGCCGGTATCTGCGTTCAGATCCTGCATGATCTTTTTTCTGTCACGCATGTCATTAACACAGGCATTGCAGGCTCCCTGCGCGCAGAGATCAATATCGGCGATATTGTTGTTTCCACGGACGCCGTACAGCACGATATGGATGTGACCGTGTTCGGTTATCAGGTCGGACAGATCCCGCAGATCCCCGTTTTTAATTTTGAAGCGGACAAATCCCTTTCAGATACCGCAATGGCGGTATGCCGTGAAGTGAATACGGATATTCAGGTATTTCGGGGACGTGTTGTCAGCGGCGATCAATTTATTTCTTCAAAAGAAAAGAAAGAGTTTCTCATTCAGACCTTCGACGGCTGCTGCACCGAAATGGAAGGCGCGGCAATCGCGCAGGCCGCTTACTTAAACGGACTGCCGTTCGTGATCATCCGCGCGATCTCCGACAAAGCGGACGACAGCGCCGAAATGGACTATCCGACGTTCGAGCACGGCGCAGCGCTGCATTCCGCAAAGCTTGTTGAGGCGATGCTGGAACGGCTTTAAGTCCTTCTTTTCACATTTGTACCTATCCGGCAGAACCTTATACAGATATAAAATACCTCATTTTTCAAATTCATGCCGACTCCCATCATTTTGGGGGTTGGCATTTTTTTGTTATGTGTTATACTAATGAAGCAACCTATTTGATATTTTAGCACGTTGAAGCGTTACACTTTAACGTGCGATTAACCAATGACCAACAGAAAGGCAGGTACCTATTACCATGAAAGAAATCTCAAAGCTCCTTGATTATCGTCCCGAGATACGCGTGCTCGACGCAACGTTGCGCGACGGCGGTCTTGTCAATAATTTCTTCTTTACGGATGAATTCGTAAGGGATCTCTACCGCGCGAACATTAAGGCGGGTGTGGACTATATGGAGTTTGGATATAAAGCATCGACGGAGATGTTCAAGGAATCCGAATTCGGCAAATGGAAATTCTGTAAGGATGAGGATATTCGCGCGATCGTCGGCGACAACGACAGCGACTTAAAAATCTCAGTCATGGCGGACGTCGGACGCTGCGATTACAAGAACGACATTGTAAACCGATCGGACAGCCCCATCGACATGATCCGCATCGCGACATACATTCATCAGATTCCCGCCGCCGTCGATATGATCGAGGACGCCAACCGCAAGGGCTACGAAACAACCTGCAATATCATGGCAATCTCCACGAGCGGCGAGCAGGATTGGCGAGCCGCCCTTGAGATCATCGCACGCTCCAGCGTGGACGCGATCTATATTGTGGACAGCTATGGTTCCCTTTATCCGGAACAGATTGCCCGCATCTGCAATCTCTATATGGAGATCGGCGCAAAATACGGAAAAGAGATCGGCATCCATGCGCATAACAATCAGCAGCTTGCGTTTGCCAACACGATCGAAGCGGTCGGCGACGGCGTGAACTACCTTGACGCTACCTATGGCTGCCTCGGCAGGGGCGCAGGCAACTGCGCGATGGAGCTTCTGCTCGGTTTTCTCAAAAATCCGAAATACAATTTATATCCCGCTCTTCAGTTCATAGAAAAGCATATCACAAAGCTGAAAGCGGACGGGCTGCTTTGGGGCTACGACGTTCCTTATATGCTGACCGGCATCTTAAACCAGCACCCGCGCACCGCAATCTCTTATATGGGCGAAAACAGGACGGACTACACGGAATTCTTCCATATTCTGACCGGAAGGGACTAAAAAAGAATGGCGCTTTGCGCCATTCTTTCGAAGAATCGCTAAAGCGATTCTTCCAGTACTATGAAATTTCCTATGATTTAAAAAGAATGGGCCGGGTGTTTTTACATTCATCCCATTCTTTATTAAGCTCCATACAACAAAAATTTTCCAGATTTGAAATTATTTTTCAAAATCCCCATAAATACCACCGCGCATAAGCGTATCTTTATCAGAACCAAAGACATACACATGAACGGGAGGGTTGTATTATGAAAAAAAGATTCTTACATGTAACATTGATCGCTGCTCTGATGCTGTCAGGCTGCGGCGCGGGCGATAAGAGTTATGACAGCTATGTCAGCAATGGTTCCTATCAAACTGCAAGCGCGGCAGAGGCGGAAGGCGGCTGGTATGCGGACTACGACTATGCCGACGATATGGACTATAATTTCGAGGCTCCCGCAGCCGCAGAGTCGGCAGAAAGCCCTGCAGCCGATCCCACGTCCGCAAATGGCAGCGAAACATCCAACGGACTTACCTCAGATATTGACCGTGAAATGCTGGTATACTCCTGCAGTATGGACATTGACACCCTTGATTTTGCTTCCACCGTGAACGGCTTTAAAGCACTGCTCGACCAGTACGGCGGATTTATTGAAAGCGAGAACTATTCTGACGGCGGCTCCTACGGCAGATGGTACTCCGAATCGACGGAAAAATGGCAGTCCTATAGCGCAACCCTGCGAATACCGAGCAGGAATTACGATGCTTTTTGCAATTCGGCAGGGAACTTAGGTGATTTGCGGAGCAAAAACGCTTCCGTACAGAACTTGAGCAGCGAATATCACGATCTCTCCACCACCCTTGAGATTTACGAAGCCAAGGAAGAACGTTACATTGCCCTGCTTTCAGAGATTACTGAGGACGAATACGCCGTTGCCATTGAGCGGGAACTGACAGATTTACAGATCGAGATCGCAAGGATCAAAAGCCGCATGAACAAAATAAATACGGACGTGTCCTATTCCTATGTATACATAACCATCAATGAAGTAAAGGAGTATGTTTCCGAACCGTTGAAAACCGACACGTTCTTTGACCGTCTGCTGAATACGATCAACGATACGTGGATTGGCTTTATTGAGTTCTGGGAAACGCTGCTGTTTTTGATCATCCGGCTTCTACCCTATCTTGTGCTGATCGCGCTTTTGGTGATCATCATTCTTGCTCTAACAAAAAAGCGCAGGGCGCGTAAAGCACAGCTTCGACAGGAACACGCAGCACAGGCTGCCGCACAGATGGCACGGATGCCGCAGATGACGCAGGCGGCTCAAACAACACAGGCACCGCAGATGACGCAGGCGGCTCAAACAACGCAGGCGCCGCAGACGACGCAGACGGCTCAGACTGCACCAGTGCCGCAGGCGCCTCAGTCAGCACAGGCGCCGGATGCGGAAAAGAACGAATCCGCTACGGAGACAAAATAACCTCATCCCTTAACATCAAAAAGAGTGCATGGAACCATTCTGATCAGAATCGGTTTCTATGCACTCTTTTTACACATTCTCTTTCACCCAAAGATTCTCGTTATATCATGATACCGATTGACTATCCGGTAAATCTCAACAGTGTCTTGATTAATCTTATACAGCACTGCATAGTCATTCCATACCACATACTTACAATCCGTCTTGAACCTTACCCGTTTAGACAAATTGGCTCCAATATATGGGAACTGCTGGATATTCTCAAATTGGCGGTAAATCTCCTGTACCGTTTCTAAAGCTTTATCTTCATTATCCTCGGCAATAAAATCTTTGATTTCTTTCAGATCAACTGCCACTAGCGGATTGATTCTTAACTTCATCATGTTTACTCTCCAACAATCGCTTTCAGTTCTTCTAATGACAGCCAGCCATTGCCATCTTTGACCGCATCCTCTGCCTCCTGCAATTTTTCCAACAGTTTCTTTTCAGCTTTTTCACGCTCATAATCTTCTATATCCATCACCACAAATCTTCCCCTGCCATTCTTCGTCAGAAACACTGGTTCCCCTACCTGACAATTTTTTAAAACTTCGTTATAATTTCTCAAATCAGATACTGGTAATATATTGGGCATAGCAACCTTCCTTTCATAAATCAATCTTTATTTGTATACTTATTTTACCCAAGGATGCTGTAAAAATCAACGAAGAATTTTACAGCATCTATCTTTTTCTTATTCTCACAAAATGCTAAAACTATGCATAAAGGGCTGTCGCTTTCGCAATTGTGAACCGCATATCAGCAGTTCATTGTGAAAGCGACAGCCCCATTTATATAATCTATGCAAAAAACTCCCGAAATCTTTTCACTTATACTCCGTTTACAACATTTCTTTCCGCTCCGTCCAAGAACGCCCGAATGTTCTCGGCGACCTCGCCGACAAGCCGGGTCCGCGACTCGATGCTCCCCCATGACATATGGGGCGTAATGATGAGCTTCATGCTGTCCTTGATCTTAGAGAGCGGATTATCCTCCGTGATCGGCTCTTTCCCCAGCACGTCCAGCCCCGCAGCCGCGATGGACCCCTCCGTCAGCGCCGTATAAAGATCAGCGTTATTGACGACCGGACCGCGCGCTACATTGATGAGTACCGCCGACCGTTTCATCTGGCGAAGCTGCTCGATACCAATCAGATTTCTTGTCCGGTCGGAAAGCGGACAATGCAGCGAAAGCACATCGCTTCTTGCAAGCAGCTCGGAAAGCTCCACACGCTCATAGCGCGTACAGGTACTTTTTCCTGAAGCGGAATAAAAAATCACATGACAGCCGAACGCCTCCGCGATCTCAGCGACACGGCTTCCGATATTTCCCATACCGACGATGCCCCATGTCTTTTGACTCAACTCCGCAAACGGCATATCAAAATTGGAAAACCGATCCTGCGCCGCATATGCGCCCGACTTGACATAGTTGTCATAATAACTCATTTTTTCGGTCAGCCACAGCGCAAGCGTAAATGTATGCTGCGCCACCGCCTCCGTGCAGTAGCCCGCCACATTCGCCACGCGGATACCGCGCGACGAACAGTAGGCTACATCCACATTGTCAAAGCCTGTCGCAAACAGACAGATCAGCTTCACATTCGGCGCATCTTTTAACGTCTGCTCATTAAGCGGGGCTTTATTGGCAATGATGATTTCCGCATCCCTTACCCGCTCCGCCGTATTATGCGCGACCGTATTCGCATATTCCGTCACCTCGCCGAACTGACGAAACACGGACACGTCCACATCCACGCCGACACTGTTTCTCTCTAAAATCACAATTTTCATCGTATGTTTTATAACCTCTTTAACAGCGCCTCTCTCTGCTCCTCATAACCCGGCTTTCCGAGCAGCGCGAACATGTTCTTTTTATAGCTCTCAACGCCCGGCTGGTTAAACGGATTCACACCGAGCAGATAGCCGCTGACGCCGCACGCAAACTCAAAGAAGTAGAACAGCTGACCGAGATAAAACTCATTGACCTCGGGAACCGTCACCATGAGGTTCGGCACCTGACCGTCCGTATGCGCAAGGATTGTTCCGTTCATTGCGGACTTATTGACAAAATCCACGCTCTTTCCTGCCAGATAATTCAGTCCGTCCAAGTCTACCGCTTCCTGATTGATTGTGATGGTCTCTCTGCTCGTCTCCACGTTGATGACCGTCTCAAACATGATGCGCGCACCGTCCTGAATGAACTGTCCCATCGAATGTAAGTCCGTCGTCAGGTCCACGCTTGCAGGGAAAATACCCTTCTGATCCTTACCCTCGGACTCGCCGTAGAGCTGCTTCCACCACTCGGACACATAATGCACGCTCGGCTCATAGTTTGCTAAGATCTCCACGTTCTTCCCTTTTTTGAGCAGGATATTGCGGAGCGCCGCGTACTGCAGGGCGTCATTCTCCTCATACGGAAGCTCCAGTGCATTCTTTCTTCCGCTTGCCGCGCCCTCCATCAGCTTATCAATATCTGCACCGGACACTGCGATCGGCAATAAGCCGACTGCCGTCAATACGGAAAAACGTCCGCCGACATCATCAGGCACAACGAAAGTCTCATAGCCTTCCTCATCTGCTACCTTCTTTAACGCGCCCCGTGCCTTATCGGTCGTCGCATAAATTCTCTTTGCCGCTTCCTCTTTGCCATACTTCTTTTCCAAAATCTCCTTAAATACGCGGAACGCGATCGCCGGCTCGGTCGTCGTGCCGGACTTTGAGATCATATTAACGGAAAAATCACGATCGCCGATCACATCCATCAAATCCTTGATATAAGTAGAGCTGATGGAATTGCCCACGAAATAGATCTCCGGCGTCTTGCGCACACTCTTGTCCACCATGTTATAAAAGCTGTGGCGTAAAAACTCGATCGCCGCTCTCGCGCCGAGATAAGAGCCGCCGATGCCGATGACAAGAAGAACCTCGGAATCGTTTTTGATCTTTTCCGCTGCCTTCTTGATCCTTGCAAATTCCTCCTTGTCATAATCAACGGGCAGATCGATCCATCCCAGGAAATCGTTGCCTGCGCCGCTTTTCGACGTCAATGTGTCCTTTGCCGCAAGCGTCGGATTCTTCATGAATTCCACCTCATGCTCACCGATAAAAGACGCTGCCTTTGCGTAATCAAATGTAACCTTTGTGCTCATGCTACCTCGCTCCTTTTGTTTATTTTTCTTTTTTTACCAATTTTTTCCAAGTGTAATAAAATCAAAATTAGTGTAACAAAGAAACCCTCTTTTTGCAAGCCTTTTAGCCACGCTACGACAGCAGATCCTTCAACAGCTCCGCAAGCTCTTCTTCCTTTTCTTTATCAAAATACGGCTTCACCGCTTCCGGCTCGTCCATCATGCCGCCCGTCCAGTCAAGTCCCTCCGGCTTCGTGGACTTCTCCTTCATCGGTTTTTCTAAAACCGGCATTCTCTTTTGATTAAACTCCTCATCCGTATCCCACCTTGCCGTCCTTCGCTCTGCTGCCGCCTGCTGCCGATAGCGCGTCTTTGTCTGAGACCTGCCGAGTTCCCCTTTCGCCCGCTCCTCTAAGTCCGCCTGTGCCCGGACGGGTTCGCCCTTTCTCTGCTCCTTAGAAGTCTCCCGCTCTTTGCCGCGCGTTCTCTCCTGTATCACGTTTCTATCCGCTGTCTCCCAGTCTTCGCTTAAGCCCGCTGCCAGCTTGAGTTTCATATTATTTTCCAAAAAATCAATGAGATTGGTTTTCAGCATGCTCCGCCTGCCCGGAATATCCACGATGGATAATACAGAAAAATAAAAATACAGACCAATCAAAATGACCGCATAATACGGAAGAAGAGCAAAAAATGATGTTCCCTCGGCAAGCGCGCGGCAAATACCGATTCCCGCAGCCAGCACGGACAAGAACATGAACTGACCGGACATGCCGCGCACCATATTCAGCGAAAACCTCCCGATCTGGAGGCGGTTTATGAATTTTTCCACAAACACCGGTACGTTCGTTACGCCGTTGTTCACCGTATAACAGTTGACGAAGTTTTGTTTGAACTGTTTGAGAATCCGATTGTCCGTTGTCTGCATATTTTCCGCCTCTTCCAGCATATGTTGATATAGTATCCCAATTAAAATCTGGCTTAAGATCGCGAGAACAAAAAATGTTATCATCAGTGCGACAAAAAAATCCATTGAAAGAAATCTGATACGATCGGGCATGACTCCTGACATCTCCTTTTTATCTACAGAATGCGCACCGATGCGCCATCCCGTTTTTTATCATTTTTATGGAATAGTATAAAGAATAAAGCGGGTCAGATTCAATACAAACGGGCATGTAATCGATAGACAAATTTCGCGCGGTTTGATATAATAGGCGCAAAGAAAAAACAAGTGACCGCAAAAAATATAAAACGCGCCGCAATGAAATGCGTGCAGATTGGAGAAACTATGAAGTATACACCAAAGGGCGTCTGCTCTTCCGAAATCGACATTGAGCTGGAAAACGGAGTCATTGCCTCCGTCCGCTTCACGGGCGGCTGCAACGGTAACTTACAGGGTATCTCAAGCCTTGTAAAAGGTATGACACCGCAGGATGCGATCGACCGCTTAAAGGGAATCCGCTGCGGCATGAAATCCACCTCATGTCCGGATCAGCTCGCCCATGCATTGGAATCGATGCTGCAAAACTAAAACTCCCCCGGAGGCTTATTCATGAGACGGATTTTATTGACAGGCGGCGGGACTGCCGGACATGTGACCCCCTGTATTGCACTCCTGCCCTCTCTGATGGAAAAAAATTACGACATTCACTACATGGGTTCATATGAAGGGATTGAAAAACGGCTGATCGCCGATTTTGATATTCCATACTATGGCATCTCAACAGGAAAATTCCGCCGTTATTTTGACCCGAAGAATTTTTCCGATCCGTTCCGCGTTGTCGCGGGCTATTTTGAAGCGAAAAAGCTCATCAAACAGATCAAGCCGGACGTTGTATTTTCCAAAGGCGGCTTTGTCAGCGTTCCCGTTGTGCGCGCTGCCGCGTCGCTCGGTATCCCCTGCGTGATTCATGAATCCGATATGACGCCGGGGCTTGCCAACAAACTCTGCGTCGGCGCTGCCGCTAAGATCTGCTGTAATTTCCCCGAAACGCTCGCGGAGCTTCCGGAGGGGAAGGCGGTGCTCACAGGTTCTCCCATTCGTGAGGAGCTTGCAAAAGGCAGCCGCATAGCCGGTTTGGATTTATGCGGTTTTTCCGCTAACAAGCCCGTCATCATGGTCGTTGGCGGTTCCCAGGGCTCCGCGGCGGTCAACGAGGCGGTGCGATCCGCGCTTCCGATGCTTTTGGAAGATTTTCAGATCGTGCATCTCTGTGGAAAAGATAAGGTAGATAACCTGCTTTTGACAAAACCGGGCTATAAACAATTTGAATATGTAAAATCAGAAATGAAAGACATTTTTGCCATGTCGGATCTTGTCATTTCACGTGCCGGCGCAAATGCGATCTGCGAGCTTTTATCTTTAAAGAAGCCGAATATCTTAATTCCCCTGCCGACGACGAGCAGCCGCGGCGACCAGATCCTAAACGCCCATTCCTTCGAGGCACAGGGCTTCAGTATGGTGATCGAGGAAGAATATTTAGACAATGCCGCGCTGACAGAAAAGATTCACGAGCTTTACTGTAATCGACAGATTTATATCGATGCGATGAGCGGGAGCATGCAGACGGATTCCATTCATACCATCATGAATCTGATTGAAGAAGTACAAGGGATAGAAGCATAGCTTCCATCCCTTGTTTTTTCCGGTCATTATCAATTTCCTGCATGATACGATAGCCATCACTGCACCGTTATCATTCGCAGTTTATCCACCCTCAAATACTTTCCGACAGACCTTCTATTCTTCCAAACTGCTTTAATTTAACGATCATCAGGAGTGTAAGGTACGCTTCATATTTGACCTGCAATTTTTGCAGCGCTTCATCGTCACCGAAGGACCAGCCCAAAGGCCATCTGCCATCATCGCTCTGCTGTTTCAGCCGATAATCCAATGATTCATCTACCAGATCCTTTACCGCCGGATAAACAACGCTGTCAGGCGAACTTACTGAGTCGCAGGGCAAATGAACATAATCATGATCCGATTTTGCAAAATCGAGTTCCATAAAGGCAGTCGGGTTCTGGCATAAAACCGATGTCAGCTTGTCTCTCAAATCTTTGTCTTTCAAACAAGCTGTAAACTCCTGTAAATATTCAAAATTGTAAGGTTCGCCATCATCAAAAATACGCTTGTTGTAACTCGGTGAATTTTCATCCCAGTATCGCAGTATGTGTTCTATGGGATATTTGATAATTTCCTGATACCGCTCGTTAGGTACAAGCTCGGAATAATACGAAATAAATGCCGCAAAGCAAGCCTTTTCATTGGCGTCGTATGCTTTGATCCTCTCATCTTCATTCTCTATCGAAGTTGTATCTTCGCCGCGGTATCGAACCCAATAACAATGAACTCCGTCATTGACCTCGGGTACTACAATCTCGCACCAGTTACCGATTCCGGGCAAATAATTATCCAAAATATACTTCATCATATTTTTGATCATCGGGTGATCAGCAGGCGGCTTTTCTTTCATGCACAATATGTATTTTACGGCAACCTCCGTGCTCTTTAAGCACGCACCCTGATAATCAAATTCATAACACAGTCCACCGAAACCACCATTTTCACGCTGGTATTTTACCAATACATTCAAGAAAGCATCGTTATTACCGTCCTCAAAGACATATCGAAACCATGCCCTCCCGATATCGTCTAAATTACAAAATATATAATCTTTTGCTTTAATAAAACGGTCATATGACAATTTATCCATGGCTTCTACTCACTTATCTTATATTATGATTGATTTTACTGCACAATCTGATCCTTTACCGCATCCAGTTCCTCATCGGACATGCTTCCCCGTTTCCACGCGATTTTTTGTCCGTCGGTACGATACCGCGGTATCAGGTGCAAATGAAAATGGAACTCGGTCTGCCCCGCCGTCTCTCCGTTGTTCTGCACAAGTTGAAAGCCGTCGCAGGATAGCTTCTGTGTCATCAGCGCCATCTCTTTCTTTGCAAGGCGCATCGCATCCGCCGCCAGATCCTCCGGCAGTTCGTACAGATTCGCGTAATGCTCCTTCGGCACGATCAGCGCATGTCCTTTTGCCGCCGGTCTAAGATCGAGAAACACCCGAAACTGCTCGTCCTCATAGATCGTCCTGCTCGGAATCTCTCCGTTTGCGATTTTACAAAAAATACAATTCTCGTCTCTCATAGAAACCTCCCCTTCCCGTTTGCGTTTGTTCACGCAAAATCAAACAGCTGATCCAGCGTCCGTAAAATCTTAAAGTCGCCCTTCATTTTCATGGAACCGCCCATGAATGCCCGCTGGAACGTCATTCTTCCGCTGACGATCTCATTCATCACATTATTGTCTATCTGAATATCCATATCGGCATTATCCAATTCTCCGTATTCACAGGTAAAATCGGCATTGGAAATCTGCAGGATCAGATTCTTTTTCCTTCCCTCAATGTGGAAACAATAGGATGCCGAAAAGCCTGCAAGCGGCTGGAAATGACTGCGGAAATCCTCAACATATGCCGTCGTGTCATCCGCGTCAGATTTATCGAGCTTTTCCCGAAACAGAGAAGTCAGCTCCTGAATATCCTCTTTCTGCTTCTTCACATAATGATCGTCCGAAATATATTGCGACAACTGCTCCGCTTCCTGCGGTGTCAACGACATATCCTTCGGCTGGCAGACGCGTTGACGCACCGCCTGATTGCTCGCCGGAAAACCTGTCACCTTTTGGTTGATGGTACGGTACAGATTTTCTGCTTTTTTATCGATCAGACGGTGGTAATTCTCATTCATTTCAAGCGAAACGGTATCCGCTATATAGCCGCATATGCCGCTGCAGGGGCGTCCGCCCAGAACCTCCCACGCACTGGACAGGTGCAGCTTTCCCTCACGCTCCCCATAGGTCGTCGCCATGACAACCGGACACATATAGAGCTCGCTGATCTTTTCTTTATCGCCGTAGAGCCAGCAGGCATCCAAAAACTGCTGCATATAGCCTCCGACGCCGTGCCACTCGACCGTTGTCGCAAGTACGATCCCGTCCGCATCCTTCAGAGTCTGCGGCAAAGTCGCGATCGTATTTTTCATCTCATATAAATTGAACCTCTCCACATTCACGTTCAGTTCCTTTAAGACCGCGTCCATCCGGTTGATCACAAAGATTGTGGGATCATCCACCAGCCCTCGTCCGCCGTAATAAATATGAATTTTCATGTTCCGTCCGTTCCTTTCTTATCTATACTATCGCGTTTTCAAACCCCATTTGTTACATGTCAATGAAGCCCGGAAGAGCGCCCCTCGTTCTTTATCAGCATAAGCAGCGCCGTCAAGAGGAAGCCGCAGACAAATCCGCCGATATGCGCGGCATTATCAATATGCTCCGCCATAAGTCCGCTGTATAAAGAATACGCAATGCAAAGTAATATCCTGCCAAGCGTGATGCTGCCGAATCGTCCTCTGCCGGCGATCACGAGCGTAAGCAGCGCTCCGACCAGACCGTACACCGCGCCGCTTGCACCGATCGAGCCCACAAGACTTCCGCTCCTTAGCTGATACCACACCGATGCTGCAGAGGCTCCGATTCCCGACAGAAAATAGAGTACCATATAGCCCAATCGCCCAAACCGCTGCTCCAGCACAGCCCCGACCGCATACAGCATCAGCATATTGCCAAACAGATGCCCCGTATCCGCATGCAGAAACATGCTCGTGATGATACGATAATATTCTCCCTGCTCCGTAACCGCACGTCCAAGCAGCTCTCCCTTATTATACAATACTTCGCCGCCCCATGTACATATCAAAAATACGACACTATTCGCAGCGACAAGCAGTATTGTCACGATCGGCATGGTGCGCAGCGTTTCCCGCAGACTGCGTTTCTCCCGGGCTCCCTCCGCCCCGTCCTGCTCGGCACCCTGCCATGCCGCTTGAGAACTGTCCGTCCCTGTCTCATAAAAACCGTCCGACCACGCCGTCAAAAATTCTTCAAGCATCGCCTTCAGTCCATAGAAATCCACCGCCTGATGCTCATAAATGAGCAGTTTGGCGCTTCTTTTATCGATCAGCCAGCAGAAACGCTCCTCCTCACAGAGCACTCTCGCCGTTTCCGGATCGTCCGTAATCATCAGCGCCATGGCGTGCAGCTCCCCTACGCCCCGATTCTCAAACGCAGCCCTCATCTGCTGCTTCATATGGCGGTACTGCTCCGGCGACAGATAGACGCCTTCCTGATATTCCATTGCGATCACCACATTCACGGACTGCATCTCCTGCCTGAACAGAAAAATCAGCCCCGGCACATTTGTGACCATCTTCTGATAGCATCTGCTCTGCATATATCCGGCTAACTGCTCTATCATCAATCTACCTACCCCGTTTTTTCTTCGTAGATATAAGCGTAGCATTTTAGCGAATCCGTGTCAAATCCTATAAGATTTTTGTTCATTCGTTCATGGAAGAATAACCGTTCATAAAAAATATTTCCCGTTCTTTTTTCGCAAGCGTCCTTTTCGCCCATCCGATATACCGGAGTCCTATTCCGGCCGCAATCCCCGCACAGATTCCTGCGGGGATGCGCGCCTGCACTTTCCACGGTACTTGCCATGCCTGCCACGCCGCAAATCCGATCATCGCTGCGGCAGCCGGACCGATCCACTTACCCCACTTTCCATTCTTCTGCCGTTCATCCGTTTCCGTCAGATATCCGGATTCCTGCCTGATCTGCCCGTCCTCTGCAGGCGCATCATCCGTCCGGTCATCCTGCTCCTTTTGTGTATCCGGTTCTTCAAAATAAACAATATTCTCCTCAAGAAATACTGTCATGCTAAAGTTTTCGGCTTCCGTATACTGATAAAACTGCCCCGCAAGCGCCACCGCCCGCTCATCCTCGTAATCGACATGCTCCATCAAAAACTGCGCAAGCTCCCGAATATGCTCCGAAAATGCCCCGCCCAATGCGGGAAGATACGCAAAATAAAGCTGCCTGCCTCCCATGTTCGTATATAAATATGCCGGACAAAGTACCAGACAATCTTCCGACAGTAAATATTCCTCCATCCGGTTTAAGCAGCTATGAACCGACAGCAGCATGGCGCATAGCGCTTCATATGCGATTGCTTTTTTTCCATAGCAGCCCGACAACGACTGTTTTCCCGTGATATCATAGGAAAGCCGGGGCTGCCCGTTCACGCTCCTTTTTGCAACAGAAAGTAAGCCTTCCGGTCTGTTGTCCGCAAGCATTGCTTCCTCATCGTCGCAGACAATCCCGCAGCCACAGAGCAAATACGTTCGTCCTCCCTCGCGCACCTGTGCAAATTCCGGCCGTTTCGAACCCTCTTTCTGCTCTGCCGCGTCGAATCGCCCCGCCGCGTCCGATCGTCCTGCCGCTTCAAGGTGCTCCGCCTCCATATTTCCGGTAAGCTCCTCCTCCGGTTCTGTCTCTTCAAGCCATTCCACCTCAATTGTATCCGTCTCCATATCCTATCCCGTCCTTTCCACCATTATCATCGTAAAAATAAGCTCATTGTATCTGTCCCACTTCCGGTTCCGTTTCCCCGCTGTTCTCCGCTTCCTCTTCCTGTCCAAGCAACTCCTCCAACACGCGGCAGCGCCGGATAAACGTTACCGGTCTGTGCCTTGCCGCATAAGCATCTCCCGAAAAGCAAAAGCTTTCCCACTGATCAAAAATCATATTGCCCGTCATGATGGGAACCACGACTTCCCCGTTATACAGAATCCGCACACCCTTTGCGTCAACTGTAAGCTCACGCGACATCTCAGACAGCGCAATGAGTTGTCCTTCTTTCAGAGAGCTAAACCATGCATCCGCTTTCGCGTATACCTCCTCACTTCGTTCCTCCGATAATTCTGATGCGCGCAATGCCGCAAGGTACGCGTCCCCATACAGAACCGTTCTGTCATATAAGTACAACGCCAGATAGATCAGCAGTATCATTAAGACCGCGATCATCGGCATCAAAACTGCCATCTCTATCGTTGCGCTGCCCCGCGCATCCTTACGAAACATTCCCATCCGCCCCACTCCTTTGCTTTCCCGTTGTCCATCCATATCACACCCGCTTTTCACAGAAGGCCGCAGAGCAGCACATAGGCAAAAAACAGGTTCGGTACAAACGGAAACGAACGCTCCCGCGCCTGTTCGCATACGCCCCTGCGTCCACTCAGGAAACGCCAGATGACAGCAAACGGCAGCGAGAAGATCAGTGCTGTCATAAACAGACACATGCATTGCCCCGCCCCCACCAGCACGCCGAGCGCAAGCATGACCCATGCATCGCCCTTTCCGATCTGTTCCCCGCTTCCGGCGGCAAGCCCCATCACAAACAATCCCGGTAACAGCCCCCACATACATTCCATCCATACCGCCATCCCCGATACAGTTCCCTGCGCAGATATTTCATGCACAAAGACTCCCCGCTCAAACATTTCGCACGCAAAGATCCCCCCTGCGCCGATCACCCGCACCACGACTCCCGCTCCCGCAGCAAACACACAACTTTTCACAGAAATCATTCCGCATCGCAGATCGCTATAGGCACTGTATAGCAGAAAAACTCCCGCCATCGTCCACAATACTTCCCTCATTCTGCCTCACCTATCCCAAACCGCCGCAATTGTGACATGGCAATCGGGTTCCGGCCTCCGACAGCGGAATTGCCCTGACGGTTCTCTTCAGCCCGCTGCACGCTGCCGTTGTATGATAACGCACGCCGTCCTCCGAGACATAGAACACACCGCTCTGCCTTCGGTCACCGCACAGCTCGCACGCCGTATATCTGCCGCCGCTGCTGTTTCGTTCCGCATCAAGCTTTTCCCCGCTTGTCTGTCGGATCGTCACATTCAGGTGATAGCAATTACGCGAATTGTGATACACCTCTCCATGCTCCGTAATATAGACCATCTGCTGCGCCGCATCCGCCTGCCCCGCTCCCGCAGTATTGTCATAGCCGGTCCACTTGCGCAGGCATACTCTGTTGGCCATTCGAAAGGACGCGATCTGGCTCGGCAAAAACAACGCGTCCATCCGATAGCTTGCGATCAGCGTGACCGCATCCTCCGACAATATCTCAGACTGCAAAAAGGACACACCCTCCGCGCCGCCATGCACGCCCATGTGCGCAAGGTACGTTTCTCCGACCGCATTTTCTACCTGCTCTCTGACATAGGTCTGTGAAAAAACAACGTCCGCCAATGCAGATTCCGGCAGCGGGAATCCCTGACTGATGCGCTCATACGCATAGGCATACCGCGCAAGTTCCAGCCCCGTCTGATGCATGGCCGCCTGCATTTTTACATGCAGGGCAATATCATTAACGGCGGCAAACAGGTTTAGTACCGTGAACAAGAACAGCGGCAGCACCATCGCCGCTTCCAGCGTCATGGACGCGCGCCTTTCGCCGCGTTTGAAGGCGTTGTGCGACACCCTTTTTCCGAAACGTATTTTTGTCCGGATTCGTTTGGGGGTGCCGATCCGACACGGACAGGCGCAGTCCCGCTCCCGCCCGTCATTTTGTTTGTGAGAGAATGTACGCCGCAAGATTGCGCGATGTACCCGAAGAGAGCTGATCCTTTTTTTGCTTTGTTTACAGTTCCATTTCCGCTCCGGTAAAAAGGGCATCGCACAACACCTCCTATCTGTTCAAATAATTATATTGCGCCGCAAGATTGAAATACTCGCCGAATCCGCCGCTGACACTGACCTCTGCGCGCACGGCATCCATACAGCCGTCCATCCGAAACGATTCGTTTCCCTCAAGCTTCCGCATATTCATTTCTATCACGTCCATGAAGTGCATGGTCTTTGTATCCTCATTTTCCAAAAGAAGAAGCAGACGCAGATAATCCTCATAATCAAGCCCGTCCTGCGCCTCGTCCTTCTCCCCCAAATGCGTCACATAATCAAGCATGTACTCTAAGGACAATCGCCATGTCTCCCTGCTCTTCAATAAGGGAACCTGCTCTCCCGAAAAGAGACGTCTGACATCAAGCACGCTCTCCGCATACGCCCACGCCAAAAGAATGGAATGTTTGATGAGCGGCTGTAAGCTCGGCTCCAGCGACACGATCGCCAGGCTCCACGCCAGCACATCCGCCTCCGAAACCTTCGTGCTGTCGGAATAAAGATACATCACATTTGCCGCCTCCCGCAAAAGAATGAGTCTGCCCGCCACCCAGCGGAGATTTTCCATATCACTGCTTTTTCCCGCGAGAATATATTCCAGCTCATATTGAAGCGCACCATCCGCGGACGGATTCCGGTAATCGCCGCACTTTTCGATCAGATACTCTCCAAAAAGCACTTCATCCACAATGGAAAATGCGGCATCCCCGCATGCAGCACCCGTCCCCTTGTTTAATGTACGATAACTGACATAGTTGTCAGGATTGACCGCCTGCTCCGACAGCTCCTCCTGCTCTGCGACCAGATACAGGATGCCCCGAAACCGCCCGCCGTTCACACCGTCCGCAGGGTTATCCACGCTCACCGCCACAAAACTGCCGTCCTCAAGCTGCTGCTCAGGAAGCGGCGTGCCGTCAATCTGTGCCTGTACCTCCGCCGCCTCCTGTTCCACATCGCGCACATCGAGCCCATTTCCGCGCACGGTGTCCATCTGCCTCTGAATTTCTTCGATCATCCCGATTCCCACCCGCTCCCGCATATAGGAAACCGCCTGATATTTCACATCCCTGCCGCACGCATCCGTTGCAAGCGCCGCTTGTACGATCGACACGCCCTCAAGACGCATGTCCAGGAAATCCTTTCCGTTCCATACGGGCACATCCGCTGCGGAAAGATTTGCAGCGATATAATCCCAAAGATGCGCCTCCGTATTGTGATAGGACGGCTGCTCCGCGCCGTAGGAGGAGTCAATAAAAAACAGATCGTACCGCTCCAAAAGTCCTCTGTGATATTCCGCAAAAATCGAATCCAGTCCCATGGAAACCGCACATTCCGCCTCCACACCGACCGCATAAAACCGCACTGCCTCCACGCACGCTGACACCAATGTCACAAACAATAATAGCATCGACGTAAGAAAAACCGTAATACCACCCTTTCGCATCAGATACCTCCCGTCTGCTGCGTGATCTTCCCAAACAGGGAGTTGACGATCTGCGTGATCTGATTCTTAAAAATAAGAACCAAGCCGACCAACACCACAATGATCAAAATAATCTCCACCGTTCCCATTCCCCCGTTATCTTTGTGAAATTCCGCTTCCCTCTCATCGGTGTCCGCTGCCTGCAGCTCCTCATCATTCTCATACACGCCCGCCGCGCGCTCCGCCTCCAGCTCATCAAAGACGACCGTCGCCGTAATTTCGTTCCCGTGCTCCCTATTCGTTTTGTTCGTATTCTGTTCCATATTCTTCGTCCTTTCTTGTGTTGAATTTCAAGTTTTCTTCTGTTTCTTTGTTTCATCTCGTTCCGAATCCAAGTCATCTCCTTCACAGTTTTCACATTGAAAATGACATGAATGCCGGAATCATAATGATCAGCATTACAATGAGAAGCATGATCATCATTGGCAGCAGCAGCTTTGTTCCCGCCTCCTCACCAAGCCGTCTTGCATTCCGTTTCCGTTCTTCAAACGCATCCGCCGACTCCGCTTTCAACAGGCCTAACAATCCCGCCGTTCCTTTTTTTAAGTTTTGCGAAAGAAGCATACAAAGCCGGACATAATGCTGCTCGCCGCAGCGCCGCCCGAGATGATAGTACGCCGCTGCCTCCGGGATTCCACTGTCCAGTTCATGGCAGGTGTAAACAATCTCCTCATAAATCTGCACATTCTTTCCGCCATGACCGCCGCCCGCCCTGCCCGCTGCCCTCCGCACGGCATCTTCTCCTGCTGCCCTGCCCATCGTCTTACGCGCCGTTTTGGTTCCGTCATAATCACCCGCAATCTCATACATCGCGCTGCGCATCGTCATCCCCGCACTCAACAAAAGCACCAACCGGCTGACAAACTCCGGATATTCCGATAAAAGCCGATCTTTCCGTTTTTGAATCTGTTTCTGCATATCCCTGTCCAGAGCAAAATAAACGCCGACCGCAAGCGCTCCCGTGAGCAGCATGATCATGACACTATTGTCGTTTTCTTTTCGTATCCAGACGACCCGGTTCCCGCCTATTTCCTGCGGCAGCACAAATTCCCCGTCCGTCCGCTTCTCCGCCTCCTGATATTGCAGCGCTTCCCTGAGCGCTTCCTTTAACTGTTCCTCTTCCGACCGTTCTCCCCGACAGATCCGGATATAGAAACGCTCCTCCTGTTCATAGCCCTGACACGATAACGTAGCCGTCAGCATACAAAGCTCTCCCTCCTCCGCGATCTCCAACGCCTGAATCGTTCCCTTACTATCCATCAGACCGTAATCGCTGCTGCTCCATGTGATTGTGACAGGATTGTCATCTATTTGTTTCATGAGTGTCAGCGATTTCGTTACATGATCAACATCGGCATTTTCACCCAAGATCAAATCGGGAAGCGCTGTACGGATCTGTTCCATGTATGTCTCAATCTCCTCTTCCGTATATTCCCTGCCTGCTACCGTAATGCGCACCGTCTCCTCCTGCTCCTCTTTTCCCGCACCCAGCCGTGCGGTCAGCTCTACCGTCTGTTCAGAGCCATAGCCGCCGCGCGCAATCCGGTCAATCTGCTGCCGGTTCTGTCGGCTGCTTACACACATACAAAACGACAGCAGCGTGCCGACCGCAACGATCATAAGCGCATATGCCAGCTTATCCCTCTGATAGCAAAAACGCGGACTCTCCGCACCGCCGGGATACAGTCTATTCCATTCCTCCTCCATCCGCGCATCCGCTTTTCCGGGCAGCTGCCGCCTGCTCCATCGCAGTTTTTTTAACAGCATGGCCGCCGCCCGCGCAAAGCAGATCGGCGGTTTCATGCCGTATGCCCTTACACACTCCACGGACTCCTTGCGGGAGAGAAGAAAAAGAATCATAAATAGTAGTAACAATATCAAATAAAACCGTTCCATCATGTTTGAATCTCAGACCTCCACAGACATGATCTTTTCAGATAAGAGAATGGCGGCCAGATAAGCGGTCAAACAAACCGTCATCACAATGACGCCCAGGATATTATGATACAGACACCGGAAAAATCCCGGCGAAGAAATATCAATATAAAGTATAATCGCGCATGGAATCACATCCATGATCCGCCCCTCAAGGCGCTTCGCCGCCATGACGGTTTCAATTTCTTTTTTGGTGTCAAGTTTCTCACAAATCGTACTTCCGCATGATTTCAGGATTTCCGTCAGGTTTCCTCCCGTGCGCTTGGCTATCCCGAACAGTCCGCCGAATTCCGTCATATCCTCGGAGCCGCTTCGAAAAGCCAGATCCTCCATCAGCTGCTCCGGCGTATGATTGTTGCGAACGCCCTGCACCATATAGGCAAATTCCCGCGCGATCATCCCGTCCTTTCCATACATATGCGCCATATCGCTGCACGTCTCCCGAATGGCATTCTCAACAGAATACCCCGCCTGTAATGCCGAAGTCATTGCCTGCATCGCATCCTTAAACTGCTGTTCCAAATGCAGCCTGCGCATGCGCTTCTTTCTGTCCTGTTCCATCCGATAAACGGGAATGACTAACGGCGCCAAAATCGGCACGGCGTAGATTGAGCGGTAAAATAAATACGCAAGCAGCACGACAAAGCCTCCCGCGAACAGAACACATCCTGCCCTTTCCCGTATGGTAAAATGATATTCATGATAATCCGGCAGCGCAGAGTTTTTCTGTATGGTAAAGCTCCGCCCGCTTTCTAAGTGTACCGATGATTCTTTTTTCATCGTCCTCCCCCTCCTCCTCAAATTGATAGAGTGACTGCATCCTGATCACGCCATCCTCATAGCCGAGAATCTCTGCGATTTCCAGCACTCTGCGCGATCGGTCGCGCAGTCTCCCCAGATGCACGATCACATCCACCCCCGAC
The DNA here is from genome assembly GCA_947176965.1 of uncultured Lachnospiraceae bacterium. GTDB lineage: Bacteria > Bacillota > Clostridia > Lachnospirales > Lachnospiraceae > DLAJ01. The sequence goes on along the minus strand of CAMWSU010000009.1, from coordinate 30,717 downwards.
GCAATCTGCCCCCGAATCGCCGCAAGCGGCAGTTCCATACCCATCAGCACCATCGTCTCCAGCCGATAGAGCATGTCCGACGCGCTGTTGGCATGACCTGTTGAGAGCGAGCCGTCGTGTCCGGTGTTTAAGCATTGCAGCATATCGACCGCCTCACTCCCGCGCACTTCGCCGACGATCACGCGGTCCGGTCTCATGCGAAGGGATGCCCGGATCAAATCGCGGATCGTGATTTCCCGACAGCCCTCGACATTCGCGTTCCTCGTCTCTAACCGCACAAGATTCGGAAGGGAGATCAGCTGCAGCTCCGCACTGTCCTCGATCGTGATCACGCGCTCGGCGGGCGGGATGTACTCGGAAAGCGCATTTAGGAACGTTGTTTTTCCGGATCCGGTTCCGCCGCTGATAAAGATGTTGTAGCCTGCTTTTACAAGCTTTTTCAGAAGCTCTGCCGCCTCTTTGGGGAGGGACTGCCTCCGCAGCAGATCCTCCATGCACATCGGACGCTCCGGAAACCGCCGGATCGTCAAAATCGGCCCGTTTAACGCGACCGGCGCAAGCACGACATGTACGCGCGCACCGTTTTCCAGTCTTGCATCTACAATGGGCGACGCTTCATTGACGACGCGGTTGCAGGATGCCACGATCTGCTGAATGACATTTTCCAGCTTTTCTCCCGACTCAAAGCGCTCCTCCGCGCGATACAGCTTTCCGTCTTTTTCTACAAAGATCGCATCCGGTCCGTTCACCATAATTTCCGTGACGCTCTCGTCATCAATCAGTTCCTGCAAAAAATCAAGCTTCCGAATAGACAAAAACACTTCCCGTGCAAGCCTTCGTTTTTCCTCGAGACTGATAAAACGCTCGCCCGATACCTCCAAAATGCACCGCTCGATCAACTCGCGCACTTCCTCATCCGTTTGCTCCTGCGTCATATCCAAGTGCGCTAATACGCGCTCCCTGATCTCACCCTGTAATTCCCTCATGAAAACTCTCCTTTTCTGCACACTATCTATTTCCCCATTCATGATGACTTCGATGTTCTTAGGCGGCGTATTTTGACGCCTCAGAACTTCTTCATCCCCCTTCCACCCCGAAATCTTCCTTTGCGATGCTTCGGACATACCCTGCAAGTTCACTGTATAAAAGCCGCTCAAAATTCATCTCGGCAAAATGGACGCTCGGCAGTTTCTTCCTTTTTGTTTTTTCACGAATCCTGTCGTATTCCATAAAAGAAAGAAGCTGCTCGTATTCATAGAGCTTTGCCTGCGCGATGGCGTCCGCCCCCTCGATCGTATAGATCAAGTCGCACTCCTCCAGAACCTGAAACATTCCCTGTATCTGTTCCGTAACATCCAGCACCAGATACGAAAACCTCCCGTCGTTCCTGATCTCCCGCAAAAGCTTCAGCCACTGTTCTTTTGTGACGGCTGCAAGATCTATGAATGCGGATGCCGGCGGAATATACTCAAGCCTGCCGATCGTATTGATCATGCTTTCCAGCAATCTTACATACGATTCTCCTTCTTCTTTTGCCAAAAACATCAGATCGGTGATGTCCGGCTTTAACTCCCTGCCAAGCAGGTTGCGAAATCCCGAATACCCCTCCATATTGATGTAGAGCGTCCGTTCCTCTGCCGCAAGAACCTGCCCCAGCAGAATAGAAAAGCTAGTCTGCATGCTCCGCCTGATCGGTGTGTATACCCCGATGATCTTTGTGCCCGCGATCGTTTTCGGACTTCTGTTATTTCTGCCAATCTCCTCCCCCAGCTCCGCAAGGATCGCGCGCATGATATTCCCTGCCTGCTGATACCTGTAAATCGTGGTGATGCGCGACGCGCCGCATTCCTCTTTTCCTTTCTGTTTTTGCAGCAAAAACAGTCTCTTATAAGCCGGCAGTCCGCCCTCAGACAGCTCCGAATAGATCTCCTCCGATAAAAGAAGATACTGCGGGCAACTATCCGACATGCATTTCATCAATTGCGCCGTATCTGAAAAAAACAAGATGCGGAGCGGAAACGCCTTCTGCTGTTCCAAATAAGCGGCAAGTCTGCTGCCATAGTGAATGTTACCGTCGCACAGAGCCAATACCTCCTGTGCCATTACGCCTCCTTTTCCTTAAATTCTTACATTTTGTGAATGTCTCCCGATACGGGAAAGAATGATCGGTCTGCGAGCGCAGACCACTTAGAAATCGGTGTACCCTGATCTGTTGATGCGGATTGATGCGACATCGTCCGTTCAATACAACCGGATTCATCCTTGTCACCTCATCCACCGGCACCGCCGATTGGTAAAACTGATTATAATATGCTGTTTTTCATTTGTCCATATTAAAATCGATGATTTTTGAAGTTTGTCTATTTTTCACAATAAACTGATGATTTTTATGGCATAAAGAGCAATCAGACCGGGCAGACCGAGAAGCCCGGACGCTAAAAGCGTATATTGATTTACGCCGATTGTCCCTTGATATTGAAAATGCAGCATCACATAATTGACAACATAAATACACACAAGACCGCACAGTGCGCGCAGGACAAATCCGATCAGAATATCCGTGCGCTTTCCGCGCAGCACGATCATCAGCAGAACCCCGCACATCATTATGATCATCAGCATTCCCTGTCCACTTGTTATTTCCGTCATCTGCATCCCTCCGTTTGAAAAAAGCGGTTAAAAACTCCGTCCCCCATCTAAGAATATGCTTAAATTTGGCAAATCATGAATAAACAGGAACGGACCTGCTTATAATGAAACAGATAGAAAGGTGTGGTGGTGCATGAAAATCCAATATAGCCAGTCCTACTATGAGGATACAGGGAAAAATACGATTTTAGATGCTATCGCAAAAACACGATTCGCATTAGAGAGCGCCTATGCGGGCTTTGACAACGCAACCGATCCCGATCTGATCGACTGCTACATTTATGAAGTCAATTCGCTGCTGAAACGGTATCGTTTTCTCTATCATCAGGCGCAGGAGCTTCATCTGTTTCCTGCGGGAGAACCCATCCCCACGCCGGAGTCGATCACGGTTCCGCTCATCCCCGTGATGCAGGATGGTATTTTCACATAAAAAATAGGCTTCGCCTATTCAGCTCCCCTGCCCCTCAATCATGAGGGGTGGGTAGCTTTCTGCCCTCATTCCTTCATTCAAGGACATTTTTTAATCATATATTACCCTCCTGCCTACTCACCCAGCCTTATTACTCTGTTACATAACTGAATTGAGGACTCTCTATGTGCTACAATGATTATAATCTTGTCTTTGTTCATGTTAGCAATTGCATCGTTAATCAGTTTTTCGCTGTATTGATCGATCGCGCTGGTCGCTTCATCAAAAATATAGACGTCCACGTCCATCAAAAAGGCCCTTGCCAACACAATTCTCTGCCTTTGTCCACCGGAGAGCTTACTGCCGTTTTCTCCTACCACGGTATTGAATCCATCTGAAAGCTTTTGTATAAAATCCAGAATACATGCCTTTCTGCAAGCCTCCTCTATGTCCTGTTTTGTTGCTTCGGGATTGGCCAGCAGCAAATTCTCCTTAATGGACATATTGTAAAGACGGCTGTTTTGCAAGATAAAGCCTATTCTCTTATGTAATCCAGATATTTTTATTTGATTGATATCTATACCGGAATACAGGATCTTTCCTTCGTCCATATTAAGCAGACCCACAAGTAATTTTAATAGCGTCGTTTTGCCGCACCCGCTTTTTCCGACAATTGCTATCCGTTCGCCCTGACGGGCAGTCAAATTCACATTCTTGAGAAGAGCTTCCTGTTCCGGATAATGATAAGAAAGATTTTCTATCTCTATGGAATCAATGGTCTTAATTTCTTCTCCCTGTTCAACCGGATACTTTTCATCCAATTTTTGCAGCAGCCTGTCCAAATATGGTTTTTTTCCCTGCAAATCGGCAGAAGTTTCATAATGTCATAGCAGATACGGTTTGGCATCAGCCCCCAGTAATGTTCCCCCGTGTCATACCGCCGGTCATAATCTGTTACCACACTGCTGTATCCCAGCAACGCATCCACAGTGGTATGCAGCGCTGCCGCCAGCTTAGGAAGCATTTCCACATCCGGGAGGGCTGTGTTGTTTTCCCATTTTGACACTGCCTGAAATGATATGTTCAGCGACCCAGCAAGCTGATTCTGGGTCAGGCCCAATTCCTTACGCCTCTTACTGATTACCGCGCCAGTCTTCATATTCTTCGTATTCTTCATACGATTCATCTCGCTCCCTTCCTCCGTTATGATTACAATTCTATCATAGTATGCTCCGGAGGCAGCTGCAATAACCTATAAAGAGAATCGGCCGCCGAAATTCACCTAACGGTTGAAGAGAGGCAGGGACGGAACTGAATAGGTTTATTTCAATTTAAAAAATAAAAAGACTTCCGCGTTAGCGGAAGTCTTTCGAAGAATTCCCTTCAGGAATTCTTCCGGATAGCAAATTTTTTATAGGTTAAAAAAGAGGGTTCTCATGCGAAGAACCCTCGCCCTTTTTCATCGCTTCCGAAATTGACATTTACGTCATTTTTTCCGTAGGTATATCCGGCATACACCTCCTGCGCATTGTGCACAAGCGGCGGACTGTCGTCCGACTCGCTGATCTTCTGAAATTCGTCATGCAGCCTTCTCAAAATGGACTCCGCCTCCGTGAGCGGCTCCGTCCGCCCTCCCGCTGCGGCTTGCACGAGCAGCTTATTCACATGAATATAAAGATGAAGGAGCTGGCCCGCCGGCTCATACTCAAAATTCAAAGACTCTTTCAGCTCATCGACGCATGCCCTAGCTCTTGCGATATTCTCCGCCCTGTCCGTTCCCTCTATCGCCTCTTTCAGATAAACAAGGCATATTTCATAGATGATCACCGTCAGCTCAGTGCGGTTGGCCTGCGAGATCCGCAGGGTAAAATCCTTTTTTAACGTATCCTGCATCTACCAAAGCCCCTTCCTGTTACTGCAGCAATTGAAGCGCCTGCTCCGGCTGGCTGTTTGCCTGTGACAGCATGCTTGTTCCCGCCTGCACCAAAACCTGCATGATCGTATAATCAACCATCTCCTCCGACATATCGAGATCGGTAATTCTGGAAACAGCCGCCGTCATATTTTCCGTCGTGGCATCGACACTTGCTCCCGCATGCTCAAGCCGGTTCTGGTACGCTCCGATACGCGCACGGACCAGTGATACCTTATCAATTGCTTCGCTAACCGCAGTCATCGACTCTTTTGCTTTCAGCTCTGTGCTGACATCAACATCCTCCAGTCCGAGTGTTTTTAGAGACACCGTGGGTAATCTCATGTCGAGTAACTGGCCTTCATTCACGCCGACCTGTACAGTGTATCCGCCGATTCCCATAAGATCTAATTCGACCGTAGTATCGAGCCAGCTATCAGGATAATTCGGATCATCTCTAAACTTTTCATACGTCTGCTGATCCGGAAGTTCAAGCGTAATCGTCTTTCCCTTATTGTCCGTGATCGTGACTTTATTGCCATCCGCCGTTATCTTGGCCTCATCCACAAACTGCTGACTGCCCGCCTGCGCATCTGATCCCGTGAGCCTTACGACCGCGTCCGTAGGAGGGTCTGTCGTCTCATCCCCAAATGCATCGATCTCTATCGTATATTTTCCGAGTGGCATCTCATCGGAATACTCTGTCACCTTCACACCGATCTCATCCCCATAACCGCGAAGGTCAAAGGTTCCGTCAATCAGGGTCATATCATTGAAATCCGTCTGTGTGGCAATTCTCGTGATTTCTTCTTTTAACAACTTCACTTCACACTCAATGGATGTTCTGTCCGCAGTCGTATTCGTTCCGTTCGATGCTTTAATCGTCAGTTCCTTCATTCTCTGAAGCATGTCGTGTACCTCTGCAAGCGTACCGTCCGCCGTCTCGCACACGGAGATTCCGTTTACGATATTGTCCCCCGCCTGCGTAAGTCCTCTGATCTGTAAGCGCATTTTCTTACTGATCGCCATACCCGCCGGATTGTCCTTTGCCTGATTGATCTTATAACCGGAGGAAAGACGCTGTGTTGACGCCGACAATTTTGCCTCGTTCCTCTTTAATGCTCTCTGTGCCCCCATCGCCTGCAAGTTATAGTTTATCTTCATATCCCGTTTAACTCCTTTCTGTCTGCTGTTGTATCCTGCATTGCCGCAACGAAACTCTTCGCCACCGTATAGAGGACGGATGTGCGGACATGCTCTTGTTCTTTTTGTGCTGTACTGCGACTGACAATATTGTCAGGATTTACTTCACTGCTATAGATGGAATGAAACTCCTGCAAACTCAGACCCTCGCCTGCAAGCTGCTCTCTAAAACGGTCCTCCAGCGCCTGCAGCGCCTGTTCCCCGCCGCGGGAGCTGTATGCCAGATACCCGGATACAGATGACGCAGATGTCATTTCCAGCTCCATGCCGGCCTTGCCGAAGCTCTCATGTTCCATCGCAACCGCAACGCGCCCCTGCGCGCCTTCTTCGTGCCTGATCTTAATATCAAGCGCCGTCACTCGACCGTCGATCTCAACCGGAATGCGGTACTGCTCCTCGCGCACCATGCCTGCCGCAAGCGATAACTGCTTGCCGATCAGCTGATACGCTTTCACATCCACATAGGTTCCGTCTGCAAAGCCCTGCTGCGTCAAAAGCTCCATGCCGGCCTCCGTAAACGCCCGGTATGCCTCGCCCGCTGTCCCGGCGTCCGTCAGACTGTTCCTCAAGTCCTCGGCAGCATGTAAGAATTTCTCCTGCGTTTCCCTCGGCACCTTGTCATGCACCGTCTCATCCGCCAGCTCATACAATTTGGCAAACGCTCCACCCCGGCGGTTCCTCATCGCCTGCGCCGCCATCAGATGATCCACGCTGACCGGCTGCTTTGCATCTAAAAGATAACGGATGTGCTCTTCTCCGACCTGCGCGGCTTCGCGTATCTCAGCTAGCTGCTCCCTCTGATACTGCCGCTCCTGCTTTTCGATCTCCTCTTTGACGCCATCCTCTGCCTGCGCCCCACGAAGACTTTGCAGCAGCTGTTCCATGGTCGGGTTCTCGTTTAAGTCCATCTCATGAAGCGCTGCCGGCTCAAGTGAATCGAAAATTCTCCTGCATACCTGTTCCTCATACGCGCTCATGATCTGCTGATCAATGGTAATGTCCGTCCTCGCAATCTCACGCAGCGCACCGTAATGGTCGCTTACCTCCAAATCGAGTCCCTTATGTTTTCCCGTGCGGACTGCCGATAATAAATTTCGCATCGTCAGCTCGGCGTTCTGATTGACAAGGCTTCCAATGACAGCACCGTCACTTTTTTCTATCTGGCGGAAAAGACGATAAATTCCGATATAGGATTCCTTCTCCTCCTGTGTGATTTCGTCCGCACGCTCCAGCTTATATAAATATTCACTGAATTTTTCTTGTTCTGCCGTCCCTTTGTCCGCGTCGTCCAAGTAATTCTCCAGCTCTGACACGGACATGATCAGCGGATTTTTCCCTTCGCGGATCATATTAAGGACTGACGCAGGCGTCAGCTTATCGACTACACGCTGCAAGCTCATATCCGCCGCTTTCACGCTGCCGATATGCTCCTTTGTGATCTCCATCCGGTTATAGCCGAGAATGCGCACCGCCCGACGGTTTTCTTCGCTTGTCTCAAGCCCCATATCGCGCAGAATGTCGTCCACATTGCGGAATGCCTTCCGAATAGAATCGCCAAGGTCGCCCCGCGGCTGCGTCATCATTGTCTCATAACGTTCGCCTGCCTGTTCGTACGCGTTCCTTAACTGCTCTCCCTGCTCGGCCGCATGTCTTAAGCTCCATGCATCCTCCGCATCCGCGATCCTCCCAAGAAGCGCCGCAGGCGCCATATACAGCTTTTCCCTCGCCTGTACCGTCTCAGTAAAGAGACTTTCCCGCGTCTCATTCTCCGCCGCGCTCACGCCGCCGAACAGCTTCTGCCGTCTGTCATTCTCCGCCGCGCGCAGCTCCTCAACCAATTGTGACAGTTCTGTCGTATCGAGCGCAAAGCCTCTTTTGATCAGGCTGTAATTTGCCGTAATCGTCATTTGCAGACGCAGTTCTTCCAAGTGCCGCCTTGCACTAATCTCTTCTATCGTATCGTCCGCCTGCGCGTTAATCTCGTTTTGCGCCTCTTCACCCGCCTGAGGAACAATCTCGTTTTGCGCTTTTTCACCCGCCTGCACGCCGATCTCGTTCTGTGCCGCACACAGATGCCGCAGATCCTGCTGTTCGCCGCGTCTTGCAACCTCTTTGATCGCCTCGTCGCTGATGCGCTCGGCCTGCTCTTTCCAGTACGCCGCCTGCTGCCATGCGCTGCCGGCACCCGTCACGTCCGCCTGCCCAGCTTCCTTTCCGTCAGCGATCGCCGCTGCCGCCGCACGAATGACCTGCTCCTCACTGATCGGATAGGACAGCTCTTTTAACCTTGCCAGACGGTTTAAGCTCTCCCCCGTCAGCGGCACTCCTTCTTCAATCAGGAATCTTGCCTGCGCGACACTCTGTTCATTTACCGCAAGCCCCGCCTCCCGGATCACACTCTCAATCTGCTCATTCAGCGCATCCCAGTCATACTCCTGCGCACGCTTCGCATAATAGCCGCTTCCGTTCTGGTCATAATAGCCATAGCTCTGCCGACCGCCGTCTGCCGTGCCGCTGTGCTGCGCACGGTAAAGATCATCCACCGTCGGCTCCATTTCCTGCCGGACAAGATAGGTAACCGTTCCGTCTGCCGGCTCTGTCAGGTCCTTGCTCTTTTCGACCGTTTCCATCACATCCCGCACATTTTCCTCTGTGACAGGAATGTCATTTTCATGAAACGCCCTCACGATCTCCTGCGCTCTCGCCGCATTGCCGGTAATCTCTTCGAGCACCTCCGGCTCAAGATCGTCATTATATCCCTTTATGATCTTTCCTGCTTCAGCAAGGGTCGCCTTGATCTCATCCACAACGGTAACCGCCGTTTCCACGTCGGTTTCACACGGTTTATAACCGTCCTCGGTCATCTTCGCAAAATCTTCCTCAGACATAGAATTGGACATCACGGTGAGATACTGACTCTGCAACGCCGCCTCCGTCGTCATTGCATCGCACACGATGTCTTCTGTGGTCCTTCCATGACCTGCATAAGCCGAGTTATCCGTAACTGCACCAGAAATGTCCAATGTATAACCGCTTTTGACGTCCGTCTCGGATGTCTTTGCGGCACCGTATGAAATTGTCCTGCCGTTGTCTATGACGTTTCCCTGCCCGATTCCTTCAAGCTGTACGTTCATAGTCACTCCGTCTCCTATACAAAAGAGTACTCCGCGCTCTTTTTGCAACTCGCGTTTATGATATTTCCTACATACAATAAAAGGTGAACGCATCCTTACGTTCACCTTTTATTTCGGTCTATTCCGACTATTTCTTTACCCCGCCGCGGGTATTTTGTAAATTTGCTTAAAAAACAAAGATTGCCGCACCATACGAAGGAAGCGAAAATGCGATCGAATAATCCCTGCTGTCCCAAGGCGTCGCCTCTGCCTTGATCTCCGCCGGTATCACGCCGCCGTTTCCGCCAAAACGCGTATCATCACTGTTTAAGATCAGTTTATATTTTTTCTTTTGCGGCACGCCGATGCGGAAATCCTCACGCCGCATCGGTGTCATGTTTAACACGAACAGCAAGCGGTTCTTTCCCGTACTGCTTTTTCTGAAAAAGCTGTAAATGCTCCTGTCGCCGTCATTGGCATTGATCCACTCAAATCCGTCCCAGTCGTGATCGATCTCATATAAGCAGGGATACTTGCGATACAGCTTCAAAAGCTCCTTCGTATACTCCTGCATGCCCTTATTTAACGGATTCTCCAGCAGGTACCAGTCGAGTTCTCTCGCCTCGCTCCACTCACGCTCCTGCGCAAAGTCCTGCCCCATAAAGAGCAGCTTCTTTCCCGCGTGCCCGAACATATAGGAGTAACCGACGCGGAGGTTTGCATATTTGTCAACCTGATAACCCGGCATCTTGTTTACCATAGAGCATTTCAGATGAACGACCTCATCATGCGAAAGAGGCAGAATATATTTCTCTGAGCTGTTATAGCTCATTGCAAACGTCATTTTATGATGATTATTTTTGCGGAAAAGAGGATCGAGCTTCATATAATCGCAAAAATCATGCATCCAGCCCATATTCCACTTAAACGTAAAGCCAAGCCCGTCGTCCTCCGGCGGCGCCGTCACCTTCGGCCATGCCGTGGATTCCTCCGCGATCGTGATCGCGCCGTTGTTTAAGCCTTTGACAACGGAATTGAGATGCTTGAAAAATTCGATCGCGTCCAGATTCTCATGACCGCCGTATTTATTCGGCACCCAGTTGCCGCTGCTCTTGCCGTAATCCAAATACAGCATGGAAGCAACCGCATCCACACGCAGACCGTCCACATGAAATTCTTTGATCCAGAACAGGGCATTCGCGATCAGGAAATTGCGCACCTCATTCTGGGCATAATTAAAGATTTTGGTTCCCCAGTCGGGATGCTCTCCCATCCGCGGATCAGGATATTCGTAGAGCGCCTGTCCGTCAAAATCTGCCAGTCCGTGCGCATCTTTCGGGAAATGTGCAGGAACCCAGTCCAAGATCACACCGATTTTATTACGGTGCAGGGTATTGATCAGATATTGGAAATCCTCCGGCGTCCCGTAGCGGGCGGTCGGTGCAAAATACCCTGTCACCTGATAGCCCCATGAACCGTCAAACGGATGCTCCGCAATTCCCATCAGCTCCACATGCGTATATTTCATTTCTTTGAGATATTCCACAATGCGGTCGGTAAATTCACGGTAATTGTAAAAACCGTCAGGCGTCCCGTCCGGATGCTTCATAAAGGAACCGATATGACACTCATAAACCGCCATCGGCTCTTTGTAAGGATCTTGCTGCGCGCGCTCCTCCATCCATGCCCCGTCCGTCCATTTGAACTTGGTAAGATCGGCGATCACCGATGCCGTACCCGGTCTTAATTCCGCATGGTTCGCATAGGGATCCGCTTTGTAAAGCTTTCTTCCGTCATGCGTATAAATGAGGAACTTATACATATCCCCCACTTTTGCCTCCGGAACGAATAACGCATAAATACCAATATCTCCAAGCCGCTCCATGCAGTACGCGTCTTCGTTCCATCCGTTAAAGCTTCCGAGGACATGCACACTCGCCGCGTGGGGCGCCCACACGCCGAAAAATACGCCCGCCTTTCCGTCCTTTACGCATGGATGTGCGCCAAGTTTCTTGTAGATATCATAGTGTGTCCCCTGCCCGAATACAAACATGTCCGCATCGGAAATAAATACGCTGTCCACATCCGCCTGCTGCAGCATGTCCCGCATGGTTTTTTCGGATGCACCCTCGTTCTTTGCGGCAGCTGATTTTTTTTCTGCCATACAAAATCCCCCCTAACAAATGAAATCTTTCTCACGCAATATAATCATGTCCTCATCATCATATCTTTTTCCCGATAAAATATCAACAAAATGTTTCGGATTTTTACGGTTTGCACTCCAAATTGCTTCATCTATGATGTCACGCACCTCCGCGAGCGTTACGCTGTGGTCTCCCGTCTGCAGATCCGAAATCCTCGTATACAGCGCCAGAATGCCGAGATCGTCAATACTGTATTCTAAGTCGTACGCGTAATCCCTCGCATATGCGACAAGCGCATCGTTATCCATAGCGTTAATGTCAATACGCGCGTTAAAATTCTCCTCGATCACCGGATTTTTATTCAGGCACTTGCGCATTTCGATCTTCGTATCTTCCAGAATAACGATGATCCCTTCGCTCTCCTGCTCTAAGTACTGCGTCAGCTTCTTTAAGGACTCCGCGCTCATGCCGTTTGCTTTTTCTACGATCAGCGCGCCGCCCCGCAGTTTGGACAGCGTTTCAGGAATATTCTTTTTATCAAGCGCCGCTCCCGAAATACGTGCGACTCTGCCCGAAAAATTCCGATCGGAGATCTGCACGCTCTTGATCAGATTTTTGGCAAGTGTCATCGTGCCTGAACCGTTCTCCCCCGTAATGATGACATTGCCTGTATAAGCGGCAAGACTGATCTTGTCGATCGCCGCCGCGATCTGACTCTTCATCTGATCCGTCTGAATCAATGCGCCGAACAACTCTTTCTCATCTTCGGTCAGCGCCCTTGACGGTGCGAAATGATCGCTTTCCCCCCTGATCTCACGCTCCGCGTTCTCGATCAGCTTATCGGCAACGCTCCGCATCTCCACGGTGTCAAAGCCGGCATTCTTTGCCTGCTCTCTTTGCGCTGCCCTGTTTTTCTTTGCATTGCGCTCCTCAAGCTCCGCCTCAATGATTGCGCTCTGCAGCTCTTTTGTTTCCGCCCCCGGCTCGTTATCCGCCGAAACGCCGGTATCCTGCTTTACACCATTTTGCGCACTGCCCGCCTCAGCATAGGCGGTATCTTCCTGCTCATCCGCACCGGTCTGCGCGGTATCAGTATCCCCTGCCGCGGTGTCTGCCTGCGCGGTATTCTCATCCTGCTGCCCGCTTTCGGCATCATCCCGCGCGCCGTCTGCCGCCATATTTTCCGCAGCGCCGACTCCCTGCGCCTCTAACGCTTCGATCACGGTTCCCATCATTGCGGTATCGACGACATAATCCAGATCGGCTGCATTTTCTTCTTTTTTCTGTTCCGGCTCCTCCTCAGGTGCAGGGTCATCTTCCTCCCATGCATCCTCCGTTTCTTCTTCCGCCGGCAGGTTCTCTAATGCTTCAAATTCCGATGTATCGGTGACATCCGCAATCTCCGCAAGTTCCTCCACTTCGGGAAGGTCTTCTCCCTCCAGCCCGTCGTCCACCAACACCGACTCCGCAAAAATCTCTACATCCGTTTTCGGCTTCGGCGGCGGCGCGATCGGTTCGAACGGCAGATTGGACAGGGTGCTGTTCTCATCCTCCAAGCCTTCTAAAAGTCCCGACTTTGCGCTTTTGTCAAACGCGGTGAACATTTCGCCCGTCTGCTGCATGACGCGCTGTTTTAAGTCGTCCATGCTCTTTTGGTCGCTCGCACGTTTCATGCGCTCCCATTCCTTCAGCACTTCCTCTATACTGAGCTGTCCCGTGATCTGCTTTTCCACACGCGACTGCTCGGGCACGACCAAGCTGATCTGCCCGTCGTTTTCCATTGATAAAATATGGTCATAGCTTTCCGCCGTCATCGCTGCGCGTTCCGCCATATCCCGCACCAGACTCTCCGCATCCATATTCGGGTCAAAGGCAAGCGGCTGCTCTTTGCCGAATGTGATCTCTTTCATTTCCTCCGAAGAATCCGTTTCGCGCTTTTGGCTCGCTGCCTGCATTGCCAGACGCTCCTGCTCTAACGCGAGCCGCTCGCGCTCAATGGCAAGCTTTTCTCGTTCCAGTGCAAGACGCTGCGCCTCTGCCGCTCTGCGCCGCATCTCCACTTCCGCCAGTCGGCGTTGTTCTTCTTCAAACTTGTACTGCTCCTCCGCCTGTCGGCGCTGCTCTTCTTCGAGCTTGTACTGCTCCTCCGCCTGCCTGCGCTGCTCTTCTTCCAGTCTGTATTGTTCCTCCGCCTGTCGGCGCTGTGCTTCCGCCTTTCTGTACTCCGCTTCCGCCTGCTTGCGCTGTGCCTCCGCATCCAGCGCATCCTTTGCCATGATCTCCTTCATGCTGTTCGCAAGCGCTTCCTGAATATTGAGCGTATTATATTTATTCCCCATATCCAGCGTCTTTACATGAATATCCAGCTCTCCGCCCGGTGCGCCCGCATCCTGCTGCTTCGCCGCGTTCCCGCGGGCTGCCGCGGGCTGCTGCCTACTCTTCTGCGCGCCGGAACCCTTCTTCCCATTGCGGTTATCGTACATCTCCTGCTGAACAGGCGTGAGCGGCTGATGCAGCATTTTCAGCTCCATTGCCTTTACGACATATTTGCCCTCGCCGAACGTGATGATGATCTCATCACACTCCGCCACGCACTGGCGCTCCAAACCCGCACGATGATACAAAAACGCCAGCTCATAACCCCACTTCTCCCGGTAGTCGGCTGCCTTAAACTCCTCCAGCACATGAATGCGCTCCTCAAGAGAAACCTCCTGCGCATCATAAATCTTATATTTTAAGATGAAGCGTCCGCTGTCATTCGGCGCAACGCGTACAAATTCCTTATAATACTCAACTGCCTGCACAAATTCCCCCAGCTTAATGGACAGCTCGCAGAGGGAGTATACGATCGTCCTGCCGCCCGGATGCCTGTCATACGCTAACAGGAGCATATCGCGGCTGACATCATATTTTCGGTTGATCTTATAGAGATCGCTGACTACCGTCAGCATGGAAATATTCTTGACTCTGCGCCAGTCAATGGTATCCGCAATCGCCATTGCCTCCGCATATTCTTTTTGAGAGATCAGGTTCTTGATCTCCTCCGCCCGTAACTTGTATTCATACTTATCCAAGGCAGCCACCTCATACATCTACAGCTTGTGCTTTTTAACAGGTCATTCTGTGAAAATCCACTATATATACACTTTCTAGCTAAGTGTATCATACGCATACCGCAATGTCAAAATAGACTTTCACGAATCGAAAAGAAAATCGGTAAACTGCGCAAACTGCATAAGTGAAAAGGTCTCTCCCCGCACGGTCTGGCTCTCTCCCATCCGATCCAATGCGGACAGCGCCTGCTCCTTTGAAACGCCAAGCTCCCTAGCATTCGCAATACTGTTCACCATTGTCTTTCGCCGCTGATTGAATACGGCGCGTATCACGGCAAACATGAGCCCGGCATCTTTCACCTCAACGGGCGGCTTCTCGTAACAGGTCAGTCTGATGACCGCGCTGCCGACCTGCGGGCGCGGGATAAAACAGTTTTGCGGCACATTCGCGACAACCTCCGCGTTTGCGTAATATTGCACGGCAAGCGAGAGCGCGCCGTAATCCTTTGTCCCCGGCTTCGCCTGCATGCGCTCCGCAACCTCCTTTTGCACCATGACCGTGATGCTTTCGATTGGCACGTCACTCTCCAGCAGCCCCATGATGATCGGCGTCGTGATATAATAGGGGAGATTCGCCACAAGCTTAACGGGCTGCCCGTGATTTCTTTCCTGCACGAGCGCGCCAATATCCACCTTGAGAATATCCTCGTTTAACACGGTCACATTGCCGTACGCGGAAAGCGTATCCTCCAAGATCGGAATGAGCATTTTGTCGATCTCGACTGCCACAACTTCCCTCGCCCGTTCTGCAAGATACTGCGTCATCGTCCCGATACCCGGGCCGACCTCGATCACGCAGTCATCTTTCCCGATTTCGGCCGCATCCATGATCCGCCCGAGCACACGCTTGTCGATCAGAAAATTCTGTCCGAATTTTTTTTGAAAATGAAATTGATATTTCTGCAAAACCGCGATCGTGTTCTGCGGATCGCCAAGATCTGCCATAATTGCAGCATTCTCCTTTCCGGATATGCCTTCTCAGACGGCATATCACCCTGCGGTGGGATCCTATTCCGTAAAAAACAAGCGTCAGATGCGGTAAAGCCTGCGGGCATTCTCCTCTGTGATACGGATCAATTCCTGCACCGTCACACCTTTCAGATCAGCAAGCTTTTCCGCCACAAACCAAAGCTTTCCCGAATGGTTGCGGCTGCCCCTCTCCGGCGCCGGCGAAAGATACGGCGCGTCCGTCTCCAGCACGATACGCTCCAGCGGAACCGCCCTCACCGCCTCCACAAGCTTTTTGGCATTCGAAAATGTGATCACGCCTCCGACACCGATATAAAATCCCATGTCCACGTATTGCAGCGCAAGCTCCTTTGAATAGGAAAAACAATGAACAACGCCGCCGATCTCCTCGCAATGCTGCTCTTTCATGATCTGCATCGTATCATTCGCCGCATCCCGCGAATGGATCACGACCGGAAGCTGCACTTCCCTTGCCAGTGCAAGCTGACGCACAAACCAGCGCTGCTGAAGCTCCCGGTTCGTATCGGGATAATGATAATCCAGCCCGATCTCCCCGACCGCCACGATCTTCGGATGCGCGCAGTCGCTTTTCAGCTGCTCCATATCGCGCTCCGTCAGCGCATCCGTCTCAGACGGATGCACCCCCACCGCCCCGTATAGAAAAGGATAACGCTCCGTCAGCGCCACCGTTGCCGCGCTCGTTTTGATATCCGCCCCGATATTGACGATCGTGCCGATCCCGTTTTCCGCCATCCCCCGAAGCAGCTCATCGCGGTCTGCGTCAAACACACTGTCATCATAATGTGCATGCGTGTCAAAAATCATGGTTTTTCCTCTCTTAAATCCATGCGAAGAATGCCTGTTTTTCAAGGCATTCTTCGGTGTGAGAAAGGTTCCGCTTCGCGGAACCGTAGAAAATCTTCGCGAAACAGCCTTTGCTGTGAGCGTTAGATTTTCTTCTCACACTTCCGCCGTCGCCTGTGCAAGCCATTCTTGTTCTTCTTTATCTAACATCGGGCTGATCGTATCATAAATCTTTTTATGATAGGCGTTCAGCGCCGCCTTTTCCGCTCCCGTCAGCATCGACGGCTCCACCGCGCGCAAGTCAAACGGTGCCATCGTCAGATATTCATGGCGCAGAAGCTGCCCGTACTCCGTCATACGGTCTTTGCAGCAGACAACGAGATTCTCCAAACGGATCCCGTATTGACCGTCAAAATACACGCCCGGCTCGTCCGATGTGATCATGCCTTCCACGAACGGCGTTTTCGTCTCCCTTCCTGTTGCCGCTTTTAAGCGGAACGCATTCGGTCCCTCATGGACATTCAGGAAATATCCGACACCGTGCCCCGTGCCGTGACGATAATCAAGCCCCATCTCCCACAGCGCCTTTCTCGCCAAAAAATCAAGATTTAAGCCCGTCGTTCCCTCCATAAATACCGCTGACGCCAGATTCAGGTTTCCCTTTAAGACCGCCGTAAAATGCTTCTTTTGTTCGTCCGTCAGCTCCCCGAGTGCAACGGTTCTCGTCACGTCGGTCGTGCCTTCCAGGTATTGCCCGCCTGTATCCATGAGTACAAAGCCTTCCGGCTTTAATGTCACATTGCTCTCCTCTGTCGCACTGTAATGAATGATCGCACCGTGCGCACCATAGCCGATGATCGGTTCAAAGCTCTGTCCCCGGTAATTCTCCTGCTCACAGCGAAACTCCTCGAGCTTTTCCGCCGCTGACATCTCTGTCACATTTCCTTCCGGGACGGCCTTATCCAGCCAGCAAAGGAACTTGCACAGCGCCACACCGTCCTTTATATGCGCTTTGCGCATATTTTCTACCTCGGTCGGATTTTTGCACGCCTTAAAGAGCAGCGTCGGGTTCTCATAAGGAACGACCGTACACCCGGGATTCAGTTTTTGGATCAGCGCATAATTGACTACCTGTTCGTCCCACTGTACGACCGTGCCGTCCGCAAGTGCCCGCACATCGTCATAGATCGCATGATACTCTTTTATGACGATATTGTCATTTTCGAGTGAGGCGGTCAGTTCCGGCGGGCATGCTTTTTGATCCACGTATAAAATACCGCCATCCTTTTCCAACAGAAAATAAGAACGCACGACCGGATTATACGCAACGTCGCCGCCCCGGATATTGAGCAGCCATGCAATGTCATCCAAGCTTGTCAGGATCAGACAGTCCGCCTCCCGCTTTGCAAGCTCGGCGCGGACACGTGCAAGCTTATCCGCACGGCTCTCGCCGGCATAACAAACGTCCAGCTCATACGCAGGCTCCGCAGCAAGCACCGGGCGGTCCTTCCACACCTTGTCAACCAAGTCCTCATCATAATGGAGCGTCACCGAATCAGACGCTCCCCGCTTGCGCTCATTCAGCGATGCAAACAGTCTGTCCACAAACGATTTTGTGATGACGCGCCCGTCAAATCCAAGCACGCCGCCGTCCGCTAACGCATCCGTAAGGTATTCTGTTATCGTCGGGACACCTTTTTCACCTGATCGATAAAGCACGATCCCGCTGCCCTTCAGCTGCTCCTCCGCCTGCAGAAAATATCTGCCGTCGGTCCACAGACCCGCGCTGTCTTTACCCACGATCAGAGTTCCCGCCGAACCGGTAAATCCCGACATGTACGCCCTGCACTTAAAATACTCATGTACATACTCCGAGCTGTGGTAATCGTCCGAGGGAATGACATAATAATCGATCCCCCGCTCGCTCATCAGTTCCTGCAGCGCTTTGATTCTTTCCCGTATCATCCGTTTTTCCTCCATTTTGCCTGATTTTGCTACCTGAAATATCCTTTATTTCCTGTTTTTTGAAAAATTTGAAAAAAAAGCTTGCCAAACAAAAAGCATTATACTATAATAACTCTTGCGTTGTAAACAACTTAAAAGCGCTCTGCACAGTTTCCGCTGTCAGAAAACAAGACGCACCGCTAGCTCAGTTGGTAGAGCACCTGACTCTTAATCAGGGTGTCCAGGGTTCGAGCCCCTGGCGGTGCACGGGAAGTCTTAGGGCTTGCATTTATGCGGGTTCTAGGGCTTTTTTCTTGCATGAAAAACGGGGAAGCTGAAAAAAATCAGTTTTCCCCGTTTCGTTTTTTTACCTATCACTTTTTATCCTATACCTGCAAAAAAATCAGCCACGCCCTTTTTGATCATGTCCTCCGGCATCGACTTTAGAAGGTAACCTTCCGGCTTTAGCTCCATCACTTTTTTCACGCTCTCTCTGTCGCCTCTTCCGGTCAGAAAAATAACCGGAATGTTCGCCGTCGCCTTTTCCGAACGAATCATTTCCAAGGTCTGCCTTCCGTCACAGACAGGCATTTCATAATCTAAGAGAACCAGATCCGGTCTGTTTACCGTAATACTTTGAATTGCGGTCAAACTGGAGGCGACCTCCGTCACCTCATAATCATCCGCAAAAAGCTCCACGATCTTGCCCCGTATAAAATCCGAATCATCCACGACCAGAATTTTTTTCTTTTGATGTTTCCATGAATCATTCTCTTTCACCAGATATTGTTTCACCGCATCCATTGCATTTTCGTGGTTGATGCCGGTCGCGCTCTTTCCGCGGACAAGCTCGGCGGATACCGCGCAGAACGCAAAATAGCCCTCGCCCGTATCAAACAGCAGGCTGCAGGCAGGCTGCGTGCGTTCAAAGGAATCCACAAGCTGCTCATGGGTCAGCAGATTTTCTTTTTCCAATGTAAACGAAGCCAGCGCCGGGAAACTTTCCTTTACCCGTTCCATAAACTGCTTGGAAAGGTACCTGCCGATATTGATCACCATTTCGTCCACTTTTTTATATTCCGTATTAAAGATTGCCCCCACGATCTTCAGCAAAAGCTTTTCTTCATAAACAAGCGTGATCTCCCATTTTTGCTTCTCCTCGCCACGATAAGTAAAACGGCAGCAGATCATTTTTCCGAAATTCTCTCCGGCATACTGACTGCTGATCATTCTCGCATCCAGCCGATACAGCTCCTGCAGCAGCTGAATAATATCCTGCTCCATGATCTCCTGCTCTTTTTCTTGCGGAATTTCGAGCCATTTACTGTTCTTTTTTCCCCCGATCGCCAAATCCTCCGACAGCGTATGCCCGACTACCCAGCCGATACAAACACTTAAAAAATGCCGGATGGAATCCATAGAATATTTGGACTCCTCCATCTCTTTCTCAAGCGCCGGCAGCGTATTATTGCGAAAATCATTATGCAGACGTTTATGTACCGCATACTCACTGTAGCCGATCGACTCCATATAGCTTTCCTCATGCTCAAAATGCTCCAGAGAGTGATTTTTTAGATATTTCACTCCTTCCCGGCATGCCCACTCGCTTTTTTCTTCGTTCTCGCTGAGCTTTAAGAGTCGATCCATCGTTGCGAAAAGCTGTTTATGCTCTTTATCGAGCACCTCCACACCAAGCTTATATCTATCATCCCATTTAACCTGCTTCACCGAAATACCCTCCCTTATTATTTCTATTTTATCAAAGCCGTACCAAGCCGTCAATCACATAACATGCAGGTTGTTATTTGTTTTTTGTTATAACAGGATATTATTGGCGCAGATTTTCATATGAATTTTATTGTAAGTATATATTTTTTTTTGTATACTTAACATGTCAGCAGAAATAATCTATATAATTTTGATTTGCTGATATTTTCAGAAACGAGGACATAAAATGGCAGAGAGCATTCCAAAACGCAAGATAAAGGACAGTGTATTCACAAGTTTATTTCAGGACAAAAAATACCTGCTCCAATTATATCAGGCACTCCATCCGGAAGATAACAATGTAACAGAAGAAGAAATAAAAGATGTTACGATCAAGCATGTACTAATTGATGCAGACTATAACGACCTCGGTTTTTCTGTAGGCGATCGGCTAATGGTATTGGTGGAAAGTCAGTCTACATGGACTCTCAATATCATCATTCGGGCGCTGATGTATCTGATACAGACTTATCATGATTACTTTAAACGTACCAATCAAAACCTATACGGAAGCAAAAAAGTGAATATGCCCACGCCTGAACTGTATGTCATATTTACCGGTGACCGAAAAAATATTCCCGAAACCATATCGCTTTCAAAAGAATTTTTTGATGGTGCAAAGATTGCCATTGACGCAGAAGTAAAAGTCTTATATCAAGAAACCAAAGAAGATATTATCGGGCAGTATATCATTTTCTCTAAAGTATATAATGAACAGAGAACACAATATGGAAATACGAAACAGGCAATAACTGAAACCATTCGTATCTGTAAAGATCGGGATATTCTTAAAGAATACTTGGAAAGTAAGGAACAGGAGGTTGTGGATATGATGATGACATTATTTGATGACGAGCAGATATTGAAGGCTTATACAAAGGATATTGAAGACAGCACAGCAAAAAAGACCGCAAAAGAAACCGCAAGAGAAACGGCCGAAAAATTAATTAAAAAGGGAAAAATGTCGCTTGATGAAATCGCGGACTGTGTTCCGGCACTATCACTCGATGAATTAAAAAAAATCGAAACCGAAGTTCTGCAGTTGACCTAACCCGCGTTTCCCCTCATAACATGAAAACAGCCCGATACAGAATCTTCTCCCGATTCCGTATCAGGCTGTTATTTTATTCGTCACACGATCCTTACAACGCAGTGTCCGTGAGCCGCGTCATTGCGGTAGCGGCATCCACATACGAAATTCCCTCTCCGATCTCAAACAGATCGTCCTTTGCCATATCAAAGCAATGCATTACCTTCGGCGAGAACTCTCCGCACTCTCCGTTATGTATCATGTGAACGGCTTCCTCCGCCGGATATGCCATCTTGTAAACACGCTTGCTCACCAAGGCGTCATATACATCCACAATGGATACGACCTGCGCCCAAATCGGAATCTCCTCGCCCTTTAAGCCGTCGGGATAACCCTTGCCGTTATAGCGCTCATGGTGGTGGCGGCAGATATCATAGCAATACTTATAAAATTCGCTCTCCTCCTGCTTAAACCGCTCTAGAAGGTCACAGCCGTTCGTCGTATGCTTCTTCATCTGCTCGAACTCTGTCGAGGTCAGCTTTCCGGGCTTTAACAAAATACTGTCGGGAATCGTGATCTTTCCAATATCATGCAGTGCGGACGCATTGACGATCAGACTAACCTGCTCCTTGGTCAAACCGTATTCCGGATGAAATTTCATCATATAATTCATCAAGATCCGCGTAAAATATTTCACTCTCTTAATATGCTCGCCCGACTCTAAGCTTCTGAACTCGACAACGGAGCTTAGTGCATTGATCAAAAACTCGTTATTCTTTTCCAGCCGCTTCTGCATTTGGACAAGCTTATTCGTCCGCTCCTCCAGCTTTGCCTCCATGTCGATACGCTTCTCGAACAGCTCCAGCACGTTTAATGTACGGCGCATAACGACCTTCGCGTTAAACGGCTTGTAAATAATATCCGACGCTCCGTACTCGTACGCCTTTAAGTCGGAATCCGCCGTCGCCTCTCCCGTGATCATAATAACGGGAATCCGATCCATATAGCCTTTTTCCGTCATATGCTCCATGACCTCCAAGCCGTTCTTTTTCGGCATCATCAGGTCAAGGAACAGCATCACGATCTCATCATGTCTGGCATCCAGAATCTCGATCGCCTGCGCGCCGTCCACCGCCTCAAGGATACAAAACTGCTCCTTAAAGACTTCCTTTAATATCTCGCGGTTAATATCCGCATCGTCTGCTATGAGTATTGTCTTCTTTTCTTCCATCACTCTTCACCCGTTCCTATATATAATGATTGATTTATGAAGAATCATCTTTATAGTAACTTCTCCCCATACCATATTGCAAGTATTTTTCAGAAATATTTTCAAAAATTTAGAAAAAATAAAACATATCTACAAATATATTGACAGGCTCGGAATATTAAACTATACTTTTCTTGTTATTGAATATTTCATTTACTATCCCCGAAAGTGAGGTATTCCTATGAATAAAAATAAAAAAGTCATGATCGCCGTATCTTCATTTGTTATAGTCTGCCTCTTTATATTATGCGGCTTCTCTATATTTTCCTTCAAAAAAGATTCATCAGATAATGTAATCGTTGAATCCTTTATTTTTGACACTGATCCCGTAACAGCTCCGGACACACTGCACGAGTTTCATTCAGGTGATGACGGTGCTGCCTCCTACTCACAAGATTCATCCAATGAAGTTGATGTCATTATCGAAGAAACCTTCACTATCGTTCCCAACGATGATGTATTGAAGGATGACTCTCTTCCTTCCCACAGTTTTAGTCCCGCAACACCTTAACACAATTCTGACATATGACTTGATACGCCCCTGAGACAACATATGATTGTCTCAGGGGTTTTTATTTATTCCTTTAACAATGATATGGCTATCCCCACCCCAATGTGCTACAATAAATGAAAATTTATCTGGCGGCGTTCTGCTTTTTCCCTGCTGCTATACATGAAAGAAACACAATTTACATGATACAAACTAAGATACATACGCCGAAGGAGACTTTCTCATGACACTCAAAGACTTGGCAATCGGAAAATCCGCCGTTATCCTTTCCGTCGGAGGGGAGGGCGCGCTGCGGCAGCACTTTCTCGATATGGGCTTGATTCCGGGCGCAGAGGTGACCTTGGTCAAATTCGCCCCGATGGGCGACCCGATGGAGCTGTTGCTTCACGGCTACGAGCTGACGCTGCGTCTAGCCGATGCCGCGCAGATCACGATCACCGAAGCGTCGCCAGCATCGGAACAGGTACAAAAAGAACGAAACAATAAGCCCATTCCGCACCCCGGTCTCGGCGAAGGCGGCAAATACCACAGCAAGGAGGAGGAACACCCCCTTCCCGATTCCGAAACGCTCACCTTCGCGCTCGCGGGAAACCAGAACTGCGGAAAGACCACGCTGTTTAACCGCTTAACGGGCTCCAATCAGCACGTCGGCAACTTCCCCGGCGTCACGGTGGATCGAAAGGACGGCGTCATCAAAGGCTGCCCGAATACACTCATCACCGATCTCCCCGGTATTTATTCCATGTCTCCCTATAGCAATGAGGAGCTTGTAACACGGGGCTTCATCCTGAAGGAAAAGCCGAAGGGCATCATCAATATCGTGGACGCTTCCAACATCGAACGGAACCTCTACCTGACAATGCAGCTTATGGAACTAAACATTCCCATGGTGGTTGCACTCAATATGATGGACGAAGTGCGCGAAAACGGCGGTTCCATCCTGATCAATGAGATGGAGGAAGCACTCGGTGTTCCCGTCGTGCCGATCTCCGCAGCCAAAAACGAAGGCATCCACGAGCTGATCGAGCACGCCATCCATGTCGCCAAATATCAGGAATGTCCGCAGCGCATGGATTTTTGCAGCGCCGACGACGAAGGAAGCGCCGTGCACCGGTGCATCCACGGCATCATGCATTTGATAGAGGATCACGCCAAAAACGCAGAGATCCCGATCCGCTTCGCCGCGTCCAAAATTGTTGAGGGAGATCAAAATATCCTCGACGCACTTGCCCTAGATGAAAATGAGTTAGATATGCTGGAGCATGTCATCGTACAGATGGAAAAAGAACGCGGACTTGACCGCGCAGCCGCCATTGCGGATATGCGTTTTCATTTCATAAAAAAAATATGCAGCGAAACGGTCATCAAGGCCGGTGAGAGTAAGGAACATATCAGAAGCCGTAAGATCGACCGCTTCCTGACCGGAAAATATACTGCCATCCCAGCGTTTATCGGCATCATGGCGCTCGTGTTCTTTTTGACGTTCCATGTTATCGGCTTAGGACTCCAAAATCTGCTCGCTATGGGCATTGACTGGCTGACCGGCATCACCGATGCCGCGCTCACGGCGGGTCACGTCAATCAGGCCCTACATTCGCTCCTCATCGACGGCATTTTTAACGGCGTCGGCAGCGTCTTAAGTTTTCTGCCGATCATCGTAACACTGTTTTTCTTTTTATCCATGCTGGAGGACAGCGGCTACATGGCGCGCGTTGCTTTTGTGATGGACAAACTATTGCGCAAGATCGGACTTTCCGGGCGCAGCATCGTGCCGATGCTCATCGGTTTCGGCTGCACGGTTCCCGGCGTTATGGCAAGCCGGACGCTCTCATCCGAGCGCGACCGCAAAATGACGATCCTGCTCACGCCATTTATGAGCTGCTCCGCCAAGCTGCCGATCTACGGCTTTTTTACCGCGGCGTTTTTTCCCCGTTTCGGCGGATTGGTCATGATCCTGCTCTATTTCGGCGGCATCGCGGTCGGCATTCTCGCTGCACTTATCATGAAAAACAGCCTGTTCCGCGGCGAACCCGTCCCGTTTGTCATGGAGCTTCCCAACTACCGTCTGCCCGGCTTCAAAAACGTCATGCAGCTTTTGTGGGACAAAGCAAAAGATTTCCTGCAGCGGGCGTTCACGGTCATTTTTATCGCCACGATTGTGATCTGGTTTTTGCAGACGTTCAACCTGCACTTTAATATGGTTTCCGACTCGCAGGAGAGCATGCTCGCGCTTCTTGCGGGACTGATCGCGCCGGTTTTTACGCCGCTCGGTTTTGGGGACTGGCGTATTTCGACGGCACTGATCACCGGCTTTATGGCAAAAGAAAGCGTTGTGGCAACACTCTCCGTTCTCATTCCTTCTGAAGCCTTGCTGTATGGACTACTGACACCGGTTAACGCCGCTTCGCTGCTCGTATTCTGTCTGCTCTATACCCCCTGTGTTGCGGCGATCGCTGCTGTCAGGCGGGAGCTCGGCGTGAAATGGGCATGCGCCGTCGTCATCGGACAATGCGTGATCGCATGGCTCGCCGCCCTGCTCGTTCGGATTGTGGGTATGCTGTTTGTCTCCTAAACTATAACAGGGACAGCGCATCGCAAAACGCGTATGCACTGTCCCTCTTTTTCTACATCGCTTCCGTCAGCACGACGAGCAAGTCCTTATACCGCTCGTTTTTTTGCCGGATGTCCTCCTCGGTCACGCCGTAATAGCGGTGAATATCCGCCATGATGCCCTGCGCCTGCCTCATGAGCCGCTTTCCTCCGTGGCGGCGCATATTTGACGCACTGCATCCGCCCATCAAAAGACCATGTTCTTTTTCCAGCTCGATATGTACCCTGCTCCACTCGCCCGGCGTGATCTCATAACAGCGATAGTCCATCGGCACCCTATTCTCCGCCAGCGCAGCGGCACGCTCCTGCATGCGCGTGCACTCCTCCATGAACTTCTCTAATACCTGCTTCCGTTCCTCTTCCCCCATCTTTTGTAACGCTTCTGCGTCCGGCTTTTGGGGCCTTTCCCCCACCAGCTCCGGATGATACTTCATTGCAAGCGCCACCCGCATGTTTTTGCAATTCTCAAGATAGGTCGCATCATCATGCGGCACCTCGACCGCGCCGTAGCGTTCGATCATGTATGCCGTAAGCTCGTCCATGCTGTGCGCGCCGGGCCGAATGCTCCTTGCCGCTCTCGCACGCTTCCGCTTCCGCCTGATATTGTGATACGTCATCTTCCATCTGCGGTACAGATTCTTCTCTTTTGTTTTTCCTCCGCCCGCCAAAAAAATGCTGGTGGGCCCATCGCTTCCGCCGATCACCGTCACGGCAGACGCTCCTTTTTTGCGCATACACTCGCTCCTCTTCTTATCACCCGACCTTGCCCGGTACTTCATAGCGGATTCTAAACTGCGGCGCGCTCTTTAACTCCGCATAATAATTCGTCGCCCAGTCCTCTTTGTCCGTCACGGGATTGATGCCGTCCGCAGGCGGCGCAAACATGGATACGGTGACCGTCTGACCTGCCGCAACCGGATTCTCCCAAAATGCCGGCATCAGATCGATCGTCTTCGTCGCGGGCGCTTTATAAAACCAGCGTCCGTTTACTTCAATCATCATGCCGATCTCATCCTCGATCGTGATCTCACAGAAGTCCGGCTGCTTCTCAAACGTGATCGGAACGCAGATTCCGTCCGCATCCTCCGAGCCGCCCCAACGCAGCATTGCAGGGAACTGCGCCTGCTCTCCCGCAGTCATGACCGGATTAAAATACGGGTCTGCAAGAATCTCCTGATAATCCTTTAACAGCGGCTGTTCAATGCCGACCGCCTTGTTGTTCGGGTCTTCCTGCTCCAAGCCAAGCCTTCCCCTGTCACGAAACTGATACATCGAAATGCCCTGAAACCAATCCGCCTTCTCGTCGCGCACTCTCCATACAAAACGCTTCACCGCCTCGCCCTGCTCTGCCGCTCCGGTCACATCGCCGTCCACGTTAAACTCCGCCGTCGTCATCGGCTTTGCACCGCAAAGCTTCGTCAAATATGCCGCCGTCTTTTTGTATGCTTCAAATGTATAATCCACACTTGTCGCGGTATATTTTCCGCCGCCGGCCTCCGCAATGTCGTAGGGCCAGCCGTAATGGAGCGCAAGATAACGGTCCGCCGACCAGATATCCGCTGCCTTGTACGCGTCTATGAGCGCTTTCTCCTGCTCCATCTCCGAGCCGTCATCCTTCAAAAATCCCGCACAGAGGATTGTCTGCACGTTCGGCGCTTCCTCTTTGATGATACGGTCAAAGCGCACAAAAAACTGTCCGATCTCCTCAAAGCTGTAACGCTTATTGTGCGTAAACCAGTCCCCCGTGCATTCATGATTGATACGGATGCGCATTCTGCCGAACTGCCGCAAGTCGCGTGCGACCGCGCGCAGCTCGTCATCCGAAAGCCCGCAGTCCACGGTCAGCGTCAACAGCACGTCCTGTCCATGCCTGCGAATATCCCTCATCTGCTCAAAGGGTTGCCCGTCCACCCCATACGGGAAATAATCATCATACGGATAATCCCACTGAAAATGAATCTCCATGTCCTTACATGCCTCGCTGATACGCTGCGGCCACTGTTCATCGTGCGGATACAGCGTATACATGATGTTGACGCAGCGGTGCGGCCGTTTCAGCTTCCATAAAATATAATCCTGATTCACATACTCCGCGCGCTCGCTGCCGTCTCCTAAGTCGAGCCCGCATGCCGCCTTACCCAAATGCATCTTTCGATACTGTTGTTCCATAAAAAATACCCTCCGTCCTTTTTATTTCATCTCAATGATTGACCTGTTTCTTTGATTGTTATAGAATAATATCACCCGTATACAATGGGATTCTCCCATCGGGATGCTCCCATCGGACAAATCTACACAACAAGGAGTTTTATCATGACTACTGCAAATTCCACAACAGCAGGAGCCCCTGCCAAAAAAGGATTCACCGGCAGCACGATCAAGCTGATCGCCATCATTGCCATGCTGATCGACCACACTGCCGCTGTCATCTTGGAACGCATAATGATGCGCGAGGGTTACATGCTCGTCATGTCAAATACCGATTTGATGCCGGCATGGATCGCCGGACACAAGCTTCTTTATATCTCCTATATGGCAATGCGTCTGATCGGCCGCTTTGGTTTTCCTATTTTCTGTTTCCTGCTTGTGGAGGGCTTCCTACATACGCACAACCGCATCAAATACGCGCTGCGTCTGTTTCTGTTTGCCCTCGTCTCCGAGATCCCCTTTGATTTCGCTTTTCGCGGGAAATGGTTTTATGCAGGCTATCAGAACGTATTCTTTACCCTGTTCCTCGGTCTGCTCGCAATGTGCGCTTTTTCCTTTTTTCAGGAACGCCTCGAGCGGCGCGGGGGCGGTGTGCCGGGCATAATCTGTCTGATCACCGGCATTGTCTGTGTCGGCGGCTACGGCAGCCTCCTGCTCGATGATATTACCTATGCGCTGCTTGGTGATTTTCTCGATCCGGGGCTGAGCGCATTTCAATATTGGATACTATGCGCCGGCATCTATGCCGCCGTTACCGCGCTGATTCTGATTCTCATTTCCAAAAAGCACGGGCTTTTACGGGCTCAGATCATCGGTGCGGATCTTACGATCCTTTGCTTTGCAGCATATGCCGCCGATCGGCTCATGACCGACTATGGCGGCATGGGCGTCATCACGATCGCTCTGATGTATGCATTCCGCAAACGCCCCGTAATATCCATGCTTGCAGGTTGTATCTGCCTGACACTCATGGACGTTTCGGAAGCCACGGCATTCCTCATGCTCATTCCGATCTCCAAATATAACGGGCAGCGCGGATTAAATCTGAAATATGTTTTTTACGCATTCTACCCCGTTCATCTCGGTCTTTTATATCTGATCTGTCACGCAATGGGGCTATAATGTTTCTTTCGGTTCCACAACTACATGAACGTCGTCAAGGCCTGTGAGGTTCACGTTGCGGTTCACCTTCGCGTCGTAGCTGTCCGCCTTGACGATCTCGGCTAAGTCAATGCCCGTCGTCTCTTTCATGCTCTCAAACAGTTTTGCCATCACAGCAGGCACATTTCCCGCAACCTGCTCCACGCCGTTTGCGCTTCCTTCCCCGCCGATGATCGTGATCTTATCGATCTGTCCAAGGGGCTCGGCAATCTTCGCCGCTACCTCGGGCAATACCTGAATCATCATTTCCGCCACGGCAGCCTTATTATACTTCGCATACGCTTCGGCTTTCTTTTCCATCGCCTCCGCCTCGGCAAGTCCCTTCGCCTGGATTGCGGCTGCCTCTGCCTCTCCGACTTTGCGGATACCTTCTGCCTCCTGCTCCTTCGCGTAGCGCTCCGCTTCTGCCTGTGCTTTTCTTGCCTGCGCTTCTCTCTCGATCTCGAACTGTCTTGCTTCTGCGGCATGCTGCACTTCAAACTGCTTTGCTTCCGCTTCCTTCTGCCTCTGATAAAGCGCTGCATCCGCTCTCTGCTGTGCCGCGTAACGATCCGCTTCCGCCTGCTTCTTGACCTCCGCCTCAAGCGCATGCTCCTTAACGGCAACCTCTTTCTGCTTTAACTCGATCTCCCGCTCCTGACGCGCAATATCCGCGTTCGCCGTCGTGATCTCGATCGTCTTACGCTGTTCCTCTTTTTGAATCTCATACGCCGCATCCGCTTCTGCCTGCTTAATATCAGACATTTTCTTAAGCTCTGCCTGTTTGATACGAAGCTCATTCTGTCTTGTAGCAATATCCGTATTGGCAAGAACCTCTGCCTCATTAGCAGCCTTCTTTGCTTCAGCCTCTGCAATGGCAACATCTCTGTCCGCCTGGGCTTTTGCAATGGAAGCGTCCTTTTGGATCTGGGACATGTTGTCCTGACCTAAAGCAACAATAAGACCCTTTTCATCATCAATTCTCTGAATATTACAGGAAATAATCTCAATACCCAAGGCATTCATATCGTTCTGGGCCTTTCCCTGAACCTCATCACCGAATTTCTTACGGTCTGTACACAGCTCTTTTAATTTTACCGTACCGATAATCTCACGCATGTTACCCTGTAAGGAATCGGTCAACGCTACTACAATCTGTTCCTCCCGCATATTCAGGAAGTTCTTCATTGCCAGCTTAATGCCTTCTTCATCGGTTTTTACCCTGATTTTGGCAACGGCATCAATATCGACGCCGATAAAATCCAGTGTAGGTATGTAACCGTTGGTTTTAATATCAACACTGATCTGTTTTACAATCAGGTTATCCTTCCTCTCCAAAAAAGGAATCCTGATGCCGGCCCGTCCGATTAAGATTTTAGGCTCTTTTTTAAAGCCTGAAATAATAAAGGCAATATCCGGCGGAGCCTTTACATATCCGCTGGCTAATAAAAGAACCAGAAGGACAGCTGCTATTATGGCAATTGCAATTATTAATTCCATATCCATTTTGTTTGTTACCCCCTTTGTAATCATTAGTAATATGTATATATAACTATATTAATAATATTCTAAACAATAATCAACAAAAATCAACACAGTAATATAAGGAAAATTTATGAAATATACTGGAACTTGCTTTTCTATCTTGTTATAATCAAAGATAACAGTTTGGCTATTGTCCGAGTTGTTATATTAATTTAAGAGAGGTATTTGCTATGGAGTATATTTTTGAGGGTAAGTTTTTAAATGAAAATGAAATGAAATACATTACCATTCCTTTTAATGTATGGGAGATATGTGAGGATAATGTGGGAAGGATTCCCGTACATGTTACGATTAACAACAGCATGACCTTTGACTGTAATCGTTCTCCCTTAAAAAACGGTTATTATAATATTCCTTTAACTGACGAACAGTCGGA